>NZ_JANFVR010000338.1 GCF_024609805.1 Tahibacter caeni | reverse complement strand
CGGCGGACCGGCTCGACGCGGGAAGCCTCGAAACCACGGCGGCGCCCGAGGCGCAGCCGCTCGCGCAGCGCATCGCGCAGCGCGTCGCCGACGCCGCGGGGAAGCCGTCGTGATCCTGCTGCGCGGCGCGCTGATCGAGTACGGCGCCGGCCTCGTCGGGCCGATCCCGAACGTGGTGATCTTCCAGTTCAATCCGGAATCGCTGTCGCGCACCCTGCAGATTCCGCCGCGCCCCAGCGGCGCGACGCAGCGCGAAACGACGCAGGCCGGCGAGAAGACGTTCGAGAAGATCGGCTTCAAGGCCCACTTCTCCGCGGCCAACCTGCTCGACGAGGACAAGGCGATCGCGAAGCTGTTCGGCATCGGCCCGCAGCTCGCCGCGCTCGAGAAGATGGTCATGCCGGCCGGCAAGGACGGGCTCGTCGGCGCCGTCATCGACGCGATCGGCGATGCGCTCGGCGCGAAGAAGGCCGAGCCGGCCCAGCCGATACCGCGCGAGACCTATCCGCGCATCCTGTTCATCTGGGGCGCCACGCGCGTGCTGCCGGTGACGATCGACTCGATGACGATCGCCGAGCTCGAGTACGACCCGCTGCTGAATCCTATCCGCGCCGAAGTCGACCTGTCGCTGTCCGTGATCGCCGTCGACGACTGTTCCGACGACGCGCTCGCCAAGGGCGCGCTGATGTACTCGTCGATCGCGAAGGAGGCTCAGGCCGTCGCGAACCTCGCGAACACGGCCGAGCAGATCGTCGACCTGATCCCGATCTAGGAGCCGCCATGTTTCTCGCCAATTCTCGCTACAGCAACGTGGCCGTCGTCGAAACGACGACGTCGACCGGCGAACGCGTGACGGCGCTGAAGCTGCGAAGGCTCACGCCGGTCGCCGGCACGCCGCACGTCGTCGAGGAAGGCGACCGGCTCGATCTCTACGCGCATGCCGCCGGCGACGCGACGCAGTTCTGGCACGTCGCCGACGCGAACACGGCGCTCGACGGCCGCACGCTCGTCGCGACGCCGGGCGGCACGCTCGACCTGCCGGAGCGCTGAGATGCCGGCACCGCGCTTCCGCATCTGGTTCGGCGACCGCGCCGCGAGCGAAGACGAGCTGCGCCGGGTCGAGGAGATCGACGTCGTGCAGGAAATGGACGCGTTCTGGGAAGCACACGTGCGGCTGGCGCTGTGCCTCGACGCGGGCGGCCGCTGGCTGCACTGGCCCGGCGACCGCGCGCAGCCGTTCTCGCGCGTGCGCATCGAGCTCGACGGCGGCGACGGCCGCTTCGCGCCGCTGATCGACGGGCCGCTCGTCGCGATCGACGCGGGCCTCGACGCGCAGCCGGGCCACAGCACCGCCTCGCTGGTCGTGCGCGACGACAGCGCCTTCATGAACGTCGACGAGGCGACGGGACCGCCCTACGAATACCGCACCGACTCCTCGATCGCCGAGGAACTGTTCGGCGGCTTCGCGCAGATCCGCTCGCTGCGCATCGACGCGACGACGGCGACGCCGAAGACCACGGCACGGCGCGGCACGGCGCTGCAGTTCCTGCGCGAGCTCGCGCAGGCGAACGACCGCCATGCCTACGTGCTGCCGGGCGCCGAACGCGGCGCGAGCGTCGGCTGCTTCCTGCGCGACCCCGAAGGCGCGAGCGACCTGCCGCCGCTCGTGCTGGTCGGCGGCAGGCGCAACCTCGCCAATGCGACGATCGCGCAGGACCCCGACGGCGCCGAGCGCACGCAGGCCGCCGTGCTGCGCGTCGACGACCAGGGCGTGACGACGCTGGAGGCGAGCGCCGAGGACCTCGGCCTCATGCGCGAGCTGCCGGCGCTGCCGGTGGACCTCACGCCGCGGCGCCTGCTGCATCCGTACGAGAACACGCGCGAAGACCCCGGCGCGGCGGCCGACGCGCAGACGCGCCGGCGCTCCTACGTCTACCGGCTGTCGAGCCGCGTGCTGCCGGGCTGCTACACGAGCGTGCTGTCGCCGTACCGCAAGGTGCGCGTCGACGCCGGCGCGACGCCGTACAGCGGCGACTATCTGATCACGCGCGTCACGCACCGCATCACGCCGTCGCAATGGACGCAGGAGCTCGAAGCGAAGACCGATTCCGCGACGGCGGTGTCGGCCGCGCCGGTCGCCGAGGCGCTCGGCGGCGGCGTGAAGCTCGCGGTGTCCGCCAACGTGGGGATCTTCTGATGGACCTCCTCGAACAGACCGTCGAACGCCTCGCCGAGCGCGCCGGGTCGAGCTATTACGGGAAGTACCGCGGCATCGTCGAGGACATCGCCGATCCGGAGAACCGCTGCCGCGTCCGCGCCAAGGTGCCGGCCGTGCTCGGCGACGCGCCCTGCGGCTGGGCGCTGCCGGCCGCGCCGTTCGCCGGCGACGGCCACGGCCTCGTGCTGCTGCCGAAGGTCGGCTCCGGCGTCTGGATCGAGTTCGAAGCCGGCCGCCTCGACAGTCCGATCTGGTCCGGCGCCTGGTGGGCGAAGGGCCAGCGGCCGAACCCGCAGGGCGATCGCGTGCGCGTGCTCGTGTCGGAGAAAGGCCATCGCATCGTCGTCGACGACGACGCCGGCGAGATCCGCATCACGCACGGCAGCGGCCCGGAGATCGTGATCTCCGGCAGCGAGATCGCGCTGACCTGCGGCGCCTGCACGCTCGTCGTCGGCCAGAGCGACATCTCGCTGAACAACGGGCTGATCAAGGTCGGGCTGGCCGGCGTCAGCCTCGTCAACGGCGCAATGGCGTTCGGAGTGCCGCCGTGATTCCGATCCTGACAACCACGAGCACCGTCATGTGCCCGCACGGCGGACAGGCCGTGCTCGCGACCAGCAACACCGAGGCCTGCGTCGACGGTGCGCCGATGCTGCTGCTGACCGACGTGCACGTCGTCGTCGGCTGCCCGTTCGCGCCGGCCGCGCCGTCGCCGTGCACGACGATCCGCTGGCTCAGCGGCGCGGCGCAGACGGCGCTGCGCGGCGTGCCGGTACTGCTGCAGACCAGCGTCGGGCTGTGCCTCAACGCCGCGCAGGCGCCGCAGGGGCCGGCCGTCGTCGTACAGACGCAGCAGCGCGCACAGGGGATATGACATGGCGCCAGCGAACGGCAGGCATCTCGCGTTTCCGTTCCGCATCGGCGGCGACGGCCGCACGGCCGCGCCGGCCGACGAGGCCGCGCACGTGCGCGACGAGCTGCTGCAGCTGCTGCTGACCGCGCCGGGCGAACGGCTGTTCCTGCCCGAATTCGGCGGCGGCGTGAAGCGGCTCGTGTTCGAGCCGGCGTCGGAAACGCTGCGCGGCGTCGTCAAGGCGCGCATCACGAACGGGCTGTCGCGCTGGCTCGGGCACCGGCTCACGGTCGAGTTCATCGACGTAGTGTTCGACGATCCTGCGGCCGTGCTCGAAGTGATCGTGCGCTACCGCCCGGCCGGCAGCGCCGACACGCGCGTCGTGAAGTTCCAGCGCAAGTCGCAGTGACGGAGGACGGACGATGAGCGCGATCGAGTTCCGGGATCTCGTCGACGACCGCGCCGACCGGCTCGCCGACCACGGCGTCGACGGCCTGCGCCTCGCGCTCGTGACCCTCGGCGCCGGCTTCGCCGACGTCGAGCTGCGCTTCTGGAACGGCCTGCACCTGGCGGCCATCCTCGCCGAGATCGGCGGCGACCCGGTGCGCGCGCGCCAGGTCTTCCGCCTTCACGGCGGCACGCGCGTCCCGGCCGGCAACGCGGCCGGACAGGTGCACGTGACCGGCGTGTCGGCGATCGACGCGACGCGGCTGCGCCTGCGCGTCGCGCCGGTCGGCGACTACTCGACCTACACGATCGAGCTGGTCTGGGACGCCGCGCAGATCGATCCGTTCTTCGCCTCGATCGGTTTCAAGTTCCGCCCCGGCTGCTTCACGAACGACTGCGCGCCCGCCCTGCCCGGCGCGCCGGCCGCGCCCGCACCCGGCATCGACTACCTGGCCAAGGACTACGACTCGTTCCGCCACACCGTGATGGTCGCGATGGCCGACCGCGTGCCGGGCTGGGCGAGCACGAGCGAGGCCGACCTCGACCAGACCCTGATCGACCTGTTCGCCGCCGCCGCGGACGAGCTGTCGGACTACCAGGACCGCGTGATGGCCGAGGCCTATCTCGCGACCACGCGCAAGCGCGTGTCGCTCGCGCGGCACGCGCGCCTCGTCGACTATCACGTGCACGAAGGCAACCAGGCCGGCACCTGGCTCGCGGTCGACGTGCTCGCCGGCGCGGCGCCGTTCACGCTCGACGATCAGGAACTGGTCGTGCGCACCGAGGCCGACGCGGCGCGCGCCGACGCGGTCTGGTTCGCGTCGCGGCAGAACGTTCTCGAACCGGCGCAGCGCCAGCGGCTCGATCCGCTGCTCAACCGGCTGCGCCTGCATACCTGGGGCGACGCGCGGCCGGCGCTCGCGGCCGGCAGCACCGGCGCCGACCTGCTGCCGTTCGACGGCCTGCCGGACCAGGCCGCCGCCGACGCGCTGCGCGACCTCGTACGCGACGGCGTCTGGCGCGAACTCGCGATCGCCGAGGCGCTGAACCCGCTGACCGGCACGCTGCCGGGCCGCAATCCGCGCAAGCGCCAGCTGCTGCGGCTGGTCGCGGGGCACGGCGACGGCGCGGCGGTCTCCCTGTTCGACCCGGTCGCCTCGACCTGGCTCGTGCGCGTGAACTGGCGCGACGACGACGCGCTGCGCTTCGACTACAGCTTCACGACGTTCTGTCCGGCGCGCGTGCACGACGTGTCGGTGTTCTACGGCAACCTGCTGCCGGTCCACGAAGGACGGCCGCAGACGGTGTTCTTCCACGAGGCCGGCAGCGTGCTGCCGACCGACACGCCGGCCGGGCGTCATCGCCATTACCAGCGCCTGGATCGCCGCGGCGACGGCGCGGACTGGACGCTCGCCGCGCTGCCCGACGACGCGCCGCTCGCGTACCGGCCGCCGCCGCCCGGCGTACCCGACGGCGAGAC
>NZ_JANFVR010000337.1 GCF_024609805.1 Tahibacter caeni | reverse complement strand
GGCACGCCGGCCGCGGCGCGCGGAGGCTGAACATGGTCGCGCGCGCGGCCAGGCTCGCAGGGATGTGGGCAGGCGCACTGCTGCTGCTCGTCGCGACGGCGCTCATGCCGGCATTCGCGCAGCAGACGCGCGAGGACTTCGCGCGCAGCCTGCCGGCGTCGGATTTCGCGAACGGCCAGGTCGGCGACGATGCGAGGCGCTTCCTCGCCGCGCCGGGCTTCGCGCTCGCGCGCGTCGCCGCCAATCCGCTGGCCGCCGGCGCCGAGCCGGTCGGCGAAAAGACCTGCATCGCCTGCCACCAGCTAGAGAGCGAGCACTTCACGCACACGCTGCATGCGCTGGGCCTGCATGCGGCGGCCAAGGCCGATCCGTCCGTGCCGGTCTGCGAGAGCTGCCACGGCCCGGGCTCGCTGCACGCACGCAATCCGGCCGGCAAAGGCCTGATCATCGGTTATACGCGGGGTTCGGCCACGCCCGTCGCGCAGCAGACCGACGTCTGCCTGGGCTGCCACCAGGGCGGCGCGCGCGAGCACTGGGCCGGCTCGGTGCACCAGCGCAACGCGCTGTCGTGCAGCGACTGCCACAACCCTATGGCGAATTTCTCCGGCCAGGGCCTGCTCGCGCGGCGCTCGATCAACGACACCTGCGCCCAATGCCACCAGGACGTGCGCCAGCAGTTCGGCCGCCGTTCGCACATGCCGCTGGCCGAAGGGCAGATGAGCTGCGCCGACTGCCACAACCCGCACGGCACCTTGACGCAGCCGCTGCTGAAGACCGCGAGCGTCAACGAGACCTGCTACGGCTGCCATGCGGAGAAGCGCGGCCCGTTCCTGTTCGAGCACGCGCCGGTGCGCGAGAGCTGCCTGAACTGCCATACGCCGCACGGCTCCAACCAGCATGCGCTGCTCGTCGCGCCGGTGCCGCTGCTGTGCCAGCAATGCCACAGCCAGCTCGGTCATCCGAACGACCTGCAGACGCCGGCATCGCTGGCCAACGGCAGCCATCCGGACGAACGCCTGATCGGCCGTGCCTGCCTGACCTGCCACGCGCAGGTGCACGGCTCGAACGCGCCGTCGGGCCCGAAATTCCACGAGTGACGCAGGAGAACGCGATGCGCCCGCACCGGTTCGCTCGCGCGGCTCTGCCGCTGGCCCTTGCGTTCGCGCCGGCGGCGCCCGCCGCCGCCGACAGCGGCGACGGCGTCGATCTCGCGCCGGGCAACGCCCTGCTCGCGAACGGTCTCGCCGATGCAGCGCCCGACGCGCGCGGCACGAGCTGGCTGCGCCCCGGCCAGCGCCGCTCGCCGGCCGGCCATCTGTACGGCTGTCCGCTGGAGCCGCCCACCGTGGAGGAGCTCGGCGAGTGGATCTACGACGGCCGCATGCAGCTCGGCGGGGTAGTCGTGAACGGCGACGAGGACAACGCGCTGTGGAACCGCTACGTGCGCTGGGACAGCGGCCTGGTTCTGGGCCTGCTCGAGATCGCGCTGCGCCGGCCCGCCGACGGCAGCTACGCGGAGCTGCGCGCGAGCCGCCTCGGCAGCGACGACGGTTTCATCGAAGCCGCGTTCGGCCGCGCCGGCAGCTACAAGGTGCAGGCCCTGCTGCGCGAAATGCCCAACGTCGTCAGCGACTCGGCGCGGCCGATCTGGAACGGCGTCGGCACGAACGATCTGCGGCTGCTGCCGAGTCTCGCGCCCGGCGCGAGCGACAGCGCTGCGGTCGCCGCTGCGGTCGACGGTGTCGCGCCGCAGCGGCTGCAGGTCGTGCGCAGCAGGACCGGCCTCGGCCTCGATGCGTACCTGACGCCGCGCTGGATCGCGCGTGCGGCGGTCAGCGAGGAACGCCGTTCCGGTGCGCGTCCGTTCGGCGGCGCGTTTTTCTACAATTTCCTTTTTCCGGGAAACGCCGGCGTGCTCGAAACCGTGCGCCCGGTCGAGGACGCGACGGTCAACCTCGCCGCGGGCATCCGCTATGCCGGCGACCGCTGGCGCATGGATTTCGCCTACGACGGTTCGTTCTATCGCGACCGCTACCGGCGCCTGCGCTTCGAGAGTCCGTTCGCGCTGACGCCGACGCGGCCCGGCACGACGTCCGCGCCGATCTACCAAGGCCAGTTCGCGCTGGAACCCGACAACGACTACCACAACCTGCGTGCGACGTTCATGCGCCGGCTGCCGTGGAACGGCGAGCTCGGCGTCAGCGCCGCGGCCGGCCGCATGCGCCAGGACGACGATCTGATCGCGCCGATCGACTGCGCCGGAACGTTCGGCGTCGACAGCGACGGCAGCGGCGTGCCGGGTCCGGCCAATCCGTTCCTGCACGCCTGCGCCGACTGGAACACGCCGGCGGCGCTGTCGCGCGCGAGCGCGGACCTGCGCATCGACACGTACGCGTTCGACACGCACGTGAGCGTGCAGCCGCTGCCGGCGCTGAGCCTGCGCGGCAAGCTGGATTTCCGCCGCGAGGACTATCGCAACGCGTACCTGGCCTACAACCCGCTGACCGGCGACTACGGCTACATCACCGAGAACGGCGCACAGGCCAGCATCCAGCCCGGTGCGCTGGGCACCTGGAACCCGCTGACGGCGCCGTCGGCCATCACGCGCGTGCGCAGCCTGCCGCTGGACCGGCAGGACTACGGCGCCGAACTCGGTGCCGACTGGCAGCTGGCCGAGCGGCGGAGTCTGAGCCTGACCCTGTCCACGCGCCGCGACGAACCCACGAATCGCGAGCGAAGCCGCGTCACGGATGACAGCGTCAAGCTTGCCTATGTCGATCGCCATGTCGAAGGACTGACCCTGCGCGCGAGCTTTGCCGTGATCGATCGCGACGGCGACGACTACGTGTCCGATCCGTACTGGTTCGCGTATTCGGTCAGCCTGCCGGGCTTCGTAGCGCCCGCCGGCGGCGTGCCGGCGTTCACGGTCGATGCGCTGCGCAAATACGACCTGGCCGACCGGCGCGAGCACAAGGCGAACCTGTCGGCGACGGTGGCGCTCGGCGACACGGCCAGCCTCAGCGCCGGCCTGCAGGGCGACTGGAACGACTACGACGCGGTCATCGGCCGCCAGGTCTACGACCGCAGCGGCGCGACGGTGCAGTGGGAATGGCAGCCGTCGCCGCAGACCCGCGCGAGCATCCACTACGGCGCCGACCGCGCGCGCCTGCGCATGGCCAACGTCGCCGACGTCGTGTTCGGTCCCGATGGCAGCCTCGGCGGTCCCGACTATCCGTTGAACGGCCGCTGGTGGGCCTATGACAAGCAGCGCAATCGCAATGCCGGCGCGAGTATCGAACAGGGCTTCGGACCGGTGCGGCTGGACCTGAACTGGAACCTCGTCGACGCGCGAGGACTGACCAGTTATCGCTTCGCCTCGCCGGTCGCGCTCGCCTATTTCGCCGACGGACTCACGGGCGGCGACAGCGGCGAGTTTCCGGCCATGCGCTACCGCGTCGACAGCCTGAGCCTCGGCGCGAGCATCGCGCTGACGCCGCGCGTCGCGCTGCGCGTGTTCGACCTGTTCGAGCGCGGGCGCATCGACGACTGGCACTACCTGGGCCTGGACACCGGCCGCGTCATCGACCACCGCGTCTACAGCGACGGCGGTCCGAGCGGCTACACCACCAACCTGATCGGCGTACTGCTCGATCTGAGGTTGTAGCGCGGCGCGGGGCGCGCAGACGCAGGCACCGACCTGTTCCCCGCAGACGACTGAACACCCTCGAAAGGAGAGAGAGAACCATGCGACCCGCACCCTTGCTGTTCCTGCTGACCCTCGCGCTGCCGTCCCTCGCGCAGGCCGCCGACCATGAAGTCATCGTCGGCGCCGACGGCCAGAACGCCTATTCGCCGAACCAGCTGACGATCTCGGCCGGCGACACGGTGACATTTCGCCAGGTCGGCGGATTCCACAATGTTTCCTCGAGCCCCGGCGCGGTCACCGCGTTCCGCTGCGGGCCGAACGGCTGCGACGGCGTCGGCGCCGGCAACGGCGATCCGGGCGGCGGCACGTGGCAGCAGACCGTCGCGTTTCCCGACGCCGGCACGGCCAACTATTTCTGCGACGTGCACGGCCAGTCCATGAGCGGAACCATCGTCGTGAACCCAGTGCCGGTGACCCTGCAGTCCTTCGACATCGACTGAACCCGCGGGCGGCGCCGCGAAGCGCCGCGCGCCATCGGAGTCCGGCCATGAAACGCGTGCTCGCCCTGCTGCTGTTCTCGCTGCCGCCGCTCGCGGGCGCCGGCGGCTTCGTCGACCTGCGCGATGCACCGGTCGTCGCCGGCGACGCGGCGGCCGGCGCGGCGAAGGTCGCGGTCTGCGTCGCCTGCCACGGCGCCGAAGGCAACGCCGCCGTGACGGCGTTTCCGGCGCTGGCCGCGCAGCATCCGGGCTATCTGTATCAGAGCCTCGCGGGCTTTCGCCGCCGCGCCGATCCGGCGTCGCCGATGACGCCGCAGGTGCAGTCGCTCGGCGACGCGGACCTGCGCGACATCGCCGTCTACTTCGCTTCGCGCCGGCGCAGCGCGCCGGCGGTATCGTCGGCGGCCGACCTGCCCGGCGCGCGCCTGTTCCGCGACGGCGACGCGGCACGCGGCATCGTGCCGTGCCAGGGCTGCCACGGCGCTACCGCGCAGGGTCATCCGCTGCACGGCACCGCGCCGCGCTACGACTACTATCCGGCGCTGGCCGCGCAGTCGGCCGACTATCTCGCCGCGCGCCTGCGCCGCTACCGCGACGACGGTCAGGTCGATACCAGCAATGCGCTGATCATGCGCGGCATAGCGCGTAATCTCGACGACGCGGCGATCGCCGAACTGGCCGCCTGGCTGGCCGCGACGCCGCGCGAATCCACATCCACATCCGGAGACTACCCATGAGTACGTCAGGCAATGCTCCGTCCGCGCCGCCGGCCGCCGCGCCGGCGCGCCGGCGCTTTCTGACCCTGCTGGCGGCGAGCGCCGCCGCCGCCGTCGCGCTGCCGGCCGCCGCCGACCTGCCGTCGCTGCCCG
>NZ_JANFVR010000336.1 GCF_024609805.1 Tahibacter caeni | reverse complement strand
CGCCGTGGGCGGCGCTCTGCGATCAGGTCGTGCAGCGCGCGGCGCCGGCGCTCACGCGGCCGGCGCGCGAACGGCTGCAGGAGGACTATCTGCTGATCGTCGTGCGTGAGTTCGACGCGCCGCTGAGCGCGCGCGAGCTGCTCGCCCGCGTCGACCCGGTGCCGCTGCTGTCGGGCGAGGAGCGCGAGCTGTCCGAGTCCGCGCGCGCCGACGTGCTGCGCCAGCGTTTCTCCTACTACGCCGACGACCTGGTCATACTGACCTGGGACCGCGCGCTCATCGTCGAGCCGCGCGGCGAGTCCGACGTCGCCGACGTGCTCGAAGTGGCCAATGCGCAGCTGCTGGAGCTGCGCTACTACGACGAGCTGCTCGACGCCGAGCTGCCGCAGATGTATCACGAGGTGGAGCGCGCACGCCACGCGCGCGGCCTGCTCGCCGCGCGCCATTTCGCGCATCTCGCGCGGCGTCTGCACACCCAGGTCGCCGAAGTCACCGAGCTGACCGAACGGATCGACAACGCGCTGCAGGTCACCGAGGACGTCTATCTCGCGCGCGTCTATTCCGCGGCGCTGACCTTGTTCCGCGTGCCGACCGTCGCAGCCGCGGTCGACCGCAAGCTGTCGATCGTGCGCGACACCTACACGGCCCTCTACGACGAGGCCTCCAGCCGCCGCGCCGAGCTGCTCGAAATCGCGATCGTCGTGCTGATCCTCATCGAGATCGTGCTCGGACTGGTGAAGGGCTGAAACCGCGCCCCCGTCGCTGAGAGGGCGCCCGCCGTCGCATCAGAGAGAGCCGGGGCCCGCAGTCCGGCGCCGCCGCTCAGCCGCCAGGGGAAACCGAGCAATGCCCATGAGAGACCGCTTCGCGTCCGCTGCGGACGTCGTCGACGCACTGCTCGGCCAGCGCATCGTGCAGGGCAATCGCGACGCCGCCGCGGAACTCGCCGCCGTCGGCGATCTCGTCGAATTCCTGCCGGGGCAGCTGCTGATGGAACAGGGCACGACGGAACAGGACCTGTTCTTTCTGCTCGCCGGCCGCGTCCAGATCGTCATCAACGGCATACGGCTTTACCCGCGCGAGGCCGGCGTCGCCGTCGGCCAGATGTCGGCGATCGATCCGCGCCTGCCGCGCGCCGCAACGGTCAAGGCCGACACGCCGGTCGTCGCGCTGCGGGTCAGCGGGCGCCGCTTCGCCGAGATCGCCCACCGTCATTCCCGCCTCTGGGAGTTGCTCGCCCAGGAACTGGCCACGCGCATCGCCCACCGCAATCTGTTCATCAAGCGCGCCAACCCGCAGCCACGCGTGTTCCTGATCTGCTCGCAGGAGGCGCAGGAAACCGCCGAAGCTGTACGCAGCGGGCTGAGCGCACAGGCAGCGAACGTGGTGCTCTGGAGCGACGACCAGATCTTCCCGCCAGGCAGCTATCCGCTGGAAAACCTCGAGCGCGAGGTCCATCTCGCCGATTTCGGCATCGCGTTCGCGCAGCCCGACGATCTGCTGCGCTCGCGCCACCGGCAGCGCGCGGCGCCGCGTGACAACGTGATTTTCGAACTCGGTTTTTTCCTGTCGCGGCTGGGCCGCCAGCGCACCCTGCTGCTGGTTCCGCGCAAGGAAAAAATCAAGCTGCCGTCCGACTTCAAGGGTGTGCTGCCGATCTACTACGAACTTTCCGGCGATCCGCAGCGGCGCGCCGTGGAGCTCGAGCCCGTGGTGCACGAAATCAGCCGTGCGATTGCCGCACACGGCGTGCGGCTGTCGTCGTTCGAATCCGGCTGAGGCGCCGCGCGCCAGTCAGGGCTCGGCCAGCTTGTCGTCCTTGTAGATCGCGACATGCGGGACGCCGTCGGCGCCGATCCAGCCGCGGTACATGCCTTCGGTGTTGAACGGCGTCGCGAAGCGGCCGTTGCGGTCCAGCGCGATCGCGCCGCCGTCGCCGCCGGCGGCGGGAATTTCCTTGTCGATGACGGCCTCGGCGGCCTCGCGCACGGACTGGCCCTTGTATTCCACGCGCGCGCAGATGTCGTGCGCGGCGACGGCGCGGATGTAGAACTCGCCCCAGCCGGTGCCGGATACCGCGCAGCTCGCGTTCGCGTACGTGCCGGCGCCGATGATCGGCGAGTCGCCGACGCGGCCCCAGCGCTTGTTGGTCATGCCGCCGGTCGACGTACCCGCCGCGAGCTGGCCCTTCGCGTCGAGCGCGACCGCGCCGACCGTGCCGAAGTGCTTGGCCGTCTCGACGTCGGCGTGCGCCTTCTTGTCCTGCTCTTCCTTCAGCGCCTTCTGCAGCTGCTGCCAGCGCTTCTCGATGCGGAAATACGACGGATCGACGAGGGCCATGCCGATGCCCTGCGCGAAGGCCTCGGCGCCGGTGCCGGTCAGCATCACGTGCGGGGATTTCTCCATGACCGCGCGCGCGAGCGCGATCGGGTTCTTCACGCGCTGCACCCCGGCGATCGCGCCGGCGCGGCGCGTGGCGCCGTCCATGATCGCCGCGTCGAGCTCGTTCTTGCCGTCGTGGGTGAACACGGCGCCGCGGCCCGCGTTGAACTGCGGCGAATCCTCGAGCACGACGATGGCCGCGCTGACCGCGTCGAGCGCGGGCTTGCCGGCGGCCAGTTCCGCATGACCGGCGCGCAGCGCCGCTTCGAGCGCGGCGCGTGCGGCCTTTTCGTCGTCGGCCGTCAGGCTCGCGCGCTCGACGCCGGCGCCCCCGTGGATCACGAGCACGGTCCTGGCCGGCGGCGCTTCCGCCGCGCCCGCCAGCGACGCACCCATCAGCAGCGGCATCGCGGCGATGCCGGAAAACAGGTTCTTCATGTGCATCCTCGATTCATGGGAGCGCCGGCCGGAATTCGATTGTCGCCACGGCCGATCCGGCAGCGAGTGGGCCGGCCGTCGCCGCCGGCGCCCGGCCGAACCGGCGAAACACGCAGGTAAACGGAAAGCAGCCCGGCAGACACGTGCAACAGGTAACGGGCCGGCTCAGGGCGCGCGCCGGCTCAGACGTCCGGCCTCGACGTCGTAGCGCGCCTCGAACGCGGGCCGCTCGACGCGGAAGTCGCGCAGATGCAGCCGGCCGTCCGTGCCGATGCCGGTCACGGGCACGTCGCGAAAGCTCAGCGGCTTGCCGGCCGCATAGACGTCGGCCGAGCGCTGCGGCCGGAACAGCCAGACATGGCCGCCGTTGCCGCTGAACACGCGGCCTTCGCCGTCACCGGCTATGCACAGCGCCGTGTATTCGTCGATGCCGAGACCGACGAGGTCGCTGCGCTTCTGTTCGTGAGCCAGACGCGCGAGGAAAGTGATCAGGCGGCCCTGGCGTTCGCGCTTGCCGAAATGGCTGTCGGTGATCACGCGCTCGAGGTACGGCATGTGCAGGAAATCGCCGACCAGGGTCACGGCCGGGCCGGCCGGCTCGGCCAGCGCGTCGGGCGAGGTCAGGCTGCCGCCGTCCATCGCGCCGTAGGCGTACGCGCCGAGCACGGCAAGGCCGGCGCTCGTGCCGCCGATGGGCTTGCCCGCGCGCACGTGGGCATCGATTGCCGCATTCAGCGGCGTGCCTTTCCAGAAGCGCACATAGTTGGACTGGTCGCCGCCGGCCAGAAAAAGGCCGTCGGCTTCGCGCACGATGCGCAGCACTTCGGCGTCGCTCGCGGCGCGGCGGTCGGTGAACACGAGCGTCTGCGCCGCGGTGATGCCGCCGACGTCGTGGAAGAACTCGTTCTGCGCCTCGACGTCGCCGGAAGCGCGCAGGATCACGATGCGGCCGTGGCCGGCGCGTGCGACGAACCAGCGGAACGCGTCGTAGGGCCAGTCGCCGCCGCCGACGAGCATCAGGCCCGGCTGCACCGGTTCGGGCCGCGGCTTGGCCAAGTCGCCGATCGCGTAATAGGTGTAGCCGTCGCGCGCGGCGTCGGCCGCCGGTGCCGCAGTCGCGAAGACGAACCCGGCGAGCGCGAGGCCGCAGAGCAGGTGGCGGAACGAGGTCAGGCGCATCGTGCTCCCCGGCAGCGAACGGATTCCATCGAAGACGAACCAGCCGGCGCCATCCCTACGCGACCATGGGCATGCCCACCGACCCGTGCGGCGGCCGCGCGATCGGCTATCGTCGCGCGATGGACAAAGCTCTCGACGCCTGGTTCGTCCGCGAAATCCTCGTCCACGAGGCCTCGCTCGCGCAGTATCTGCGCCGCGGCTGGCCGCACGCCGACGAGCTGCACGACCTGCGCCAGGAGGTCTACGTGCGCGTCTACGAGGCCGCGGCCAAGGCGCTGCCGCAGCAGCCCAAGTCCTTCCTGTTCGCGACCGCGCGCCACCTGATCACCGACCGGCTGCGCCGCGGCCGCGTTGTCTCGATCGAACCGGCGGGTGATTTCGAGTCCTTGAACGTCTTGGTAGACGAGGTCTCGCCGGAACAGCGCTGCGGCGCGCGGCAGATCCTCAAGCGGCTGGCGGAGGCGCTGGACCGGCTTCCCGACCGCTGCCGCCAGATCGTCTGGCTGCGCCGCGTCGAGGACCTGCCGCAGAAGGAAGTCGCGTCGCGGCTCGGCATCAGCGAGAAGGCCGTGGAAAAGCAGATCGCCAAGGGCATGCGGCTGCTGGCCGAGCACTACCACGGCCAGGCCGCCGCGCCCGCCGCCGCCGCTTCCGGCGCACGGCGCCGCGGCGTGGTCACGGAATAGGAATTCGCATGAATGCAGGCAGCAGACAGATCGAGCACGACGCGGCGGCCTGGCTGGCCCGCCGCGACGGCGGCGACTGGTCGGCTGAGCAGGCCGACGCGCTGGAACGGTGGCTCGCCGCAGCGACCGCGCACCGCGTCGCGTTCCTGCGCCTGGAGGCGGCCTGGACCGAGAGCGGCCGGCTCAAGGCGCTCGGCGCCGGTCTAGCGCGCGGCGAACTGCCAGAACGCGGGCGCTGGTCGCAGACCCGCTTCGCCCTGCATGCGTCCGGCGCCGAGGACACCGAAGCGCGTCACCGCGCGCTGGCCGACGCCGCGACGACGCGCGCGCAGCGGCGCGCGCGCGGGACCAAGCCGGCACG
>NZ_JANFVR010000335.1 GCF_024609805.1 Tahibacter caeni | reverse complement strand
CGCCTGCGCCGACGCCGTCGCGCGGCTCGGCGAGATCGCCGGCGCGTTCCGCGACGTGGGCTGGCAGCGCTGCGACAGCGTCTACTACGCCGGCCGGCCCGGCCATGCCGCGCGGCTCGCGCGCGAGTTCGCGCTGCGCAAGCGCCACGGCTTCGACGTCGAATGGCTGGACGCGGCGCGCCTGCGCGAACGCTACGGCTTCGCCGCGGCCGCGGCCATCGTCAACCGGCCCGCGGCGGCGCTGGATCCGTACCGGCTGACGAACCGCCTGCTGCAGCGCCTGCGGCGCAACGGCAACGGAGTCCACGAGCGCAGCCGCGTCGAACGGATCGAAGTCGGCCGCCGCGACGTGCGGCTGCACACCAGCCACGGCGCGGTCGTGCGCGCCGGCCACGTCGTCGTCGCGGCCGGCTACGCGAGCCAGCGCTGGCTGCGCGAGCACGTCGCGCGCAACCGCAGCAGCTATGCGTTCGTTTCCGAACCCGTCGACGCGGCCGCGCTGGGCCCGCTGCGCCGCACCTTGCTGTGGGAATCCTCGCGTCCGTATCTCTATCTGCGCTGCACGCGCGACGGCCGCGTCATCGTCGGCGGCGAGGACGACGCGCTGGATCTGCCGGCGCGGCGCGACCGCCGCGTCGCGCGCAAGGCGCTGCGCCTGCTCGACCGCGCGCAGGCGCTGTTCCCGCGGTTGCCGCTGCAGCCGGCGTTCTGCTGGGGCGGCACCTTCGCCGAGACGCGCGACGGCCTGCCCTGGTTCGGACCGCATCCGCAGTACGGCCGCCGCGTGCTGTTCGCGCTGGCCTACGGCGGCAACGGGATCACGTTTTCCGTGCTCGGCGCCGGACTGCTGCGCGCGCTGATCGAACGCCGCGCGCATCCGCTGCGCGAACTGTTCGGCTTCGGCCGCCGACCGCGCTGAGCCCCCGCCTTGCCACCGCCAGGAGCCCCGCGATGAACGAGACGATCTACGACGCTCTGCGCGAGAGCCATGCGATCCAGCGCTCGCTGTGCCGCAGGCTGCTGCGCTCGCACCCCGGAACCGCCGCACGCGCGGCGCTGTTCAGCCGCCTGCGCGCGGAACTCGCCGCGCACGAAGCGGCCGAGGAGCGCTATCTCTACGTGCCGATGCTGATGCACGACGCCGGCCTCGACGCGTCGCGCCATGCGCTGCACGAACACCACCAGCTCGACGAGCTCGTCGAAGACCTGCAGGTCGTGCGCAAGTCCGGCCGCGGCTGGATGGCCACCGCGCGCGAGCTGTCGGCGAAAGTGCATCACCATCTGCGCGAAGAGGAAACGAAGTTCTTCCAGGTCTCCGGCAAGCTGCTGACGGCGACGCAGAAGCAGCGTCTCGCCGCTGCGTACCGGCGCGACTACGCGCGGCTGCTGAACACGCCGGCCGAACCGTGAGCCGCGGCCGGCGCGAGGCGCCGGCCGCCCGCGCTCAGCGACAGGGGGTCGCGCCGCCGCCGAGCGGATCGACGCAGACCGGCGTGCCGCGCAGCGGCGCCGCCATCGTGTAGTTCGCGAGCACGCCGGGCGCGACGTTGCCGTTGACGTAGCGCACGGCTTCAAAGCCGATCAGCGGCAGTCCGCGCAGGGCCGGGCCGCGCAGGCCGGCCGGCAGGACGTTGCGCACGGCGCTGCCGGAGCGCGCGCCGAGGGTCAGGCGCACGTTCGCCGTCTCCACCGTCGGCGCCGGATTCCAGAGCTTGCTGCCGAGCAGCGAGCCGAGCAGCGGCGTCGCGCCGTCGGCCGGCAGATCGGAGAAATGCACGACGTTGGCCGCGAAGCACAGCGCATGCTGCGGCCGCGCGCGCGGATCGACCACGGCGAGTTCGGGATCCTGGATGAAGCTGACCGCGCGGCCTTCGCGATCGTAGGCCGCGGCCACATACGACGAGCACGATGCGCCGTCGTGCTGGCGGCCGAACACTTCGTCGAACGGCGGTATCGCGGCCGCGGCCGGCGACGGCAGGTCGAGCAGCTCCGGATCGGTGTACGGGGATTTGGTCGGCGCGCTGAGCACCCATTCGGTGTGGCTGCCGACGCCGGCCTCGCGGCTCATCGCGCCCTGTACGCTGTCGGCCATCAGCAGTGCCGACAGCGCGTTGATGCCGCCGTAGTTCAGTGCGCCCTGCGTCGCGTAGGTCAGCGTGGTGCGGCCGCTGCCGGTCGCGACGACCGCATCGACCTCGCCGGCGCGGCTGTTGCCGATCGACAGGTAGTCCAGCAGCGACGCCGTGTCGCTGACGAGCGCGATCTGCGAGTAGTCGTCGACGGCCGTCGCGCGGCCGCCGAACAAGGTGCCTTCGGCGACGTCGACGATCGCGAAATCACCGTACAGCCCGCCGCCGGGCGGGTGCACGTAAGGCGATGCCGGATCGATGAGCTGCAGCGGCGCGCAGTTCGGCGGATGGCTTCCGCTCGCGGCATCGGCGAGCGGCCCGCTGAGCTCGGCCACCTCGACGATCTCGAACAGGCCTTCGCGCGTGCGGGCGATCGTCGTCGGCCCGCCGTCGGCGCGACCGTCGATGTACGCATACGGCAGGAACGGCTGCTGATGGCCGCCGCCCGGGAACGGCGCGGCCCAGCTGTTCTTGTCCGGCGCCGTGCAGCTCTCGTCGCGCGTCATCAGCACGGCGCCGCCACCCGTGGTGAACACGGTCGCGGTCCAGGCGTCGTGGGGTGCGAGAACCAGCTTGAAATCGAGCACGCTGCGGCCGTTGTAACCCTCGCGGAACTGCACGTGCAGGTACTTCGCGCGCTCGCTGCCGTTGACGAGCGACAGCAGGGTGGACTGGCCCGCGTTGACGCTGTAGTACGGGAACAGAAGCACCTGGCCGCTTCCCTGCGGGTTCAGATACATGGCCGGCGCCGCCGTGGCGGCGAGCAGTCCGGCGGCGAGCAGGCTCAGTCTCGATTTCATGAGGATTCCTTTCGTGCAATGACGTTCGTCCAGGCAGACGCGCGAGCGCGCCGACTCCCCCACCGGCGCACATCGTCCACATCGCCGCGAATGCGGCGTGGCGGCCGCTACGGCGCCGGCGCCGCGGCTTCCTTCTGCGTCAACGCCGTGCCGGCGCTGCCCGCGTAGAACACCAGCAGCTTCAGCGGCTGCGTGCCGACGTTGCGGCCGTCGTGCGCGGTGTCGACGACTTCGGCCAAGGCCTCGCCGGCGTTCAGGCGCTTGCGCCGGCCGTCGGCCAGGCTGACTTCGAGCGTGCCTTCGAGCACGTAGCCGAACGACGGCACCGGATGCCGGTGCCAGCCGGTCTCGCCGCCCGGCGCGATCTCGACCAGCAGCGCCGTGACTTCGGCCCGGCCCGCGGGCCAGGCCAGCGGCTTGCCGTCCCAGCTCGTCGTGGTTTTCAGCAGCGGCGTGGACTTGAGCTGCGCATTCGGTTCCAGCGCGAACACCGGAAGCGCGACGGCAGCGAGCAGGACGGCGGCGAATCGGTGCATGAGGACGCTCCGCGGGCAGGAGCGGCGATGGTATCGTGCCGCGGCACCGCCGCCGGAGCCCGCCGCGCATGCCCGAGTTGCCCGACATCACGGTCTATATCGAGCACCTGGAACGGCGCCTCGTCGGCCATGTCCTGCAGAAGATCACCCTGGCGAGCCCGTTCGTGCTGCGCACCGTGGAGCCGCCGCTCGGTGATGCCGCCGGGCGCCGCGTGGCCGGGCTGCGCCGGCTCGGCAAGCGCATCGTGATCGCGCTCGAGGACGAGCGCTTTCTCGTGATCCACCTGATGATCGCCGGCCGCCTGCGCTGGCGCGAGGCCGGCGCGAAGGCGCCGGGCCGGATCACGTTGGCCTCCTTCGCGTTCGACGACGGCGTGCTGTACCTGACCGAAGCCGGCAGCAAGCGGCGCGCGTCGCTGCACTACGTCGTCGGCGAAGCCGCGCTGGCCGCGCTCGATCCCGGCGGCCTCGACGTGTTCGCGCTCGATGCGGCGCAGTTCGCCGCGCGCCTGGCCCAGGGCAATCACACGGTCAAGCGCGCGCTGACCGATCCGCGCCTGTTCAGCGGCATCGGCAACAGCTATTCCGACGAGATCCTGCACCGCGCGAAGCTGTCGCCGTTCGCGCTCGGCGCGAAGCTGGGCCCCGCCGACGCAGCGCGGCTGCACGACGCGGCCAAACAGGTGCTGAGCGAATGGACGCAGCGCCTGCGCGAGGAAGCCGGCGCGGCGTTCCCGGAGAAAGTCACCGCGTTCCACGACACCATGGCCGTGCACGGCCGCTACGGCAAGCCCTGCCCGGTCTGCGGTGCGCCGGTGCAGCGCATCGTCTACGCCGACAACGAGGCGAACTACTGCGCGCGCTGCCAGACCAACGGCAAGCTGCTGGCCGACCGCGCGCTGTCGCGCCTGCTGCACGACAGCTGGCCGCGGGACATCGACCAGCTGCTCTGAAACCGGCGTGCCGCGCTCAGCGCGGGGCGCGCGCCGGCGCGGCTCCCGGCCGCCCACCGCAGAACCGGCATCCCCGGCAGCCGGCGCGCTCACGCCCGACGAGCACGCGCGGACCAGGACCCGGCCGCCGGCGCGGCTACACTCGGCGCTGATCGACCGCCGCAGGCACGCCTTCGCCCCGCATGAGCCGCCCCGTCTACCGCTTCGCGACGTTCCGCCTGGATGTCGCCAAACGCGAGCTGCACGCCGACGGCGTCCTGCGCACCCTGTCGCCGAAGGTGTTCGACGGACTGGTCTGGCTGATCGAGCACCGCGACCGTGCCGTCGGCCGCGACGAGCTCATCGCCGCGGTCTGGGGCCGCGCCGACGTCACCGACGCCCAGCTCGGCCAGCTCATGCGCAAGCTGCGCCGGACCATCGGCGACGCCGGCGACGACCAGGCCTTCGTGCGCACGGTGCCGCGCTTCGGCTATCGCTGGGTCGCGCCGACCGAGGTCGAAGCCGCCGGGCCGGCCGATACGCCGGCGGCTTCCGCAACCGTGGCTTCTGTACCCGCGGCGCCCGCGCCGGCCGCCGCGCCTCGACAGCGCCGCGGCAGGCTGATCGCCGCCG
>NZ_JANFVR010000334.1 GCF_024609805.1 Tahibacter caeni | reverse complement strand
GGCCGCCGTGCCGGCCGGCGTCGGCGCGATGGCCGCGATCCTCGGCGGCGACGACGCGCAGATCGCGCAGGCCTGCGCCGACGTGGCCGGCGACGAGGTCGTCGCGCCGGCCAACTACAACTCGCCGGGCCAGGTCGTCATCGCCGGCCATGCAGCGGCCGTGGACCGCGCGATCGCGCGGCTCGCCGAGCTTGGCGTGCGCAAGTCGGTCAAGCTCGCGGTCAGCGTGCCGTCGCACTGCGCGCTGATGCAGGACGCGGCGCAGCGGCTGGCCGAGCGCATGCAGTCGATCGTGTGGTCGCTGCCGGCGATTCCGGTCGTGCAGAACGCCGATGCGCGCGCCTACGACTCGGTCGATGCGATCCGCGACGCGCTGCGCCGTCAGCTGTTCCAGCCCGTGCGCTGGACCGAGTGCGTGCAGGCGCTGGCCGCCGGCGGCGCTGCGCGCGTGCTCGAATGCGGCCCGGGCAAGGTGCTAGCCGGCCTGATCAAGCGCATCGACAAAGGCCTCGACGCGCGCGCTATCGGCTTGCCGGCGGATTTCGACGCCGCGCTGGCCGACACGCGCGGCTGAGCCTCGCAGCACCGCCTCCGTCATTCCGGAACGTTCACTGGGAAACATGCCATGAGTGGAAACCTGCAGGGCGAAATCGCCCTCGTCACCGGCGCGAGCCGCGGCATCGGCGCGGCGATCGCGCGGCGCCTGGCCGAGGCCGGCGCAACCGTGGTCGGTACTGCGACGAGCGAGGCCGGCGCAGCGGCGATCGGCCGGACGCTCGCGCCGCTCGGCGGCCACGGCCGCGTGCTCGACGTCACCGACGCGGCGGCGGTCGAAGCGCTGGTCGAAGCGGTCGCAAAGGAATTCGGCGCCGTGTCGATACTCGTCAACAACGCCGGCATCACGCGCGACCAGCTGCTCATGCGCATGAAGGACGAGGACTGGCAGGCCATCCTCGACACCAACCTGAGTTCGGTGTTCCGCACTTCCAAGGCCGTGCTGCGCGGCATGATGAAGGCGCGCAAGGGCCGCATCATCAGCATCGCCTCGGTCATCGGCCTGACCGGCAATCCGGGCCAGGCGAACTACGCCGCGGCCAAGGCCGGCATCATCGCGTTCTCCAAGTCGCTCGCCCGCGAGATCGGTTCGCGCGGCATCACGGTCAACGTCGTCGCGCCGGGCTTCATCGAAACCGACATGACCGCGGCGCTGCCGCAGGAGCAGAAGGACGCGATGCTCGGACAGATCGCGCTGGGCCGGCTGGGCCAGCCCGACGACATCGCTCAGGCCGTCGCGTTCCTCGCGTCGCCGGCCGCCGCGTGGATCACCGGCGAGACCTTGCACGTCAACGGCGGCATGTACATGCCCTGAGAAATCAGGGGTTTGCCGCTGGTCTTCGACTCAAACGCCCGTATCTGGTTGGTGCGATCCGATTCCTCTACAATCGCCGGGCTTTGTGATGCCAAGGACGGTCCCGCGCAGGGGATGTAGCGGCAGGCGTACGGCGCAGCCGGCGAACGCGTCGCGGACGACAGGACGTATGTACTCGGTTTTGAACTATTCCCTTCGGGAGGAATTTGCACAATGAGCAGCATCGAAGAACGCGTCAAGAAGATCGTCGTCGAACAACTCGGCGTGAAGGAAGACGAGGTCACCCAGAACGCTTCCTTCGTGGACGATCTCGGCGCCGACTCGCTCGATACGGTGGAACTGGTGATGGCGCTCGAGGAAGAGTTCGAGTGCGAGATCCCCGACGAGGAAGCCGAAAAGATCACGACCGTGCAGCAGGCGGTCGACTACATCAAGGCTCACGTCAAGGCCTGATTTCGAGCCACAAGCTGCATCCGAGCTGCGCCGCATGGCGCAGTTCGCGTTTTGGGGGCGCCGCCGTGCTGCGGCGCGCCGATGCGGCCTTCAATGCCCGCCCGGCCGCCGCTTCGCGTCCGCGCCGACCGCCATCGGCAGCGCAGGCCGGCGCGCCCGGCCGCTACTTCACGTCTGGAAGCATTCGCATGAGCAAGCGTCGCGTCGTCATCACCGGCATGGGCATCCTGAGCCCGGTCGGCAACGATCTCACCACGGCCTGGAACAACATCGTCGGCGGCGTCAGCGGCATAGGTCCGATCACGCATTTCGACACGAGCGCCTATTCCACGCGCATCGCCGGCGAGGTGCGCGACTTCGATCCGTCGCGCTGGATAGCGCCGAAGGACGTGAAGAAGATGGATCCGTTCATCCACTACGGCGTCGCCGCGTCGCTGGACGCGCTGAAGGATTCCGGCCTCGAGGTCACCGAAGCCAATGCCGAACGCATCGGCGTCAGCGTCGGCGCAGGCATCGGCGGTATCGCCACCATCGAGCGCACCAGCCAGATCCTCGCCGAGAGCGGCCCGCGCAAGATCTCGCCGTTCTTCGTGCCCTCGACGATCATCAACATGATCTCGGGCAACGTCTCGATCATGACCGGCGTCAAGGGCCCGAACATCGCCGTCGTGACGGCCTGCACGACGGCCGCGCACAACATCGGCATGGCCGCGCGCATGATCGCCTACGGCGACGCCGACGTGATGATCGCCGGCGGCGCCGAGTACTCGACGACCGGCACGGCGATCGGCGGCTTCTGCTCGGCGCGCGCGCTGTCCACGCGCAACGACGAGCCGGCCAGGGCCAGCCGTCCCTGGGACAAGGACCGCGACGGCTTCGTGCTGTCCGACGGCGCTGGCGTGCTGGTCCTCGAAGAATACGAACACGCCCGGGCGCGCGGCGCGCGCATCTACGCCGAGCTCGCCGGCTTCGGCATGAGCGGGGACGCCTATCACATGACCTCGCCGAGCGAGGACGGCGACGGCGCCGCGCGCTGCATGGCCAACGCGCTGAAGGACGCGGGTCTGAACGCTTCCGACATCGACTACATCAACGCGCACGGCACCTCGACGCAGGCCGGCGACCTGGCCGAAACCCAGGGCATGAAGCGCGTTTTCGGCGATCATGCGAAGAAGGTCCTGGTGTCCTCGACCAAGTCCATGACCGGCCATCTGCTCGGCGCGGCCGGCGGCGTCGAGGCGATCTTCTCGGTGCTCGCGCTGCGCGACAACGTCGTGCCGCCGACGATCAACCTCGACGAGCCCGGCGAAGGCTGCGACCTCGACTACGTGCCGAACACGGCGCGACAGACGCCGCTCGACGTCGTGCTGTCGAATTCCTTCGGCTTCGGCGGCACCAACGGCACCTTGGTATTCCGGCGCGTCTGAAGCCGGCGGCGCCGCGGTCGCCGGACTGCGGCGCCGGCGGCCGCGCGGTCGTACGATACGCTCCCTTGCAGCGGGTAATCCCGTAGGACCGGCCTGACTCGTGTCTGTCTTCGTTTCCGCGCGCGACGATGCCGCCCTGGTCACGCGCGAACTGCCGTCGCGTCACGATCTGCTCGCGCTGGCCGCGCTGCGGCCGGAACGTTATCCCTGCCTGCTGCAGAGCGCGGCCACCGGCGCGAACGCGCGCTGGGACGTGCTGGCCGCGTTTCCGCGGGACGCGCTCGTGCTCGATCAGGCCGGCCGCATCCACGATGCGCAGGGGCCGGCCGGCGACGGCGATTTCCTCGCGGCGCTGGATCGGCGCTGGCAGGCCGAGCACGTTCCGGCGCCGGCGGCGGCCGACGCGCTGCCGTTCCGCGGCGGCTGGGCCCTGTTCCTCGCCTACGAACTCGCCGCGCTGGTCGAACCCGTATTGCAGCTGCCGTCCGCGCCCGATGCGGCCTTGCCGCGCGCGATCGCGCTGCGCTGTCCGGTCGGCGTGCTCGTCGACCAGGCGCGCGGACGCACGGTGCTCGTGGCCGAAGCCGCGCATGCCGCGCTGCTCGATCTCGTCGAAGCCGATCTGGCCGTCGCCGCGGCGCCGGCGCCGCAGGCCCTCGCCGTGGCCGCGCTCGAGGAGGATCCGGCGCCGGACTTCACGGCCGGGGTCGCGCGGATCCAGCAATACCTGCGCGCCGGCGACGTGTTCCAGGTCAACCTGTCGCGCGAATGGCGCGCGCGGCTCGCCGCGGCGACGCCGCCGGCGCAGCTGTACGCGAATCTGCGCGCGGCCAATCCGGCGCCGTTCGCCGGGCTGTTCCAGGGCGAGGGCTGGGCCGTCGTCTCGTCCTCGCCCGAGCGTCTCGTCAGTGTGCGCGGCGATCTCGTGCAGACCCGGCCGATCGCCGGCACGCGGCCGCGTTTCGCCGGCGACGACGACGCGGCGCGCATCCGCGAGCTCGTCGGCCATCCGAAGGAACGCGCCGAGCACGTCATGCTGATCGACCTCGAGCGCAACGATCTCGGCCGCGTCGCGCGGCCCGGCAGCGTCGTCGTCGACGAGCTCATGAGCGTGGAGACCTACGCGCACGTGCATCACATCGTGTCCAACGTGCGCGCGCTGCTGCGCGCCGGCGTGACGCCGGGCGACGTGATCCGCGCGGTGTTTCCGGGCGGCACCATCACCGGCTGTCCGAAGGTGCGCTGCATGCAGATCATCGCCGAGCTCGAACGCGTCGGCCGCGGCGCCTACACCGGCGCGTTCGGCTATCTGAACCGCGACGGCGATCTCGACCTGAACATCCTGATCCGCACGATCACGCAGAGCGGTACGCAACTGCGCTGGCGCGCCGGCGCCGGGATCGTGGTCGACTCCGACGCCGCGCGCGAACTCGACGAGACGCGGCACAAGGCGCGCGGCCTCCTGCGCGCGCTGGGACTGGCCGGATGAGGGCGCGCGTCTACGTCGACGGCATCGCCGCGGACCGGGTGTCCGCACTCGACCGCGGCCTGCTCTACGGCGACGGCCTGTTCGAGACCGTGCTGTTCGTCGCTGGCGCGGCGCCTCTGTGGCCGCGACATCTCGCACGGCTGCAGGACGGTGCGCAGCGCCTGAATCTGCCGCTCCCGCCGCTGCAGGACCTGCACGACGTCGCCGTGCGCGCCGCGGCCGGACTGCCGCGCGCGGCCGTGCGCATCAGCGTCACCCGCGGGACCGGCGAACGCGGCTATGCGCCGCCGGCGGCGCCCGTGCCGTGCTGGATCGTCGGCGCCGGGGCCGCACCGGCCG
>NZ_JANFVR010000333.1 GCF_024609805.1 Tahibacter caeni | reverse complement strand
CTCGCCGAGGCGCCCGGAACGCCGCCGCCGGCGTCGACACCCGAGGCGCCCGGCACGCCGGCCGACGCCGTCGCCGCGGTGCGCGACGCCAAACGGCGCGGCTACGATTTCATCAAGCCGTACCAGTTCCTCGAGCGCGAAACCTATCGCGCCGTCGTCGACACGGCGCGCGAGCTCGATCTGCCGACCAGCGGCCACCTGCCCGAGCTCGGCTGCACCGCCTGCGCCGACCGCGCGTTCGCGTTCGCGCATCCGATGAGCAACATCGCGCACGCCGAAGAACTCGCGCGCTATGCGCAGGCCGACGACCTTTCCGCCGCCGACGTGGACGCGCTGGCCGATGCCGTGGTCCGCGCGCGCAGCGGCGTGACGCCGACCCTGATCACCTTGAAGACCATCGTGCACATGTACACGCAGCGGCAGGCGCCGGCCGTGCCGGCGGGCTGGGACGGCCTCGTCGATCCGCTGACACGGCGCGGCTGGCAGCCGCCGCACAACCGCTATCTCAGTGCCGGGTTCCGCGCCCAGCCGGGTCTGGAGCGGCTGCCGGCCGCTTACGATTTCGCACGGGTGCTGACGCGCGCGCTTTGGAAACGCGGCGTGCCGCTGACGACCGGCACCGACGCGACGCTGCCGGGCCTGGCCTACGGCGTGTCGCTGCAGCAGGAAATGCAGGAACTGCGCGCGATCGGACTGAGTCCGCTCGAGGTGCTGCGCGCCGCCTCGATCCACGCGCGGCGTCTGTTCGCGGGTGCGGACGGCAGCGGCGCCGTGCGCCGCGGACAGCGCGCCGATCTCGTGCTGCTCGACGCCGACCCGCTGGCCGACATCGGCAATACGGCCCGGATCGCCGGCGTGTTCGCCGGCGGCCGCTGGCTGCCGATCGCGCGGATCGACGCGGAGCTCGCCGAGCTGACCGCGCGCAACGCGGCGTTGGAGCCGGCGCTACGCGCAGTCGATGCGGCGCGTTGAGCCGCCGCGGGATCAGGCTTCGACGGCGGCTTCGGCAGCCTTGCGCGAACGCCGCGGCCGCGACGCCTTCGGCTCGGCCGGCTTGCGCGGCTTGCGCGAGCGCTTGGGCGCTGCTTCGTCGGTCGCGGCCTCGGCCCCGCCTTCGAGCCGCGCACGCACGGCCTTCTTGCCGAGCTTGCGCAGCTCGGCGAGCTGACTCAGCTGGGCCGCGCGCGGCGTGGATTTCTTCTGTTCCCAGTTGTAGACCGACTGTCCCGTCACGCCGAGCAGGCTGGCCAGTTCCGCGGCCGACAGTCCCAGGCGGATGCGCAGCGACTTGAGTCCCTTCGGCACGAAGCGCGTCTGCTTGTCGGGCAGCGCTTCAGCCGTCTCTTCCTTGCCCGTCTTGCCGCCGCGCTTGGCCAGTGCGCCGACGCGGCGTTCCGATTCCTGCAGTTTGCGCTTGAGCGCGGCGATTTCCTTGCGATACGCCGCGGAAGCCTTGCGCAGCGGCTCCAGATGCTTGCGCATTTCCTTGCGGCAGAGGCGGGAAATTTCATCCCTGAAAGCTGTCGCGATGTTCGGCATGGCAGTCCCGGTGGCGGATGGAAACACCTGATAGTAAACGTGCCGGGACGTGAATGTCTCGCATTCGGCGCGTGCTTTGAGCAATCGATCGCGCTTTGCAACACGACGCGAAACTGGACTATTGACATTCGGCCGATTTTTACGCGCCGACGCGCCGATTGGCCGCTCTTTCCGGGAGCGGCGCCGCTTTCGCGCCGCCGGATTGCCGCCTAACGGCGGCGTCGGGTTTGGTCGCCGATCGCGGCGCGCGCGGACTCAGACGCGGCCGGCCGCGCGCAGCGCGTCGAATTCGGCGTCGTCGAACAGGCGCGAGCGCACGAGGAAGCGCAGCCCCTCGCCGTTGTCGAGCGAGAACATGCCGCCGCGGCCGGACACGACGTCGATCAGCAGCTGGGTGTGTTTCCAGTAGGCGAACTGCGCGGCGCTGATGTAGAAATCCGCGCCGCCGATTTCGCCGAGACGCACGTCGCCGTCACCGACGAGGAACTCGCCGGCCGGATAGCACATCGGCGACGAACCGTCGCAGCAGCCGCCGGACTGATGGAACAGCAGGGCGCCGTGACGCGCGCGCAGGCGTTCGATCAGCTGCAGCGCAGCAGGGGTCGCGGTGACTTGCAGCGGCAATGCGCTCATGCGGTTCTCCGGAATCGATCGTGCGCAGCGGCGTCCGGCCGCTCCCCGCCACAGAGAGCGGCCGTAGCCGGCGCCGGGCCGCGCCTTCGGCAGCACGGTCCGGGCACGCGGTGCCGTCGCGTCAGAAGAAGCCCAGCGCTTTCGGCGAATAGCTCACGAGCAGGTTCTTGGTCTGCTGGTAATGGTCCAGCATCATCTTGTGGTTCTCGCGGCCGATGCCCGACTGCTTGTAGCCGCCGAACGCCGCATGCGCCGGATAGGCGTGGTAGCAGTTGGTCCAGACGCGCCCGGCCTGTATCGCGCGGCCGACGCGGTAGAGCCGCGCCGCGTCGCGGCTCCAGACGCCGGCGCCGAGGCCGTACAGGGTGTCGTTGGCGATCTGCAGCGCCTCGGCCTCGTCCCTGAACGTCGTGACCGAGACCACGGGTCCGAAAATCTCCTCCTGGAAAATGCGCATCGTGTTGCGCCCCTTGAACACGGTCGGCTTGACGTAGTAGCCGCCGGCCAGCGCGCCGGGCAGCACGTTGCGCTCGCCGCCGATCAGCACTTCGGCGCCCTCCTGTCGGCCGATGTCAATGTAGCTCAGGATCTTCTCGAGCTGCTCGCCCGAGGCTTGCGCGCCGACCATGGTGTTCGGATCGAGCGGGTCGCCCTGCCTGATCGCCGCGACGCGCGCGATCACGCGCTCCATGAAGCGCTCGTAGATCGATTCCTGGATCAGCGCGCGCGACGGACAGGTGCAGACTTCGCCCTGGTTGAACGCGAACAGCACGAAACCCTCGACGGCCTTGTCGAGGAAATCGTCGTCCTCGGCCATGACGTCGGCGAAGAAGATGTTCGGCGACTTGCCGCCGAGCTCCAGGGTTACCGGGATCAGGTTCTGGCTCGCGTACTGCATGATCAGCCGGCCCGTCGTCGTTTCGCCGGTGAACGCGATCTTCGCAATGCGCGGGCTCGACGCGAGCGGCTTGCCGGCTTCGAGGCCGAAGCCGTTGACGACGTTGAGCACGCCCGGCGGCAGCAGGTCGCCGATCAGCTCGAGCAGCACGAGGATGCTGGCCGGCGTCTGCTCGGCCGGCTTGAGCACGACGCAGTTGCCGGCGGCCAGCGCCGGCGCGAGTTTCCAGGTCGCCATCAGCAGCGGGAAATTCCACGGGATGATCTGGCCGACCACGCCGAGCGGTTCGTGAAAATGGTAGGCGATGGTGTCGTGGTCGATCTCGCCGATGCTGCCTTCCTGCGTGCGCACGGCCGCGGCGAAATAGCGGAAATGATCGACCGCGAGCGGGATGTCGGCGTTCAGCGTCTCGCGGATCGGCTTGCCGTTGTCCCAGGTCTCCGCGTAGGCCAGCAGCTCGAGGTTCTGCTCCATGCGGTCGGCGATGCGGTTGAGAATGTTCGCGCGCTCGCCGGCCGCCGTGCGTCCCCAGGACTCGCGCGCCGCATGCGCGGCGTCGAGCGCGGCCTCGATGTCGTCCCTGTTCGAGCGCGGGATCCGCGTGAACACCTGGCCGGTCACCGGCGTCAGGTTGTCGAAATACTCGCCGCTCAGCGGCTCGCGCCACTGGCCACCGATATAGTTGGCATAGCGCTGCTTGAAGATCGACGAGGGATCGGTCGCATAGGGCTTCAGGGGGGTCACGGCATTCATGGCGGTCTCCTGTGGGCTCCGCGGCGTCGCGCGGAACGGTCGGTGAAAAGGACGCGGCCACGCTCGGCGGCCTGCGGCGGAGACAGCGCAAGCGCGATGCCAGGAATCGGCTGCTGCGCCGCGGCATCGCCGCCGGCGAGGTCGGGCGGACGGGCGCGGATCGACGTGCCGGCGCTGCGGCGGCCTCCCGGACCGGCGACGACCGCCGCCGCGACGCGGTTTGCTGCAACGCACGACGGCCGGCGATTGCGACTGTCGCGCGACTGTGCTGTTTATCGGGACGGGGCAACGAGACGCTGTCGCAAATTGCGACACTGGAGCCAGCAATGACCGGCCGTCCGCCGGCCGCGACCGCCGACCTCGGCGTGGCGCGGCGCGAATTCTTCGAGCGCGGCGGCCTGCCGGTC
The DNA here is from genome assembly GCF_024609805.1 of Tahibacter caeni. Taxonomy (GTDB): domain Bacteria; phylum Pseudomonadota; class Gammaproteobacteria; order Xanthomonadales; family Rhodanobacteraceae; genus Tahibacter; species Tahibacter caeni. Next base: position 855 of record NZ_JANFVR010000333.1, on the reverse strand, counting down.
GGCCGCGTGACCGAGACCATCCTGCAGTCCTGGCGCCGCTGCCAGCGCCTCGGCCTGGCCTCCGAACGCCTGCCCGCCATCGAGCCGGTGCCGCAGGCGCAGCTGCGCGAGATGCGCGAACGCCACGAGACGCTCTGGCGCCTGGCCCGCGCGGAACTCGAGGCGCTGGCCGCCGACGCCGCGGCCAGCGGCAGCATCGTGATCCTGACCGACGAGGAAGGCTGGATCCTCGACGCCGAAGGCCACCCGCAGTTCCTCGACAAGGCCGGCCGCGTCGCGCTGATGCCGGGCACCTGCTGGAACGAAAGCCGCATCGGCACGAACGCGATCGGCACGGCGATCGTCGAGCGGCGCTCGGTCGAGGTGCGCGGCGGCGAGCACTATCTCGCGCCGCACCGCGTGCTCAACTGCTCGTCGGTGCCGGTGCACGACCCCTACGGCCGCGTCGTCGGCGTGCTCGACATCAGCGGCGACGCGGCAGTGCCGCCGGTGCATGCGCTGGGCCTCGCGCGGCATGCGGTCGCGGCGATCGAGCACCGCTATTTCGACGCCGGCCTGGCCGGCTGCGAGCTGCTGCGCCTGCATCGCGATCCGGGCCTGCTCGGCTCGCCGCGCGAAGGATTGCTCGCGTTCCGCCAGGGCCGTCTCGTCGCGGCCAACGACGCCGGCCTGCGCCTGTTCGGCCTCGCGCGCGGCGAACTCGGGCGTGTCGAGTTCGCCGCGCTGTTCGACGACACGCTCACGCGCCTGCGCGACGACGGCGTGCTGCTCGACCGTCACGGCCTGGCGCTGTACGGCCGCGTGCAGGACGCCGCCGCCGGTGCGGCGCGGCCGGCACGCACCGTGTCGCGGCCG
>NZ_JANFVR010000332.1 GCF_024609805.1 Tahibacter caeni | reverse complement strand
GGACGTGATGCGGCGCCTGTCCGCGCGCGTGCGTGCGATCGCCCGCCGCACGCGGCGGCGCGTACGCATCGTCGGCTGGTCGCTCGGCGGCCTCATGGCGCGCACCGTCGCCGGCCGGCTGCCGGCGCACGTCGAACGCGTCATCGCGCTGGGCTCGCCGCTGACCGCCGATCCCGGCGCGAGCCACCTGTGGCACCTCTATGCCTGGCTCGGCGGTCTTTCGCCGCGGAGCCGCACCGTCAAGGCGCTGCTGCGCGACGGCCGGCAGGCGCCGGTCACGTCGATCTTCAGCCGCAGCGACGGCGTCGTCGCGTGGCAGGCGTCGGCGCAGGCGCCCGGCGTCTGCCGCGCGGTCGAAGTGGACGCGACTCATCTCGGGCTGATCGTGAATCCGGACGTGCTCGAGCTCGTCGCTCGCGAGGCCGTCCGCCCGGTCGGCGCCGGCGATGCGCCGTCCGCGACCAACCTCCGCAAGGATGTCCGTGGCGGAACTGCAGTGGCCTCTTGAGCTCCGGGTGATCCGCCACGGCGAGAGCGCCGGCAACGTCGCGCGCGACGCGGCCGAGCTCGCGGGCCGGTGCGCATCGCCGCCGATACGCTGATGCCGGTCAATGCCGCGTCGCGCTCTTCGCGTCGCCGAGCGCGTCGAGACAGCTTTCGAGCTTCGCCGGGTCGATGGGCTTGTGCCAGACCTCGTCGAAGCCGCACCGCAGGCAGCGCTCGACGGTTTCGGGCCGCCAGTCGCCGGTGATCGCGACGAGGTGCGCGGCGGACGAACGCTGCCGCAGCGCTTCCGCGACGTCGCAGCCGTCGAAGCGCACGAGCGAGACGTCGAGGAACACGAGATCGGGACGCGCGTCGACGATCTGCGCGACTGTCGCCGAGACGCCGCGCGGCTCCACGACGGTGGCCGCGCAGCCGGCCAGCCGCACCAGGGCGGCCAGGGTTTCGGCGAATGCGAGATGGTCGTCGACGACGAGTATGGAAAGCATCGGAGCACCCCCGGACGCTGCGGCGAAAGATCGACTCATCGCGGCGCCTCAGACCAGCGGCGGGTCGCGCTCGCGATCGAAATGCCGATGCAGCGCGAGCGCCGCGACGAAGCGCTGCGGCAATCCGTCGGCCCAGGTCGGCGCGATCAGCAGGCCCGTATCGGCCTCGTCGGCCGGAATGCCGGCCCTCACGAGCAGCGCGGCGCCGCTGCCGATCGCGAGCAGCGTCTTGCAGTGGCGGTACTGGTCCTTGAGGAATTCCGCCGCGCGGCCGTCGCGCTCGAGCGCCGGCATGTCGCCGTCCGGCACGATCACGCCGTCGAACAGGCAGCTCGGCTCGTTCTCGAGCGAAGCGTCCGCGTCGATGACGCCGGTGCCGGTGCTGCCGACGACGCCGATCCGCGGGCCGACCAGACGCGGGACCGCGCCGGCCTCGAACAGCACGCGCTGCAACGTCGTCACGATCGCGCCGTTGACGCCGTCGGCGACGAGGATGGCGACCTTGCGCGTGCGCACGCCGGTTTCGCCGGGCCGCGCGAGCAACGACAGCGCCGGCGACCGCGTGACCTCGGGCTCGCCGGCCGGCGGCGGCGTCACCGGCGGCATCGGCTCGGGCAGCGCCATGCCGAGGCCGCCGGCGACGCGGCGCGCCAGATCGTCGTCCACGTTGCGCAGCATCGCGATCATGCGCTCGCGGACCGCCGGCACCGTGACCTTGCTGAGCTCGAAGCGGAACGCGGCGGCGATGTGCGCCTGCTCGACCGGCGACTGGCTCCGATAGAACAGCGTCGCCTGCCGGTAATGCTCGGCGAACTTCTCCGGCTTGCCGCGGACTTCGTCCTGCTGCACCGGCTCGGGAAACGACACGAAGCCTGCGCGGCCCGCCTGGAACGGACAGCCGCCGCCGAGCGAGTTCGGCTCGTAGGACACACGGCCGCGATGGATCGCGCGCCGGTGCAGGCCGTCGCGCTGGTTGTTGTGCACCGGCGCGACCGGCGCGTTGATCGGGATCTCGTGGAAGTTCGGTCCGCCGAGCCGCAGCAGCTGCGTGTCGACGTAGGAATGGATGCGTCCGGCCAGCAGCGGGTCGTTCGTGAAATCGATGCCCGGCACGACGTGCGCGGTGCAGAATGCGACCTGCTCGGTCTCGGCGAAGAAATTGTCGGGATTGCGGTCGAGCACGAGACGGCCGACCGGCGTGACCGGCACGAGCTCCTCGGGCACGATCTTGGTCGCATCGAGCACGTCGAACGAGTACGCCTGCGCGGCCTCCTCCGAAATCAGCTGCACGCCGAGCTCCCACTGCGGGTAGTCGCCGGCTTCGATCGCTTCCCAGAGGTCGCGGCGATGGTAGTCCGGGTCCGCGCCGGCGATCTTGACCGCCTCGTCCCAGACCAGCGCATGCGTGCCCTGCAGCGGCGTCCAGTGGAATTTCACGAACGTCGACGCGCCCGCGGCGTTGACGAAGCGGAACGTGTGCACGCCGAAGCCCTGCATCATGCGGTAGCTGCGCGGGATCGCCCGGTCGGACATCAGCCACAGCAGCATGTGCGCGGACTCGGGCATCAGCGACACGAAATCCCAGAACGTGTCGTGCGCCGAGGCCGCCTGCGGCATCGCGTGGTGCGGCTCGGGCTTCAGCGCATGCACGAGATCCGGGAACTTCATCGCGTCCTGGATGAAGAACACCGGCATGTTGTTGCCGACGAGGTCCCAGTTGCCCTCGTCGGTGTAGAACTTGACCGCGAAGCCGCGCACGTCGCGCGCCGTGTCCTTGGAGCCGCGTTCGCCGGCGACCGTGGAGAAGCGCACGAACACCGGCGTGCGCTTGCCGGCTTCGGCGAACGGCGCGGCGCGCGTGAGCTCGGCCAGCGACGCGTAGTTCTCGAAATAGCCGTGCGCGCCGGAGCCGCGCGCGTGCACGATGCGCTCGGGAATGCGCTCGTGATCGAAATGCGTGATTTTCTCGCGCAGGATGAAGTCCTTCAGCAGCGCCGGTCCGCGCAGGCCCGCCTTCAGCGAGTTCTGGTTCTCGGCGACCGGAACGCCCTGGTTCGTCGTCAGCCGCCGGCCGCCGCCGTCGGCGCGCACGGACTGCAGCGGCGCGATCGTCGCGTTGACGCCGGGTTCGGCGGCCTCGCCGGTCTTCGCCGATCCGTTGCCCTCGCTGAGCGTGCTGGCGCCGGCGTCCGCACGCGGCCCGATGTGCGGTCCTTCGCGCGGATCGAGCACGCGATCGCGACCGAACTCGGCCGCCTTGATGCGGTTGGACGGAAACGCCGCGGCCGTCGTGTTGACCGCGATCGCGCGCTCGGCCAGCGGATCGCCCCCGCCGCTCTCGCTCGGATTGCCCGGCCCGCTATCGGTATTGCGCGCGGCCGCGGCCGCGGCGACGGCGGCCTTGTCGTTGAGGTCCATCGAAGCCATGAGCGTGCTCCCGAGCGGCGCGCCGCCAACCGTGACGACGAGACCGGTGACTGGTAAGGAGCCTGCGTTCCGCAATTGCCGTGCCAGTCCGCTCATCGCGCTCGCCGTGCTGTCATTGCGCCGTCTGCGCGGCAACGGAGGCCGCGAATGCGGCACGCCGGCCGGCCGCGCTGAGCAAACTGCATGTCGCGGGCGCCGGGGCGTTGCAGAACGCCGTTCGTCGCGACGGCATGCGGCCCGACAGTCCCGGCAGCCGCGGCACGGACACGCGGCCCGCCGCACACCGGCAGTCACACGCGACGCTATCGGCCGGCACACGCGCCGCCGGCCGCACGGTTGCCGGCGAATTTTTTTCTGTATTTTTTTCCAGAATTTCTCGCGCACGGCGCGAATTTCCGCGCTTTGCTGGCAGGCCCGCGGGCCGCTTCGCGATGGCACATCACTTGCCACATCGTGCCGGCGCACTGTGCGCAGTACCGTGGAGAGAGAGCGTGGCGAACAACCAGAACAATCCGGATCGGAGCAACCAGGACAACCAGAACCAGGCGAGCGGTCGCGGCCAGGGCGACGGCGGCGGCCGCGGTCAGAACGACGGCAGCAGCCAGAGCCGCGCCGATCAGAGCAGCCGTCAGGGCGACGGCCGCGGCTTCGCCGGCATGGACGAGGACAAGCAGCGCGAGATCGCGAGCCAGGGCGGCCGCGCCGCGCACGAAAGCGGCAACGCGCACGAGTTCACGTCCGGCGAAGCGCGCGACGCCGGCCGCAAGGGCGGCGAAGCCCGCAGCGGCGGCGATCGCGCGAGCGGCGGCGACGAAGAGGAATGAGGCATCGGCAAGAACGCAGCCGCGGCACCGTCCGCGCCCCGCGCGGCCGGGCTGACCGCTGACAGGTAGTGATCGGAACGGTCCGGCAGCGCGCCTGCGCATCCTGTCGCCGGACCGTTCCGTGATTCGACATCGAGCGTGCTGCCGCGCGGATCCGCTTCCGCGAACGGCGGCAACGCGCTCGTCGGCAACGCCGCCGGCACGCAACGGCCGGCGGCGCACGAAGCGCAGACAAGCGCGACAGCGCCGTTCTCGACGACTCGCCCCGACCACGCATCCCGCGACCACCCGTACACCGTGCTGCGAATGCGGCGTTTGGGAATGAGGGAATTTGTCCATCTGCGGCGCTTTCAGGAATCGGACGCGCGGCGCGGCCAGTCACGACTGGCAGCGGCCGGCGGCGTCCTGCGCAGCCCGTCGTCGATGGGCGGCGCCCCCTTCCCCTGACTTCGCGGAGCGCAGCATGAATCCCACCGATACTCCCCTCGGCAGCAGCGTCGCCGAGGCATCGCCTCCTTCGTCCGTGTCGTCCGCCGCCGAGGCGGCGCCGAACGACTATCCGCAGCAGTTCGCCTATCGCGACGCGCCTTACGTGACCACCGTGCCCGCCGGCACGCAGCAGCTCGTGGTCAGCATCGCCGGCGGCTACGGCGGCTACGGATCGGGCAATTCGGGCGGCCCGGGCCATGGCAGCCGCATCACCGCCGTCGTGCCAGTCGTGCCCGGCGAGCAATTGACGATCACCGTCGGCGGCGCCGCCCACGGCACGCATCCGGGCACGGGCTTCCGGCCCGGCGGCAGCGGCGGCAAGGGCGGCAACGATCCCGGCGCCAACGGCGGCGGCGGCGGCGGCTC
>NZ_JANFVR010000331.1 GCF_024609805.1 Tahibacter caeni | reverse complement strand
GGCGAATCGGTGACCGAGGCGCTGCAGCGCGCCGATGCGCAGCGCGCGGCGCGCCGGCGCTTCCTGCAGCAGAGCGCGGTCGCCGCGTCGGCGCTCGCGCTGGCCGCCTGCGCGAAGGTCGCGCCGCGGCCGGTATCGGGCGAGGAAGTCGTCATCGTCGGCGCCGGCATGGCCGGTCTCGCCGCGGCGTGGAAGCTGCGCCGCGCCGGCGTCCCCGTGCGCCTGATCGAGGCGCAGACGCGCTGCGGCGGCCGCATGCTGAGCCTGCGCAACCACTTCGCCGACGGCCAGGTCTGCGAGCTCGGCGGCGAGCTCATCGACAGCGGCCACGAGCGCATGCGTCGGCTCGTGCGCGACCTGCGCCTGACGCTCGACGATCTGACCGGCGACGAAACCCCGGGCCTGACCGACAGCTGGTATTTCGACGGCAGCCTGCGCAGCGAGCACGAAGTGCTGCAGGCGTTCGCGCCGGTCGCGCAGGCGATACGGCGCGACCAGCTGGCGATCGACGGCGGCGACATCACGCCGGAGAACTTCGCCGCGGCGCAGGCGCTCGACCGGCAGAGCCTCGCCGAATGGTTCGACCGCAACGGCGTCAGCGGCTGGATACGCCGGCTGCTCGACGTGGCCTACACCACCGAGATGGGCCTGGAGTGCGACCGCCAGTCGTCGCTGAACCTGCTGACCTTCATTTCGCCGCGCACCGATCACCTGCGCCTGTTCGGCGACAGCGACGAGCGCTATCACGTGCGCGGCGGCAACGATCGCGTGACTTCGGCGCTGGCCGGGAAACTCGCCGACGCCATCGAGACCGGCTGTGTGCTCGAGGCGCTGCGCCGTGCGCCCGACGGACGCTACCGGCTCGCGCTGCGCCGCGACGGCGTCAGCCGCGAGCTCGACGCGGCGCAAGTCGTGCTCGCGATTCCGTTCACGACCCTGCGCCAGGTCGAGCTCGATCTCGAACTGCCGGCGACCAAGCGCGCTGCGATACGGGGGCTCGGCTACGGCACCAACGCGAAGCTCATGATCGGCTTCGAACGGCGCGTCTGGCGCGAGCGCCACGGCAGCACCGGCAGCCTGATGTGCGATCTCGCGCTGCAGACGACCTGGGAAACGAGCCGGCGCCAGCCCGGCGCCGCCGGCATCCTGACCAACTTCGTCGGCGGCCGGCACGGCCTGGCCATCGGCGAAGGCACGCCGAAATTCCAGGCCGATCAAGTCGTGGCCGAGCTGGACGCCGTGTTTCCGGGGGCGGCCGCGGCCCGCGGCGCCGCGCGCGAGGCGCGCTTCCACTGGCCCAGCCATCCGTGGACCCAGGGCAGCTACGCCTGCTTCGCGCCGGGCGACTGGACCGGACTGCGCAACGACATCGCGACCTCGGTCGGCCGCCTGCATTTCGCCGGCGAACACTGCTCCGACGAATTCCAGGGCTTCATGGAAGGCGCGCTGGAATCCGGCGAAACCGTCGCCGAACGGATACTGGCCGAGCGCCACGCCTCGGGGGCCTGGCATCGGGAATGGGGAACCGGGAACCGGACTCGCGTGGCGTGAGGCGCCGTCGACGGCGGTGAAGCGGAGCCGCTCATCGCAACCTGCGGGCCTCGAGCTCCGCATCGAGCTCGGCCAGTCGCTGCGGCGTGCCGACGTCGGTCCAGGCGCCGCGGTGGTGCAGGCCGGCGGCGCGGCCGGCAGCGATCGCGGCTTGCAGCAGCGGGGCGAGCTTGAAGCGCGGCGGATCCTCGCGCGCGCCGGCCGCGTCGCCGATGACGCGTTGCCAGCCGTCGAGCAGCGCCGGACGATACAGGCCGATGCCGGCGAAGGTCAGGCGCGGTGCGGTCTCGTCGTCGCCGTCGGCGACCAGGCGCGTGCCGCGCAGGCGGAAATCGCCGCGCGGGTGATGGGCCGGGTTGTCGACGAGCGCGAGGCAGGCCAGGTCGTCGTCGCGCAGCTGCAGCCGCGCCAGATCGAGATCGCAATGCACGTCGCCGTTGAGCGCGAGGAACGGCGCGTCGCCGAGCCGCGGCAGGGCCTGCAGCAGGCCGCCGCCGGTCTCCAGCGGTTCGGCGCCTTCGCGGCTGTAGTGCAGCTTCAGGCCCCAATCCGCACCGTCGCCGAGCGCGGCCGGAAACGCATCGGCGAGCCAGGACACGTTGACGACGACCTCGTCGACGCCGAACGCGGCCAGGCGCTGCAGGTGGCGCTCGATCAGGCGCAGGCCGCCGGCGCGCAGCAGCGGCTTGGGCGTGTGCTCGGTCAGCGGCCGCATGCGCTCCCCCTTGCCGGCGGCGAAGATCAGCGCCTTCATGCCGCGTCCGCGTCCGCGTCGCGGCGCCGGCGCAGGTCGACGCCGGCGGTCGCGCGTGACAGCAGCGCGACGAAATCGGCGAGCTCCGCGTAGCGGCCGGCCACGTCCAGCACGTAGCGCAGCACCAGCGGCAGGTCGTCGAGATAGTGCGGCTTGCCGTCGCGATAGCAGAGCCGGCAGAACAGGCCGAGCACCTTGATGTGCCGCTGCAGGCCGGTGAAATCGAACCAGCGGCGGAACTGCGCCGCGCCGGCGGCGATGCGGCCGCTCGCGACGAGCCGCTCGCGATAGGCTTCGGCCCAGGCATCCACGCGTGCGGCGGGCCAGGCGATGTAGCAGTCGCGCAGCAGCGAGACCAGATCGTAGGTCAGCGGACCGTGCAGCGCGCCCTGGAAATCGATGATGCCCGGCGTCGGCGGCGCGAGCATGAGGTTGCGGCTGTGGTAGTCGCGATGCACGAAGCCGTAGGGCTGCGACTGCACGGTGTCGAGAATGCGCCGGAACGCGAGCTCGAGCACGTCCCAGTCGCCGCAGCCCGGCTGCAGGCCGAGGTGGCGCGCGAGCAGCCACTCGGGCAGGTATTCGAGCTCCATCTGCAGCCGCGCCTCGTCGTAGCGCTCCAGATCGCGGCCGTCGAGCTGCGTCTGCAGCACGAACAGCGCGTCGAGCGCGGCGCCGTACAGCGCGTCGGCGCTGTCCGCGTCGAGCGCGTCGAGATACAGGCGCGTGCCGAGGTCTTCGAGCAGCAGGAAACCTTGCTCCGTATCGGCCGCGTGCACCGCCGGCACATGCAGGCCGACCGCGGCGAGCTGCGCGCCGATCGTGAGCCACGGCGCGACCGGTTCGCGGTCCGGCGGCGAGTCCATGACGATGAAGCTGCGGCCGTCGCGGCGCACGCGCCAGTAGCTGCGGAAGCTCGCGTCGGCCGAGGCCACGTCGAGGCTGAGCGGATCGGCGCCGCAGGCGACGACGAAGGCGTGCAGGGCGGTCTGGCGGGAGGCGTCGGTAGTCATCGGTACGAGTGCGGAACTGCGGCGGCAGCCGCTCAGGGCTTGGGCTTCGCGCCCGGCGCGTGCGCTTCGCCGAGGTACAGGTCGATCGTGACGCGGTCGTTGCGCGCATAGACCAGCCAACGCCCGTCGGGACTCAGGTCCAGCGCCGGCGCGAAGGTCGTCGGCGCATCGGCGAGCAGGGGAGTCATGGCACGCTTGTCGATGTCGTAACGCTGCACGAAGCGCTGGCCGTTGCTGTCGCGCGCGACGAAGGCCAGGCCGCCGTCGTGCAGCGAGATGTAGGTGCTGTCAGGCCTGAGGCTGTCGTTCTTGTCGCTGCCGTCGAGCACGACCTTGCAGCGGGTCGCGTCGAGCGCGCAGACGCGCAGCCCGGCCTCGACGGCGACGTCGACGACGAGGTAGCTGGCGTCGGTCGCGAACTGTTCGACGTTGGCGTCGAGCAGCAGGCGCGCGCCGCTGCCGTCGGCCGCGGCGCGCCAGAGCTGCTCGCGCTCGTCGCGCCGGCGCAGGTAGTAGATGAAGCGGCCGTCGTGGCCGTACTGGGCGTAGTGCGCATCCTCGCCGAGGCCGTCGACGGCGACCGGCTGGCGCGTCGCGAGGTCGTAGCGGTAGATCGCGCTGTGTTCGGTGCTGCAGGCATAGGGCAGGCACTCGGTGCCGTCGCTGCGGTTGAGGATCGCGGTCACGAGCAGATGCCCGGAGCCCGGATGCCAGCTCGGGCGCACCCAGCGCTGGCCCGGATCGAGCGCGAGGCGTTGCACGTCGCTGCCGTCGGGCTTGGCGAGATAGACCGATTCCAGGCCGTCGCGGTTGGAGCCGAACGCGAGCCAGCGGCCGTCGGGCGAAAAGCTCGGCTGGTTGTTGTAGCGCTGCGACTGCGTGATCGGCTGCGGCGGTGTTTCGGGACTGCGCAGGTCGGCGCGCCAGAGATTGGCCTGGTAGTCGGCGATCTCGTAGAGCAGCGCGCCGTCGGCGGCGACGTCGGGATAGCGCGCGCCGCGCGCGCCGACGAATTCGAGCGCGCCCGTGGCCGCGTCGGCGCGGTACAACGCGCGATAGCCGAACAGGTCGCCGGCCAGCACGACGGCTGTGTCGCCGGGCAGCCAGGCCGCGCCGTAGAGCATGCCGGGAGCCGCGACCAGCACGCGCGCTCGCTCCGGCGCCGCCACCGGCAGCAGCCAGAGGCGCTGCTGGCTGTGCTGGCCGCGCGTGAAGACGAGCTGGCCGCCGTCGGACGAGAAACGCGGATTCTGATCCATGAGCGCCTGTTCGCTGGGATCGGTCAGCGGGCGCACAGCGCCGTCGCGGCGATCCAGCAGCGCCAGGCGGGTGCGGCCGGCCGCGGCCGCCTGCGGGAAGGCGACCAGACGCCCGTCGGGCGAGGCGTCGATGCGGCTAGTCGCCGGCGGCGGCGCGCATTCGCCGATGCGGCGCGACTGCTTCTCGATGAGCTTCTGCTCGCGCAGCTCGCAGGAATTGGCCGTGTAGCGCACGAACACGACGGCGCTGTCGTCGTCGACGAATACCGGCGACATGTCCCAGGCCGCGCCGTCGCTGAGTGCGTGGCGCGAGCCGCCGTCGCGCGAGGCGATCCAGATGCGCGCCTCGTCGAGGGTTTCGGCCGAGGCCGACCAGGCCAGCCAGCGTCCGTCGCGCGAGAAGCGTCCGCTCTGGTCGAAGCCGAGCTCGGTCGCGAACGGCCGCGCGCGGTCCACGCGCGTGCGCAGGTCGCCGGCGGCCTGCTGCGCGCCGGGGGGCTGCGGCAGGGCCCAGGCCAGCAGCG
>NZ_JANFVR010000330.1 GCF_024609805.1 Tahibacter caeni | reverse complement strand
CGACGCTCTTCCGATCTCCGCGGCGGCCGGCCTCGAGTACGTCGGCGACGCCGATGCGCGCGCGCCGGGCGCGGCGCATCCGGACGGCCTGCTCTGGGACTATGGCCCTTCGTCGCTGCAGACCTTCGACCAGCTACTGAGCATTCGCCGCCGCGCATTGGCCGAATTCGGCCGCGGCGTGCTGCCGCCGGACCGCCAGCTCGGCGAACTCGAGGCGCGGCTCGTGCCGCTGTACCTGCTGCACCGCTACCAGACCGAGGCCGTCGCGCGGCTGCTCGGCGGCGCGAGCTATCGCTACGGCCTGGCCGGCGACACGGCGCCCGGTGCGACACCCGTCGCCGCGGCCGACCAGCGCGCGGCGCTCGATCGCCTGCTGCGCACCCTGAGTGCGAGCGAGCTCGCGCTGCCGGCCAACGTGCTCGACAGCGTGACGCCGCCGGGCAACGACTACGAACGCACGCGCGAATATTTCGCGACGCGCAGCGCGCCGCTGTTCGACCCCTTGTCGGCGGTCGCCGCGGCCAGCGCGCAGACCTTGCAGTTCCTGTTCGATCCGGCGCGGCTGAACCGCGTGGCCTGGCAACACGCGCGCGACGCGAACCAGCCCGGCATCGCCGACGTGCTGCGCGGTACGTTCCGCTCGACCTGGCAGCACGACACGGCGGCCGACACGGCGCCCGCCGCCGCGGCCGTGCAGCTCGCCGCGAACTGGACCACGCTCGACGCCGTGCTGAACCTGCTCGACGCGGGCCAGCTGCATGCGCAGGCCGACGCCGAGGTCCGCACCGAACTGAAGACCTGGCAGCAGTGGCTCACGCAGAACGCCACACAGGACGCCGGGCAGACCAGCGCAAGCCGCCGCGAAGCCGCCGCGCTGATAGGCCGTTATCTGGCCGATCCGAAATCGGTGAAGCTGCGGGCGATGCCGGTGATTCCTCCGGGCGCGCCGATCTAGTCGCTCCCGACGGGAGCGGCAATGGAAAATCGGGGATGGGGGTCGGAAGAGCGGCGCGAGGCCAGATTCAGGCATCGGCGCACTCACGATTCCCGTTTCCGCCTTCGCCCAACACAGTGTCGCAACGCCGAAGGCCGGCTCAGCCCGCTCCTTCGATTCCCCATTCCCGGCTCTCAGCGGGAAAACGCCCACGACACCATGCGTCCGTCGCGATACGGCATGACGCCATGGAACGGGCGCGGGTCGTCGTCGAAGACCAGCGGCAGGAAATGGCGGTCGCCTTCCCAGAGCGGCAGCTCGAGCAGGCGGTCGCGCTCGATCCATTCGAGCGCGCCTTCGGCATTGCGGGACGGCGGCGTGCCCTCGTAGGCCGTCACGAGGAACAGGAAGCCGAGCCAGTCTTCGCCGTGCTTGCCGAAGCCGGGCCAGCTGATCGTGCCGCGCAGGGTCAGCGCGGTGCATTCGATCTCGGCTTCCTCGCGGATCTCGCGGCGCATGCCGGCGAGCACGTCCTCGTCGGGCTCGATCTTGCCGCCGAGACCGTTGTACTTGCCGAGATGATGATCGTGCGCGCGCGCGTTGCGGTGGACCATGAGTACGCGCTTGCGGTCCGGCGACAGCACGTAGCCGAGGGTGGCGACGATCGGGGTATAGGGCATGGCTTCGCAGTCCGCAGGGTCAGGTTTCGCGGCGCTCGCCGCGGATCAGGTAAAGGCCGCTCGCGACGATGATGCCGGCGCCGACGAACGTGATCGCATCGGGAAAGGTGCGCCAGAGCAGCCAGTCCAGGCCCAGCGCCCAGACCAGCGCGGTGTATTCGAGCGGCGCGACGAGCGAGGCCGGCGTGCGGCGGAACGCTTCGGTCACGCAGTACTGGCCGGCCGCGCCGGTCGCGCCGATGCCGGCGAGCAGCCAGACGTCCTCGCCGCGCACGGCTTGCCAGTCGGGCCAGGCCACGACGGTCGCGAACACGGCGAGCAGGCTCAGCATCCAAAACACCATGGCCTGGGTCGTGTCGGTGCGGCCGAGCACGCGCACGCTGACCGCGCCGATCGCGTAGGCCAGCGCCGAGGCCAGCACGGCCAGTCCGCTCAGGGACAGCATGCCCTGCCCGCTCGGCCGCAGGATCACCAGAGTGCCCAGCAGGCCGACGCCGATCGCGCACCAGCGCCGCCAGCCCACGCGTTCGCCGAGCAGCGGGACGGCCAATGCGGTGACCAGCAGCGGCGCGACGAAGAACAGCGCATAGGTTTCCGCGAGCGGCAGCCGCTTGAGCGCGTAGGCGAACGCGGCCAGCATCACGACGGCGAGCACGCCGCGCAGCAGATGCAACGGCCAGCGCACGCGCAGCAGCTGGCCGGGGCCGCCGCTGAGCAGCACCCAGACCACGACGAACGGCCACGAGGCCAGTCCGCGCAGCGCAGCGACCTGGGTCGCCGGATAGTGCGCGGCCAGCAGTTTCATGCCGGTATCCATGAGCGCAAACAGGGCTACTGCAACGAGCATGACGAGCATGCCGCGCACGGACGGAGTCATCGCATCGCTTCGCAGGTGAGGCCGCGAGTATAGCCGCGCGGCCGTCCGCGTCGCGGTGCGACGGAAGTCGAAGTCGCGGCGCGGCGCGTCGATCCTTCCGGCTGAGGCGCCGTTCAACACGGCCTAACGCGGGAACGGGCATGCTCGCGTCGATTCCGGATCGCGAGAACGCCATGAACCTCCGCTTCGTCCTGCTGCTGGGCTGCGCGCTGCTGGCCGGCTGCGCCACATCCGTCGTGCGCGAGAGCGCCGCGCCGGGACTGCCGGCCGATACTGACAATCGCTACGACGCCGTCGCCGGCCGCGAGCCGGCCGTGATCGATCCGCTGCGCGCCGCGCCGGCGCCGGCCGAGCCCGAACTGCTGCCGGGACGCACGCCGGCCGCCGATCAGGAGCTGCTGACGCCCCAGTCCTACGTTCTGATCGGCAACAGCAGCCATGCGCGCGACGACGACGCGGCGCGCGCCTGGATCGCGCGCCAGGGCAAGGCGATCGGCGCCGACAAAGTCCGCTGGTACGCCCAGGGCGGCGGCGGCCTCGGCGCCGCCTACTTCGTGCGCCTGCGCCTCGTGTTCGGCGCCACGTTCCGCGATCTCAACGCGAACGAGCGGCAAGTCTGGCCGGCCGGCGGCGTGCGGCTCGGCGAGGTGGTCGGCGACAGTCCGGCCTCGCGCGCGAACCTGCGCCCCGGCGACATCGTCACGGCGCTCGATCGCAAGCCGGTGAACGATCGCGCGAAATTTCAACAGCTGCTGCGCGAGAACATGGGCCGCACGGTCGAGCTGGACCTGGCCCGCGGCAGCGAGCCGCTGCGGCGCAAGGTCCAGCTCGGCCGCACGTTCGGCGACACGCCCTAGCCGATCCGGGCAGCCTGCACGAAGCCGGCCGCGGAAACGGCGTTCTGCCTGAAACTGCCGCGGCCGCCGCGCGCCTAAGCGCCGTTCGCACAAGGACTTGCGCCGGGACGCCCGGCTGGCACGGAAACTGTCGTGCTGGCTCGTAGGTCCCCCTGCGACGGCGTCGAGTGCCCGCCGACGCGCCGTTCCGCGCGCTGCAGTGCCGACCTTCCTTCGTCCGCCACAAGAGGAGACAGGCCATGGTGCAGAAGACAGCGTCCAACGGCATCGCCGCCGGCCATGCGCCGGCGCGAGCCGCCGCCGCGCGCCAGCGCGCGCGCAAGACGGATTCGGTCGACGGCGCCGCACCGCGCCGATCCACCGAAATCACGCCGCGGCGCGCCACGCTCGCGAAAGCCGCCCGGCAGCTCAAGTCGCCGAAGGTATTCGTGCCGCTGACCATCGCCGTCGGTCTCGGCATCGCCGCGATCGCGCGGCTGGCCGGCCGCGGCAACAAGAGCCGCGCATTGCCGCGTCTGGCCAAGGAGGTGTCGCCGCGTCTCAACGACGCGATGCACGCGCTGGCCGAGCTCGGGCGCGAGCTGCGCGCCCGGATCCGCTGAGAGAACCGCCATGAAGATCCTGATCGCTGTCCTGCTTTGCGGCGCCGCCGCCGGCGCCGCGGCGCAGACCGACGGCCTGCGCGAACAGGTCTATCCGAGCCCGCGCGGCGACATCATCGTGCGCTACGGCCAGCCGCCGGCCCAACCCTGGGCGCCCAAGCCCTCGTTCGAGTCGCTGGACAGGAACGGCGACGGCAGCGTCGACGAGAACGAAGCGTCGGGCTACGCACCGCTCGCCAACGACTACATCTACGCCGACAAGAACCGCGACGGACGCGTGTCGCGGCGCGAATACGAACGCTGGTAGGAATCCCGCCCCTCAGCAAGGAGCAACGCCATGAAAATCGCCGCATTGATTTTCGTCGCCGCCGCCGCGCTACCCGGATTGGCCGCGGCAGCGAACCGCCACGACGCCGAACTGGCCATGACCGCCGCCCAGAGCGCGCTCGATTCCGCCGAGCGGGCCGGCGCCGCGCAGTACGCCGGCGCCGAACTCGACACCGCGCGCAGCGGCATGGCCCGTGCGCAGGGCCTGGCCAACGAACGCGACTGGGACGAAACCCTGCTCGCCTCGGAAAAGACGCGCGCCGACGCCATCCTCGCCGAAGCGCGCAGCCGCCAGGCGCGCGCCGAGGCCACCACCGCCGAAGTCGAAGCCGCCGTGCGCACCCTGCGCATGGAGCTCGGACGCGCAGGAGGCTGAGCCATGAAAATCCGTCATCTCGTCTTTGCCGTTTCCACGGCGCTCGCGCTCGGCGCCTGCGCCAGTACGCCGAACGGCCCGGCGCCGGAAGTCGTGCGCCTGCAGTCGGAACTGCACCGCCTGCACGGCGACCAGCGCATCGCCACGACGGCGCAGGCCGAACTGGCCAACGCCGACGCCGCGGTCGACACGCTCGCGCGCGACGGCCGCCGGCTCGACCGCGAGCTGTTCGACCACGGCGTCTACATCGCCGACCGTCTCGTGAAGACGGCCGAGGCCGAAGGCCTCGCGCGCTTCGCCGAACGCCACGCGCAGGATCTCGGCCGCGAACGCGAGGAACTGCTCGCCGAAGCGCGCTCGCGCGATCTCGCGATCGCCCGCGCCGACGCGAGCGCCGCGGCCGCGGCCGCGCGTGACGCCCGGATGGACGCCGACCAGCAGCGCCTGGC
>NZ_JANFVR010000033.1 GCF_024609805.1 Tahibacter caeni | reverse complement strand
CCTCGCCGCAGGACGGCCGCGGCCAGCCGGTGACCCTGCTGCCGGCCGGCAGCAGCGCGCTGGCCAATGCGGCCGGCGTGCTCGTGCGCGACGGCTCGGTCGCCGACGCCGAGCGCGCGCTCGACTGGCGCCGCGGCTATCTGGTGTTCCTCGACACGCCGCTGGCCGTGGCCGTGGCGGAATTCAACCGCTACAACCTGCGCCCGCTCGTGATAGGCGATGCGGTTGCGGCGCAGCTGCGCATCGGCGGCAGCTTCCGCTGGTCCAACGCCGAGGTCTTCGCGAACCTGCTCGAACAGGCCCTGCCCGTGCGTGCCGAGCGCGAGCCCGAGCGCATCGTGCTGTACAGCCGGTGAACCGCGGGCGGGATTTCTCCGCCTCGCTCGTCATGAACCCGTAACGGCGCCGGGGTGCGCTCGAGCAGGGGGATGGCGATGCGGAAAGGCATACGGAAACTGGTACTCGCGCTGGCCTGCAGCGCGGCACTGGCGGCCCAGGCACAGAACACGACCGAGAACCTGGACATTCCGGCCGGCGACCTGACGACGGCGCTCGACGCGCTCGCGCGGCAGTCCGGCGCGCAGTTCGTCTATTCGGCCGACGAGCTCAAAGGGCTCAAGACCGGCGGCGTCAAGGGTTCGATGACCGCGGCCGACGCGCTCGAGCGGCTGCTGCGCGGCAGCGGCCATCGCCTGCAGCGCGACAAGTCCGGCGCCATGGCCATCGTGCGCGATCCGCAGCCGACGCCGGCGGCGCGCAGCAATCCGCAGGCCGGCACGGACGCGGCGGCCGAACGGCCCGTCGTCGAGCTCGAAAGCGTGCAGGTCACCGGCTCGCGCATACCGCGCGCGCAGATCGAGGGCCCGGCGCCGATCACCGTAATCACCGCGCAGGAGATCAAGGCGAACGGCTTCACGACGGTGCCCGAGGTGCTGCGCGCGATGACGCAGAACGGCGGCGAGACGCAGAGCCAGCAGTCGGCCAGCGGCGCCGATTTCTCGCCGGGCGCGCAGCAGGTCGACCTGCGCGGCCTCGGCCCGAATCACACGCTGGTGCTCGTCAACGGCCGGCGCATCGCCGACTTTCCGATGCCGTTCAAGGGCCGCAGCAACTTCACCGACATCTCGAACATTCCGCTCGGCATGGTCGAGCGCATCGAGATCCTGACCGGCAGCGCGTCGGCGATCTACGGTTCGGACGCGATCTCGGGCGTGGTCAATTTCATTCTCAAGAAACAGGCCGACGGCACCACGGTGGACCTGCGGCTCGGCGACACCGAGCGCGGCGGCGGCGAGTCGTTCAACCTGAGTCTGTCCAGCGGCTTCGGCACCGACCGCTTCAACGCGGTCTACGGCGTGGAGCTGCTGTCGCAGCGGCCGCTGTGGGCCTACGAGCGCGAAGTGCAGGATTCCACCCTGGACGCGCCGACGTCGCGCGCGCGCGCGCCGCGCCGCGTGTTCCTGCGCACGAACTGGTACGACGAATACCTCGATCCCGGCGCGGCGACCTGCAACGGCCTGTCCCAGCTCAACGGCGGCTCGACCTACTACGCGTCGCGGCCGGGCTGGGGCATAGACGGGGAAGACGGCTACTACTGCGGCAGCGACCGTTCCATCGGCTACGGCACGATCACGAGCCGGCGCAAGGGCGTCAACAGCTACGCCTCGCTGAGCTATTCCTTCGACGGCGGCATCGACTGGTTCGCCGACGTGCAGGCCGGCTATCACGAGCTCGCGATGTATCGCGACGTGACGCAGTGGAGCTACCAGGCGCCCGACGGCAACGAGGAAGGCTATTTCTACAACCAGGCCACCGACCAGGTCGAATACTGGCAGCGCCAGTTCACGCCCGAGGAAATGGGCGGCCTGGATCGCGGCATGATCCGCAACCGGCAGAAGACCTTCAGCCTGAACACCGGTTTTCGCGGCCGCTTCGGCGAAGCCTGGGACTGGGAAGCGGCGCTGAGCCATTCGCAGTACCAGTCCACGATCAGCTGGCCGCAGATCGTCGCGTCGCGCGCGAACGACCTGCTGCTCGGGCCGCAGCTCGGCGTCGACGAGGACGGCTTTCCGATCTTCGATGCCGACCCGGAACGCCTGTACCGGCCGCTGACGCGCGCGGAATACGACTCCATCGCCGCGCGCACGACGTACACGCCGAAGTCGCGCACCGACACGGTGTCGTTCACTCTGACCAATCCCGAGCTGTTCTCGCTGCCGGCCGGCGACGCGGGCTTCGCCGGCACGATCGAGGCCGGCGACCAGGCCTACGCGCTGCATCCGGATCCGCTCGCGACGCAGTACTACTACTACAGCTGGCGCGATTCCGACGGCTCCGGCAGCCGCGACCGCTGGGCCGCGGCCGGCGAGCTGCGCCTTCCGCTGCTCGAGTCGCTGAGCCTCAGCACGGCCGCGCGCTACGACCAGTACCGCTACGACGGCCATTCGATCGACAAGGTGACCTGGAGCAGCGGCCTGGAATGGCGGCCGCTGGATTCGCTGCTCGTGCGCGGCTCCTACGGCACCGCGTTTCGCGCGCCGGACCTGCACTACGTGTTCGCCGGCGAAGGCAATCTCGAATCCTCGGGCGTGGACTACTATCGCTGCCGCACCGAGGAGCCCGGCGTCGACATCGCCGACTGCTCCTACGGCGACGAAGGCCTCATCGTCACGCGCGCCGGCAACCGCCGCCTGAATCCGGAGACCAGCAAGTCGTACACCGCCGGCCTGGTGTTCTCGCCGCTGGCCAATCTCGACTTCTCGCTCGACTACTTCGACATCGACCTGCGCAACCAGGTGCAGGACCTGCGCATCGACGGCGTGCTGCAGGACGAAGCGAGCTGCCGCATCGGCCGGCGCGTCGACGGCACGCCGGTCGATCCGAATTCGCCGACCTGCCTCGATGCGCTCGCGCGCGTGCGCCGCTCCAGCGACGGCGGCGTCTACGGCGTCTACGTCAATCCGATCAACATCGCGCGCGAACGCACGAGCGGCATCGACTTCAGCACGCACTACCGGCTGGAGACCGGCATCGGCCTGTTCCGCTTCAGCGGCAACTACACCTGGGTGCGCCGTCACGAGAGCCAGCAGTACGCCGGCGACGCCGTGGAGAACCAGTTCGCCGTCAACAGTGGCTTCGACATTCCGCGCACCAAGGCCAGTGCGAGCGTCAGCTGGGAACGGAACCGCTGGACCGCGACCCTGCACGGCGAGCGCCTCGGCCGCCTGCCCAATTCCGACTCGTATTCGCAGGTCTACGATCCGGAAGACGGCGGCAGCCCGTGGCTCGGCGCGACCTATCGCTACAACGCGTCGCTGCAGTACCGCTTCAACGAGCGCGCGCAGCTGTCGCTCGCCGTGACGAACCTGTTCGACAAGATGCCGCCGCGCGATCCGACCGCGACCGCGTATCCGTACTACGACATCTCCTGGTTCGACGCGACCGGCCGCCAGTTCTATCTGCAGTACACGCACAAGTTCGGCGGCAAGGCGCTCTGACAGACCCGCACGCGCGCAGCACGGCCGCCGCGCCGGCTGCGCGCTCAGCGCCTGAGCATCGTGTCGAAGCCGTCGGCGAACAGGCCGTCGGCAAGTTCGAGCGCGCCCGTATCACAGCGCGCCATGCCGTCGCCGTCGCCGTCGAGAGGCCGCGGCGCGCCGCGCTGGTCCGTCGCCGGACAGCCCTGGTCCGTGGCGCGATCGATCGCGGCCGCGCCCGGCGCATGCGCGGCCGTGAAGCCGCCGTGATCGGCCAGCGGACCCAGGCCGGGATCCGTGTCGAGCTGGTCGCCGGGCTGCGCCGCGAACGCGCAGCTCCGTGCGTCGCCGAGCAGATTGCCGCCGCCGTCGGAATTGGCGTGGTTGCAGTCGGCGTAGTGGGTGGCCGGACCGTTGCCGGCGAGGATGGTATTGCGCAGGTACACGAGGCCCGAGCCGCCGTGCACGTCGAGGATGCCGCCGGCGACGGCCTGCTGCCCGGCCGGCGAGCCGTTGCGCGTGATCGTGCCGTTGACGATGTCCAGGCGCGAATGGCCGTCGTTCATGATCGCGCCGTTGATTCCGCGATTGCCGCTGACCGTGACGTTCTCCAGCCGCGCCGGCGCCGCGATGTTGAACAGGAACGCGCCGGCGCCGCCCGTCGCCTCGTTGTCGGCGACGAGGCTGCGCCGCAGCACGATGCGCGCGTAGTCGCCGCTCAGGGCGCCGCCGCGCGTGCCGAGGTTGCCGCGGATCTCGCTGTCGTCGAGCTCGATGCAGGCGGTTGCGGCGGCGTCGGGCGAACCGTGGACGTAGATCGTTTCGCCGCTCTCGACCGCGGCGTTGCCGAGCACGCGTATCCGATGACCGACCAGACAGCCTTCGATGTCGAGCGCGACGCCGCTCCAGACCCAGACCGTGCGATGGCCCTCGAGCACGACGTCGTCGAGCGCGACCTCGGTCGCCGGCGCGGCACGCAGGCCCGCGCCGCCGTAGGCGGTCGGCTGCACGAGACGGCCGTTGCGCAGGGTCAGCGCGGAGAAACCGACGCGGCGCGGCGCACTTCCCGCGTGCACCTCGACGGCGCGATCGTGCGCGCCGGCATCGATGGACGTCAGCGCGGCGCCGGCGCCGACGACCGCAAGATCGTCGCGGACGTCGAGATCGCCGCTCGCCGCGGCGTCCTCGCCGCTGCCGGCGAGACTCAGCAGGAATTCGCCGGCCGGCAGCTCGATGCGATCGGCGCCGGCCAGCGCATTCGTTTCCTGCACGGCCGCGCGCAGGCTGCAGCGATCCAGCGCGTCGGCGCAGCGCCCGTCGCCCGGCGACGCATCGGTCGTGTCGTCGGCCGTGTCGACCGTGAACACCGCCGCAGGCAGCGGCGCGACGGCGCACAGCCCGAACGCGGCGACAATGCCTCGGCTACGCCACTGCCGCGATCCGGCGCCGTGCGCCGTCGGTCGAGTCCGCTGCATGCGCCCGGCTCCTCTGCCATGGACGGGACCGCGGGCAACCGGCGCGGCACGGTCTGCTTACGCAGCGAGGCCGCACGGATCCGAACCGGTTCGTCGCGGGACGTCGGGGGCGGTCAGGCTTCGTGCACGGTCGCGTCCGGCGCCGGCTGTTCGAGCCAGGCGCCTATCGCCGCGCGCGCTTCATCGATGCCGATCTTGTCGAGCGACGAGAACGCCTGGATCGTCGCGCCGGGACACAGGGACGCCATCTCGCGGCGCGTGCCGAGCAAGGTGCGTGCGGCTTCGCCGCGCGACAGCTTGTCGACCTTGGTCATGAGCACGTGGCAAGGCAGGCCGATGTCGCGGCAGTACTGCAGCATCAGGCGGTCGAAGTCCTTCAGCGGGTGGCGGCTGTCCATGATCAGCACGACGCCGCGCAGCGATCGGCGATGGGTCAGATAGGCGTCGATGAGCTCGCGCCAGTGGTCGCGCAGGGTCGGCGGCACCTTCGCGTAACCGTAGCCGGGCAGGTCGATCAGGCGGCGGTCGCCGTCGAGCTCGAACACGACGAGCTGCTGCGTGCGGCCCGGCGTCTTCGACGTGCGCGCGAGGCCGACCTGGTCGCAGATGCGATTGAGCGCGCTGGACTTGCCGGCGTTGGAGCGGCCGGCGAACGCGACTTCGGCGCCGGTATCGGCAGGCAACTGGCGCAGCTCGTGCGCGGCCAGGCGGAAACGGGCGCGGCGAAACAGGGAATCGGACATTGATCGGGCTCGAGGCAGCGGCACGCGCGGGGCGTTTGACCGTCTGGGGGGCGCTGGTACAATTCGGCGGTTTTCTGTCCCCCGCCAGCCTCAGCCCGCCGGGGATGGCCGCGTTTCCAGCCTATGTGGAGTCGAGTGTAATGAGTTTTCGGCGCGTAGTTGCTCTGGCGGGCTTGCTCGCCGCAGGTTCGATCCAGGCGGAAACGGCCGCGCCGCACGCCGTCGCCGGCGATGCCAAGGCCGGTGAAGCGAAGGCCGCCGCCTGCGGCGCCTGCCACGGTTCCGACGGTAACTCCACCGACAAGCAATATCCCAAGCTGGCCGGCCAGCAGGCCGACTACATCGCGCGCCAGCTCGCGCTGTTCAAGTCCAGCGCCCGCAACAACCCGATCATGCTCGGCTTCGCCTCGACCTTGTCCGACCAGGACATGCACGATGTCGGCGCCTTTTTCGCGACCAAGCAGGCCACGCCGGGCAACGGCGACCAGGCGCTGAAGGCGCGCGGCGAGCAGCTCTGGCGCTCGGGCGACGTCAAGCGCGGCGTGCCGGCCTGCATGTCCTGCCACGGTCCGTCGGGCCGCGGCAATCCGGGTTCGGGCTATCCGCAGATCGCCGGCCAGTGGACCGACTACGTCGTGGTCAAGCTCAAGGACTGGCAGAACGGCACGACCTGGGGCGAAGACGACCGCGCCAAGATCATGCCCGAGATCGCCAAGCGCCTCAGCGAGCAGGACGTGAACGCGGTCGCCTCGTACGCCGAAGGCCTGCACACGAGCAAGCCGGTCGCGACGGCCAGCGCCCAGTAAAAACCCGGCCATACCGGGATTGAACGCCGACGGCGGCGCACGCCGTTCGGCGTGAACTCGCCCCGGTCCGGCGTGTCTCTGCCCATCAGCCGCTCCGGGGCCTGCCCGACTCGTTACGCTCCGGATTCGCAATGACAGCCACGGCCGGCGACGGCCGCGGCCCCACCAGGAGATCCGGATGTTCCAGCGTTTCGCCCTCGGCTTCGTCGGCCTCGTCGCTGCCGCCAGCGTGTCCGCCCAGAGCGGCCAGTGGCAGGAAGGCAAGCACTATTTCAAGATCGACCCGCCGCAGGCCACCGCCCAGACGGACAAGGTCGAAGTCACCGAAGTGTTCTCCTACGGCTGCCCGGCCTGCTTCTCGGCCGCCCCCAAGGTCAAGGAAATCAAGGCCAAGCTGCCGGCGAACGCCGTCATGACCTACGTGCCCGCGTCGTGGAACCAGGGCGAGCAGTGGCCGCTGTTCCAGCGCGCCTACTACGCCGCGCAGACGCTCGGCGTCGCCGAGAAGGCGCACGAAGACATGTTCACGGCGATCTGGGGCGGCGGTCCGCTCGCCGTCGTCGTCAACGGCAAGATCAAGGATCCGGCACCGACGCTCGAGGACGTGGCCAAGTTCTACGAGAAGTACGGCGTCAAGGCCGCCGACTTCGCCGGCGTGGCGAACTCTTTCGCGATCAACACCAAGATGAAGAAGGCCGACGCCTACATCAAGGCCGTGCAGGTCGACTCCACGCCGACCTTCGTCGTCAACGGCAAGTACCGCCTGACCGGCCAGAGCGCCGGCAACTGGGACAACCTCCAGGCCATCATCCTGCATCTGGTCGCGCAGGAATCCGCGGCCGCCGCCAAGTAAGTCCGACGTTCCGGAGATCATCATGCTCAAGCGATTGCTGTTCCTGTTTGCCGGCCTCCTCGTCGCCGGCGCCTGCGGCGCCCAGGACGACAAGGCGGCTGCGCCGAAGACCGAATGGAAGGAAGGCCAGCACTACATCGTCCTGGCCAAGCCGACGCCGCCGGCCGCAGGCAAGGTCGAGGTCACCGAAGTGTTCTCCTATGCCTGCCCGCACTGCGCGCATTTCCAGCCGTATGCGGACCAGCTCAAGTCGCGCCTGCCCGCCGGCGTGACCTTCGGCTACATGCCGGTCGTGTTCAATCCGTCCTGGGAGCCGCTGGCCCGCGCCTACTACACCGCGCAGGCGCTCGGCGTGCTCGACAAGACGCACCAGGCGCTGTTCGACGCGCTGCATCGCGACCACAAGCCGCTGCGCACGATCGAGGATCTCGGCGGCTTCTACGCCGGCTACGGCATCGATCCGAAGAACTTCGTCAGCACGGCGCAGTCCTTCGTCGTCGAAGGCAACCTGATCCAGGGCCGCGAGCGCGCGGTCGCCTACCAGATCGAGAGCACGCCGACCCTGGTCATCAACGGCAAGTACCGCCTCGACGCGGCCTCGGCCGGCGGCCAGAGCCAGGCGGTCGAGCTCGCACTCTGGCTCGTCGACCAGGAACTCAAGGCCGCGAAGAAGAAGTAAGCGGTCGGTTCTCTACCGGCGGTCGACGGCCCGGTCCGTCGGCCGCCGGAGTTTCGCGTCACCCCCAACCAAGGTCGCTTGCGGCAGCCGGCACGCCCGGCATAGGCTGCGCCCATGAGTGCCCCGCCCGGCTCCGACCCCAGCAGCCCCGCCACCGAGCGGCTGCGTCTGCTCAGCTGCAACATCGTCGCCGGCGCCAGCGTCGGCCGCTACAGCGACTACGTGACGCGCAGCTGGCTGCCGCATCCGGGCAAGCGCGCGAACCTCGAAGCGCTCGCGCGATCGATCGAGGACTTCGACGTCGTGGGCCTGCAGGAAGCCGATGCCGGCACCCTGCGCTCGGGCTTCGTGAACCAGACCCAGTACATCGCCGAGACCGCCGGCTTTCCGTACTGGAGCCACCAGCCGAACCGGCGCGTATCGCGGCTGGCCCAGTCGGCCAACGGCCTGATCAGCCGCATCGAACCCAGCGAAGTCATCGACCACCCACTGCCGGGCCGCATACCCGGGCGCGGCGCGTTGCTCGCGCGCTTCGGCAGCGGCGCGCAGGGGCTGACCGTGGTCATCTCGCATCTGTCGCTCGGTCCCGAGGCGCGCATGCGCCAGCTCGGCTTCATCGCCGAACTGCTGGCCGACGCGCCGCACGCGGTGCTGATGGGCGACCTCAACTGCGCGGCCGACAGCGCCGAACTGCGCGAGCTCTACCGCAAGACCTCGCTCGCGCCGCCGCTCGCGCCGCCGCCCACGTTTCCGAGCTGGCGCCCGCGTCGCGCGATCGACCACATCCTGGTTTCGGAAAATCTGCAGATCGACAGCTTGTGGACTTTGCCGCAGGCCTTCTCCGATCACCTGCCGGTCGCCGCGAGCGTGACCCTGCCGAGCGGGCTGCAGCAGGAACTGCGCCGCGCCGCCTGAGCGCCGCGCACCATCCGGTCGATCGGTTTCGACGACGTGCTGCGGCGACCCCGCGCCCTCGGCCCCGGCTTCGTTGGGTCGCGTCCCGCCCCCGAATCGCGGCGCGCGGACATCCCCTCTGCGGCCGCAGACGCGACCGTCGCGAAACGCACCGGCCTGCGTGGGACAGGCCGGCCGCGTTCGAGCTTCAGCGGCTCGTGAGCTCCTGCACGAGATCGCGGTTGTCGATGCGCAGACGCACGAGCGCATCGGCACGCTGCTTCAGCGCGTCGCGCAGCGCGACGTCGAGCACTGCATATGGATCGACGGCCTTGGCGCGGGCTTCCTCGATCGCCTTGCGCTGATCGGCGCGCTGCTTCGTGCTCATGCCGCTCTGGTGCAGCTGTTCGAGCTGCGCGTTGAGCTGATCGATGTATTCGCCGAGCACGAGGATGTCGCCGAAGCGGCGCTTGACGTCGCGATAGCGGCGCAGGTCCACGTTCAGGGCCTTGGCCGCGTTGCGCTCGTACTGACGCGTCAGCACCGGCTGCAGCGCCGCGCTTTCGGACACGTCGTCGTGGGCTTCGCGGGCGCTCTGCAGGCGCTGCTGCGCGAGCTTCAACGCATCGATCTCGAGCTGCAGGCCGCGCTGGTAGAGATCGAGATCGGCCACGGCCAGCGCGACCTCGGCATCGGCATTCACCGTTGCGGCCGCGGGCACGGCCGATTGCGCTGGGGCCAGCAGCGGAAACGCACAGGCCAGGACTAACACAGACAATTGCAGGTGTACCGGTCGCATGACGACCTCCGCACTGCCGGGGGAGACCTTTGTGTGAGCAACTTAGCACAAACCGCAACCACGACAAGCGCCGATTGCGCTACTGCGCGATCGGCGCGCGCACGCGTCGCCGGCACCTGCGACGACAGGTCCGCGCGGCTGCGCGGCGCTGTCCGCGGCCGCGACGAATGCGGCAGCCGATGCCGCGACGCGGCATCGGCTGCAGGCCGCCTCAGGGCACCGCTCGCTGCGGCGCAAAAAAACCGGGCCGCTTGCGCGGCCCGGCGATTCCCCCTCTGTACGGCGGGCGGCGGGCTTAGAACTTCACGCCGGCCTGGACGTAGCTGTAGCGGCCCGGCAGGTCGTAAGTGCCCGCGTCGTAGCCGTTGAGCGAGCAGGACACGCAGATCGGCGGATCCTTCGCGAACAGGTTGTTGACGCCGGCCGACAGGGTGAAGTCGAAGCTCACCGGCAGCTTCCAGTTCACGCGCAGGTCGTGGAACGTGGTCGCGCCGAGGTGGTTCGTGCCGCCGCTGAGGTCCGCGTTCGGGTTGCTGCAGACCGCGCCGACTTCGGTCAGGTCCGGGTTGCACTGCTCGGTCAGGCTCGACAGGTAGCGTGCGGTCCAGCGGGCGCTCCAGGACTCCGAAGCCCAGCTCAGGCTGGCCGTCGTGCGCCACTTGTTGATCGCGCGGTCGGCGGTTTCGATGCCCACGGTCAGCGGTTCGGCCAGGCCGGTGTCGTTGGAGATCGCGGTGTACTTGTCGACGTAGGTCGTCGACAGCGACGCGCCGAGCGTGCCCCAGCCCCAATCCGGGCTGGTCCAGTTCACGCCGATGTCGTAGCCGCGCGTGTCGATGGTGCCGAGGTTGGTCAGCGTGTTGTTGAAGCTGATGATGTCGCCCGAGGTGCCGCGCACGATGCCGGTGCAGAAGGCCGGCGAATTCGTCGCGACGCAGCGGTCGAGCTGGGTCTGCGCATCCGGCGCCTGGATCGCGTCTTCGAGCTTGATCTTCCAGAAGGTCAGATCGAAGTCGAGCTTCTGCGCCCAGCTCGTGTTCTCGGCCCAGCTCGGGCTGTAGACCACGCCGGCGGTGATCGACTTCGACGTTTCCGGCGTCAACGCGAGGTTGCCGCCCGTACGCGTGGAGATCTGCGTGTTGGCCTGTTCGAACGTCGCCGGATTCGGCACGCCCTGCGCGATGCAGTTTGTCGCGGCCTGGCCGGTAGCGCCGTTGCAGGGATCGGAAATCGTCGCGTCGAAGCGCGCCGGCGAGCCGTAAAGTTCGCCGATCGACGGCGCGCGGAAACCTTCGGCCCAGGTGCCGCGCAGGGTCAGGTCCTCGGTCGGCTGCCAGCGCAGGCCGATCTTGTTGTTGGTCGTGCCGCCGAACGTGGAGTAGTCGGAGTAGCGCGAGGCCAGCGACAGGTCGAGGCTCTTGGCGCCGGCGACGTCCTTGAGCAGCGGCGCATTGAGCTCGAGGTAGTACTCGTTGACCTTGTATTCGCCCGCGGTCGGCAGCGACGGCACGCCGTTGCCTTCGCCGGCCACGACGATCGCGTCCGGCGTGTAGAAGCCTTCCTGCTTGCGGTGTTCGTAGCCCGCGGCGAACGCGAGCGAGCCGGCCGGCAGTTCGAACAGATCGCCCGACAGGTTGGCCGACCACAGCTCCAGCGAGTTCTGGCTGCGGTCCTGCTCGATGAAGCTGATGTAATCGAGCATGGACTGGGTGATCGAGCCCGGACCGCCGAAGATGTTCAGCGGCACGCAGGAGCCGGTGCAGTCGGCGACCGGACCCAGCGCGCGGGCGATGTGCGCGATGTTGTAGGTGCCGTGTACCGTCTGGGTGGCCTTGTTGTCGCTGTTGACGTAGTTGACGTCCCAGTAGAAGTCGCGGTCGCCGGCGCCGAAGCTGCCTTCCAGGCCCGTCGCGAAGTAGCGCGTGTCGACCTCCTGCTTGAAGATGCGCGGACCGCCTTCGACCGGGCGGCGGCCGAGGCCGATCAGGTTGCTGCCCGGATCCAGGGTGAAACCGAACGGGTTGTACGGATTGGTCGCGTCGACGCCGGTGATCAGGCCGAGGTCGCTGGTGTTGAGCGCCGAGCCCAGGCCGATCGGTTCCGGCGCGGCCTGGTTGACCGATTCGCGCTGGGTGTAGCTGCCCTTGATGTAGAAGCTGACGTTGTCGGCGATCTTGTAACGCGCCTGACCGAACAGGCCGTCACGATTGCTCGGCGTCAGCAGCAGGTTGTATGGCGCGAAATTGAAGCGGTCGGCGTTCGTGAAGCGGTGGAAGCCGTCCGGGAACGGCTGCACGCCGGTGGTCGTGCCGTTTGCGGTGATGTTGCAGGTGCCGCCGGGGCAGAGGCCGCCGTAGGTCTCGCCGTTCGGCGCCGAGAAGATCGTGCGCGTGTACGGAATGTAGGAGCTGCCGCCGAACAGGCCGGCGCCCGGCGTCGGGAACGAGGACTGGTCCCACACCGACGAGCTGATCGACTTCTGCTCGTAGTGGCTGATGTCGAGGAAGAATTCGAGACGGTCGGTGCTGCCGCCGAGCGACAGGTTGCCCGAGGTCGTTTCGCCGCCGTCCTTGGAATAGTCGCCGTAGGAAATGTTGGCGCCGAGACCTTCGGACTTGCGCTTGGTGATGATGTTGATGACGCCGGAGATCGCGTCCGAGCCGTACAGCGACGACGCGCCATCGGTCAGGATCTCGATGCGCTCGACCGCGCTGGCCGGGATGGTGTTGAGATCGACCGCGGCCGACACGCCCGAGCCCGAGGATTCGTTGACCCAGCGCAGGCCGTCGACGAGGACGAGGGTGCGCTTGGCGCCGATGTTGCGCAGGGAGATCGTCGTCGAACCGGAGCCTACGCCGCCGCCGTCGGCCGGGAAGCCGAAGTTGCCGGCCGAGTTGAACTTGGTGTTGAGCGAGGAACCGCTGACCGAGAGGCGCTGGATCACGTCGCCGATGGAGCCAAGGCCGGTCGCTTCGATGTCGCGCGCCGTGATCGTGACCACGGGCGTCTGGCCTTCGAGCTCGGCCTTCTTGATGCGCGAACCCGTGACTTCGACGGCTTCGAGCTTGGTGGTGTCGTCGCCGGAGCGGTCGCCTTGCGCGAGCACCGGGTGGGCCGCGCCGGCCAGCAGGGCCACGGTGAGGGCATGGATGCTCAGGGCGAGCTTGTGACGGTGCAGCACTTTCATCGGTAACTCCCGTTAGGTGACCCGAAAACCGAGTTATTGGATTTACCGGCGAGCGCAGCCCGGCCCCGCAGCGCCGACGCGCCTGCCGTGACTGTGCCATCCGGATTTGCCTGGTCGGCACGGTCCCCCCGGACTGCGCCGACTGAAGCCTGCAGCTCCTAACGCCCCGTTTAGCGGTTTTCCGCGCGAGGCGTTAAGGGAATGTAAAACACTTTGTCCGGACTTGACTAGAGCGGCCGGCCAGCGGGCACGGCACCGCCATGCGGCCGGATACGCCGCTCCGCCGGCGGGCCGGCCGCGGCAACGGCGGCGTCAGCCGCTGAAGGCGACGACCAGCCCCATGAGGACCAGGAAGGCGGCGAACACCTGCTTGAGCGCGGTGCCCGACAGCGCGTGAGCCAGGCGCACACCCTGCGGCGCAATCAGGATCGACGCGAACGCGATGCCGGCGACGGCCGGCAGGTAGACGAAGCCGAGGCTGCCCGGCGGCAGGTCGGCCGCGACGGCATGGCCGCCGTAGACGAAGCCCAACGCACTGGCCACGGCGATCGCAAAGCCGCAGGCCGCCGAGGTTCCGACGGCGCGCACCGGCGCGACGCCGAGCCAGACCAGCAGCGGAACGGTCATGCTGCCGCCGCCGATGCCGACGAGCGCGGCGAGGACGCCGATCGCGATGCCGGCGCCGAACAGCAGCAGTCCGCGCGGCGGCGCATCGGTCTCGGCGCGGCCCTGCCGGACCTGGCCGTAGCGCAGTTGCGCCGCAGCGACCAGGCAGTACACGGCGACGAAGCCGCGCAGCGCGCTGCTCGGCAGATGGCTGGCGAGCTGTGCGCCGCCGAGCCCGCCGAGCACGAGACCGGGCGCGAGCGCGCGCACGCTGGGCCAGAGCACGCTGCCGCGCTTCCAGTGCGCGCGCGTCGAGGAGACCGAGGTCAGGATGATGCTGGCCAGCGACGTCGCGAGCGCGACGTGCATGACGTGGTCCGGCGGAAAACCACGCAGCGGCAGCAGCCAG
The DNA here is from genome assembly GCF_024609805.1 of Tahibacter caeni. Lineage (GTDB taxonomy): Bacteria > Pseudomonadota > Gammaproteobacteria > Xanthomonadales > Rhodanobacteraceae > Tahibacter > Tahibacter caeni. The sequence continues at coordinate 13,276 of NZ_JANFVR010000033.1, read as the reverse complement.
GCCAGCGCGGCGACGATGATGAGCCCGCCGCCGACGCCGAGCAGGCCGGCGAGCAGGCCGGCGGCAGCGCCGATGGCGGAGTACAGGACAATGTCGAGAATCATGCGAATCCTTGGCCGGCGCGGCGACGCGCACTGCGGCAGGGTGGAAAACGGTACGACTGTCCGCCGCTTCGAGGCCCCGGCACCCGTCTGTGCGACTCGCCGAGCCCGCGACACGAACATACGGTCGGCGCGACGCGAAACACCCCAGCGCCGCGATCCTGCCGGCTCAGCGGTTCATTCACGGAAAAACCGCGAAAAAACCCGGCAAATCGCTGCAACGGCTGTTGGTACTCGGGCGCCGGGACACTAAGATCCGCCCATGTCTCGCGCAAGCCCGTTTCCGCGTTTTCGCCGCCGACTTTGGTCGTGCCGGCTGCTCTGTCTCCTCGTGCTGCTGCCGGTCTGCGCGCTCGGCGCCGACCGCAGTCAGGAACGCCAGGCCTTCCGCCGTGCGCTCGATGCGATCGAGCGCGGCCGCGACTGGAAGGCCGAAGCCGCACAGCTGAGCGACTATCCGCTGTTGCCGGCGTTGCAGGCACGCGAACTCGGCCGCGATCTCGCCAGGTTGCCGGCCGACGATCTCAAGGCTTTCGTCACCGCGTGGCCCGATGCGCTGCCGGCGATGGATCTGCGCAAGGCCTGGCTGCTGCAGCGCGCCGACAAGAAGCAATGGAGCGATTTCCTCGCCGTCTACGTCGACGGCGGCGACCGCGAGCTGCGCTGCCATGCGCTGAACGCCCGCCTCGCCGGCGGCGGGACGATGAACTGGCAGGAAGATCTCGAAGCGCTCTGGAACGAGGACAAGCCGCTGCCGGGCGCCTGCGATGCGGTGCTCGACTGGGCCGCGCAGAACAAGCTGCTCGACGCGGCCAAGCTCTGGCAACGCATCGACCGCGGCATGGCCGCGGGCAAGGCGGCGATTGTCGACGCACTCGCGCCGCGGCTGCCGGCCGCCGAGCGCCTGGCCGCGAATCATCTCGCCGCCGCGCTGCGCGACCCGGCCGCCGCGCTGAAGCAGGCCAAGACCTGGCCCGACGACGCACGCCACCGGCGCGCCGCCGCCGCCGCGCTGATCCGCCAGGCACGCCGCGATTCCGCCGGTGCCGACGCGAACTATGCCGCATTGACCAGGCATTTTCGCTGGAGCGCGGCCGAGCGCGGCGAGATCGCCGCGGCGTTCGCGCTATACCGCGCGACCGAGTTCGACGCCGACGCGCTGAAGCGGCTGGCCGATCTACCGGCCGCCGCGCAGACCGACGCGACGCGCGAATGGCGCGCGCGCGTCGCCCTCGCCGCTTCGGACTGGACGGCGGCGCTGCAGGCGCTCGACGCGCTCAGCGACAAGCAGAAGGCCGACGAGGAGTGGCGCTATCTGCGCGCGCGCGTGCTCACCAAGCTCGATCGCAAGGCCGAAGCCGACGCGGTGCTGGCCAAGCTCGCCGGCGAAGCGAACTTCTACGGATTCCTCGCCGCCGACTGGACCGAGCGGCCGTACGCGATCTGCGCCGCGAGCCTCGCATCGGACCGCGCGGCCGAGCAGCAGCTGCTCGACGACTACGGACTGGCGCGCGCGTTCGAATGGCGCGCGCTCGGCGAAGGCCGCGAGGCACGCCGCGAATGGGACTACACCCTGGGCCGCCTGAGTCCGCCGCAGCGCCGGCTGGCCGCCGACCTGGCCTACCGCGAAGGCTGGTACGACCGCGCCGTGTTCGCGCTGAGCAAGGGCGAGGAGCTGCGCTATTACGAGCAGCGCTTCCCGCTCGCGCGCGAACCGCAGATCCGTCGCGCATCGCACGAGACCGGCCTGGATCCGGCCTGGACCTACGCGATCATCCGTGCCGAAAGCGCCTGGGTCGAGGACGCGCGCTCCGGCGCCGACGCCTACGGTCTGATGCAGCTGCTGCCGGGAACCGCGGCGCGCGTCGCGAAGAACGCCGGCATCGCCTACAGCCGCGCCGAAGACCTCTATCACGGCGACACCAACATCGCGCTCGGCACGCGCTACCTGTCGCAGATGGCCGGACGCTACAACGGCGCACCGTGGCTCGCGAGCGCGGCCTACAACGCCGGCCCCGGCGCGGTCGAACGCTGGCTCGGCCAGCGCGGCCAGCTCGAGCCGGACTTCTTCATCGCGAGCATTCCGTACAAGGAAACCCGCGAATACGTCGCGCGCGTGCTCGCGTTCTCGGTCATCTACGACTGGCGCTTGAACGGCAAGGCACTCGCGGTCGCGGCGCGGCTGCCGCGCTACGGCCAGGACTACGCCGCGCCGAGCGGCGACACGCCGCGCAAGCCTGTGGTTTGCCCGACCAGCGCAGCCGACACGACGGCGCAGACCGACACCGCCGCACCCGCGGCGACGGCCAACGCCGCCGTCTCCGCGCCCGAAGGCTGACTCGCCCTACTGGCCGACGACCTGAGGCCGCATCGGCCCGAACAGCCCGAGTACTTCCTGCTGCAGTGCCGGGCTGACCTTGACCTCGGTCATGGCCGCGACGAGATCCTCGACGAAGATGTCGAAGTCGCGGTCGGTCAGGTTCATGCCCGAATGCGCTTCTTCCATGCTGCGGCCCGAATAGGTGCAGGGGCCGCCGGTCGCCGCGCAGATCTGCTCGATCAGCAGGCGGCGCAGGTCCGCCAGATCGGTGTTCTCGAAGAAGATGTTGATGCGCAGGTCGCCGTGGATGCGGCGCAGCGACGCGTCGACGACCGCCTCGACGCCGGCGACGCCACCGAGGCGCCGATACAGGGTGTCGTTCTCCACTGAAGGCTTTTGCGGCGCGGCCGCGCAGGCGGTCAGGGCGACGGCGAACAGCAGGGACGCGAACGGCTTCATGGCGAATCCTGACGGTGGTGGCAGGAATACGACCGGAGTGTAAGGCCGGCCATTGCAGCGGCCAACGCGGATTTTTCCGTCGTCGACGCCTTGCGTCGGCGCGAGCCTGCGCTGCTAAGCTCGACGACCGGAATCGGCCCGGAATCGACAGGGAAACTCGTCATGCAGATCTACCTCGTCGGCGGCGCCGTGCGCGACCGCCTGCTGGGCCGTCCGGCGAGCGACCACGACCATGTCGTCGTCGGCGCGACGCCGCAGCAGATGATCGCGCTCGGCTACAAACCGGTCGGCAAGGATTTCCCGGTTTTCCTGCATCCGAGCAGCGGTGAGGAGTACGCGCTCGCGCGCACCGAGCGCAAGAGCGGCCGCGGCTATGCGGGCTTCACGTTCGATACCGGTACGGCCGTCACGCTCGAGGACGACCTGCGCCGCCGCGACCTCACGATCAATGCGATGGCCGAGGACGCCGACGGCCGCCTCGTCGATCCGTTCGGCGGCGCGCAGGATCTGCAGCGGCGCGTGCTGCGCCACGTCTCCGACGCGTTCGTCGAGGATCCCGTGCGCCTGCTGCGCGTGGCTCGCTTCGCCGCGCGCTACGCGCCGCTCGGCTTCACCCTGGCGCCGGAAACCGCCGCGCTGTTGCGCGCCATGGTCGACGACGGCGAGGTCGACCACCTCGTCGCCGAGCGCGTCTGGGCCGAGCTGCGCCGCGCATTGACCGAACCGCAGCCTTCGGCTTTCCTGCGCGTGCTGCGCGACTGCGGCGCGCTCGCGCGGCTGTTTCCACAGATCGATGCGCTGTACGGCGTGCCGCAGCGCGCCGAATTCCATCCCGAAGTCGACACCGGCATCCACACCGAAATGGTCGTCGACATGGCGGCGCGGCTTGCGCCCGGCGACGCGCTGATCGGCTGGTGCGCGCTCGTCCACGACCTCGGCAAGGCGCTGACGCCGGCCGACCAGCTGCCGCGCCATGTCGGCCACGAAAGCAGCGGCGTCGCGCCGATCCGCGAGCTGACCGCGCGGTACAAGCCGCCCGGCGAATATGCCGAGCTGGCCGTGCTGTGCTGCCGCCTGCACCTGCAGGCGCATCGCGCGTTCGAGCTGCGGCCGGCCACGGTCGTCGACCTGTTCGAGCAGCTCGACGGCTTCCGCAAGAAGGAGCGCATCGAGCAGTTCCTGCTCGTCTGCAGCGCCGACAAGCGCGGTCGGCTGGGCTTGAGCGAAGTTCCGTATGCGCAGGCCGACTGGCTGCGCACGGCCTATGCCGCCGCCGCGGCCATTGATGCGAAGCCCTTCGTCGCGCGCGGCCTGACGGGTCCGGCCATCGGCGAAGCCGTGCGCCGCGAACGCGTCGCGGCGGTAGCGGCGCTCAGGCCGCCGGGCGAGGCTCGCAGCGGCTGAGCAGGCCGCCGAGCGGCGTGCGCGCCAGCAACAGGCCAAGCCCGACGCCGGCCGCATCGGCGACGAGATCCCAGACATCGGCGCTGCGATACGGCACGAGGCTCTGCAGCAGTTCGATACCCAGGCCGAAGCCGATCAGGCCGAGCGCACAGCGCAGGCGCTCGCTCGGCAGCGCGTAGATCTGCGCGTACCAGAGCATCAGGAACGCGAACGCGGCCAGGTGCGCGATCTTGTCGCCGAACGCGATGCGGCCCATGCCCGCCGGTGCCGGCAGCAGCGCCACTATCAGCGACGCGAGCAGCAGGCCGCGGCCGATGCCGCGCCAGAATCCGAGAAAGCGCAGCGGACGGGGATGCCAGATCATGGTGAGGGTTCGTTCGACGGAAAGCCCGCAGCGTCGCCTCGCGCCGGGCCCTGCGCGTGACAACCCGCGGGCGATTTGCGGGCGATCGCGACGGCGACCGCCGGCGACGGGCCCGCCGCGACGCAATGCAGGGCCGCCGCCGTGCCGCGCATCAGCGCTCGAACGCCATGACCTTGAACGTCTCGCCCATCTCGGCCGGCAAGGTCAGCCGCTTCACTTCCTGGGCCAGGCGATAGCGCGCCGCTTCGTCGGGCGCGGCCGCATGGGCCGCGGCAAACACCTCGTCGAGACCGTTGGCGATCAGGAAATCGGCCTGCGTGCCGAGTCCCGCGATGCGGAAACCCGCGCCGGTGCCGGCTTCGGCCAGCGCGCTGAAATCGACGAACGCGGTCAGGTCCTGCAGGCCGACGCGCGCGAGCACGTCCGTATGCGCGCGATGCCGATACATCGCGATCAAGGTGCCGTCGCGGCGCTCGTCGCGGTAATACTCGCGCCGCGCGTAGCCGTAATCGACGAACAGCGCCATGCCGCGCTGCAGCCCGCCGCAGACCGCCTGTATCCAGTACGGCAGCTGCGGCAGCACTTCGGAGCGATAGCCGTCGGCGAGGCCGTGGCCGAGATCGCGCTCGACGTGACGCACGGCGTTCGCGGTGAAGCCGTCGGCCGGCAGGTCGATGCTCGCGAAACCGCCGTCGGCATCGACGACGTGCTCCTCGAACACTTCGCCGTCGCGCAGGCTGAAGCGCGTCGCCGGCAGCGCGTCGAGCACTTCGTTGGCGAACAGCACGCCGTGCCAGTCGTCCTCGGGCGGACGGTCTATCCAGACCGCGCGCGCGGCGATCCCGGCCGGCTGCGCCTGCAGGCGCTCGCGCTGGCGCTGGCGCAGATCCGCGCTGGGTTCGAGCAGCAGATAGCGCGACGGCAAGGCATCGAGCGCAGCGAGCTCGCGCAGGCAGTCCGCCGCGAACGCACCGCTGCCGCCGCCGAGCTCGAGCATCTGCGCGTCGGGGCCGAGCTCGCGCAAGGTCGGCGCGACCGCGCGCGCGACGCAGCGCGCGAACAGGCTGCCGAGCTCGGGCGCGGTGACGAAATCGCCGTCGGCGCCGAACTTGGTCTTGCCGGCGCTGTAGTAGCCCAGCCCCGGCGCGTACATCGCAAGCTCCATGAAGCGCGAGAACGGCAGAGGACCGCTCGCCGCGATCTCGTTGCGGATGAAAGCCGCCAAGGTCTCGCTATGCTCGCGTTCGGCAGGCGTGGGTTCAGGCAGATCGATGGCCAAGGCTGGATTTCGCAGCTGGGGTATGCGGCAATCGCGGAGCCGCAAGCATAGCCGAGGTGCCGCCGATGACCGATACCCGACCCGTGGCGCTCGTGACCGGCGCGGCCCGGCGCGTCGGCGCAACGATCGCGCGCCGCCTGCATGCGGCCGGCTATGACCTCGCGTTGCACTGCCGCCGCTCGCGCAGCGAACTCGACGGACTCGCCGCGGAGCTGGAGACGCAGCGCGCGCAGAGCACGCTGATCCTGCAGGCGGATCTTGGCAATGTGGAAATGTTGCCGGATCTCGTGGACGCGGCGCTCGAACGTTTCGGCCGGCTCGATGCGCTCGTCAACAACGCCTCGTCGTTCGAGCCCACGCCCGTCGGCAGCGCGACGCCGGCGCAGTGGGACGAACTGTTCGCGAGCAACGCGCGCGCGCCGTTCTTCCTAGCCCAGGCCGCGGCCGCCGCGCTGGCCACCGCGCGCGGCAGCATCGTCAACCTCGTCGACGTCTATGCGGAACGCCCGCTCGCGCGGCATCCGATCTACTGCATGGCCAAGGCCGCGCTGCTGATGATGACGCGCTCGCTCGCGCTGGATCTCGCGCCGCAGGTGCGCGTCAACGCGATCGCGCCGGGCGCGATACTCTGGCCCGAGAGCGGCAAGACTGGTGCGGAACAGCAGGCCCTGCTCGCGCGCATTCCGCTCGCGCGCAGCGGCACGCCCGACGATGTCGCCGACGCCGCGCTGTGGCTGTTGCAGGCGCCTTACGTGACGGGCGAAGTCGTCCATGTCGACGGCGGCCGCGCGCTGAACATCTGAATCTCGCCCGTGAAAAAGCCCGGCCGGACGGCCGGGCTTTGCGGGAACCGCCGGCGCGGAATCAGGCCTTCACGCGGAACGCGTTCGCGACGAGCGCGCGGTCGAAGCCGGCGCCGACCTCGCCTTCCTCGACATAGCGGTAGATCGCCGCGGCGTAGATGCCGGTCAGCGCGGCCTGGATCAGGCTCATGCCGATGAACGCGGCGACGACGAGTGCGACGGCCGTGATGACCAGCGACGTCGAGTGCAGCGAGGCGGCCGCGGTGATGAGGATCGCACCGCTGATGATGATCGCGAATGCGAGCAGGCCGAACACGAGGCCGATGCCGACGTTGCCGACGAGGTTCTCGCCCCAGGTCTTCTTCAGCAGCTCGACGCTGCGCTTGACCGCGTCGACCGGGCCGATGTCGTTGCTGACGAGCACCGGCACGACGAGGAACGTCGCGATGGTCCAGGCCGCGCCGATCAGGCCGGCGATCCAGCGGCCGATGAAGCCGGCGCGCTCCTGCAGCGCACGCAGCAGCAGACCGACCGTGGCCGAAATCAGCGCGTAGCCGAGGATGGCCGGCAGCTTGGACATGGCGATGCGGAAACCGTCGGCGACCGTCGGATCGCCGCCGCGCAGGCGGATCATCGCCGCGCCGACCAGGGCGGTGTTGAAGAAGATGATCACGAAGTACTGCACGAGGTAGAACAGGAAGCCGAGCAGCGCGAGCACCGGATCGATGTGGTCGCGCGAGAAATGCTCGAACAGGCCGGCGAACGCGGCCGGCACGAAGAAGGTCGCCGCGACGATGACGCAGCACAGCGCCGACAACGCCGGAAACACCAGCAGCTCCTTGTCGGCGCTGAGCACGCCGGCGCTGGCCTTCATGAGCGCCCAGCTCTGACGGAATTTCTCGATCATGACCGCATCCTCCCCATGGAATTTCAGCCCGGGCGCACGCTAGCACGGCGCGGGTCGAGCGTCATGGGAAGAACGTCAGGCCAGTGGGACGACGTCGAAGCGGCGGCCGTAGTCGGGATGTTCGCGCCAGAGCTCGCCCAGGCGGCGGCCGGCCAGCGGCTGCAGCGCATCGGGCGCGATCTCGGCAAGCGGCCGCAGCACGAAGGCATGCCGCAGTTCGTCGCGCGGCACCTGCAGGTTGCCTCCGCCGCTGAGTACCCGCTCACCGTAGAGCACGATGTCGATGTCCAATGTGCGGTCGGAAAAGCGCGGCACGTCGCGACGCCGGCCGTGACGGTCTTCGAGCGCGTGCAGCCAGTCGTTGAGCGCCGCCGGCGCGAGGTCGGTCTCGATGACCGCCGCGAGGTTGACGAAGTCGGCGCCGTCGAAGCCGACGGCCGGGAAGCGATACGCGGCGGAAACCTGCACGGGGCCGAAGCGCTCGCGTAGCGCGGCCAGTGCCGAGGTCAGGTTCGCGACGGGTTCCTGATTGGAGCCCAGGCTCAGATAGGCGCGCTCCATGCGGTCAATCCGGTTTGCTGCCGCGTTCGATGACCACGCCGACCGCCTTGGAACCGCGCACGGCGCCGGGCTTGGCCAGACGCAGGCGCAGCCAGGCCACGCCGAATTCCTCGCGAACGATGCGCGCGCATTCCTCGGCCAGGGTTTCGACGAGCTCGTAGTGCGCGGCCTCGACGAAGGCGATCAGGCGCTTGGATACGGCCTTGTAGTCCAGGGTGTCGACGATCTCGTCGCTGGCCGCAGGCTTGCGGTTGTCGAACGCCATCTCGAGATCCAGCGCGACGACCTGGCGGATCTGCCGTTCCCAGTCGTAGATGCCGATGACGGTTTCGATGCGCAGGTCTTCGATGAAAACGATGTCCATGGAACGTCCCGATTTCGTTCGTTGTATCAGGCGGCCGGATGCAGCGGGCGCAGCTGCTCCAGGTCCCAGCGCGGAAATACGCGGATGCCGCTGTCTTCGAGCTGGCCGGCCTGCAGGCGCAGCGCGCCGGCCAGCGCGATCATCGCGCCGTTGTCGGTGCAGAACTCCGGTCGCGGAAAGTAGACGCGGAATCCCTGGCGCTGCGCGGCTTCGGCGAGCTGTGCGCGCAGGCGCCTGTTTGCGCCGACGCCGCCGGCGATGACCAGCGAACGCGCGCCGGTCGCCTCGAGCGCGCGCAGGCACTTGATGCGCAGGGTGTCGACCATGGCCTCCTCGAAGCCGCGCGCGATGTCGGCGCGCGTCGCGTCGCTCCGGTCGCTGTTCTGCCAGGCCAGCAAGACCTGGGTCTTCAGACCCGAGAAGCTGAAATCGAGGCCGGGCCGGTCGGTCATCGGCCGGGCGAAGCGGAAGCGGCCGGAGGTGCCGGTCTCGGCGAGCCGCGCCAGCTCCGGACCGCCGGGGTACGGCAACCCCATGAGCTTGGCGGTCTTGTCGAAGGCTTCGCCGGCGGCATCGTCGAGCGTGTCGCCGAGCAGCCGGTACGCGCCGATCGCATCGACCGCGATCAGCATGGAATGGCCGCCGGACACGAGCAGCGCGACGAACGGCGGCTCGGGCGCCTCGGCCTCGAGCAGCGGCGCCAGCAGATGTCCTTCCATGTGGTGCACGCCGATGGCCGGCACGTCCAGCGACCAGGCCAGCGCCCGCGCGGCCGAGGCCCCGACCAGCAGCGCACCGATCAGCCCGGGACCGGCGGTATAGGCCACGCCGCCGAGATCGGCCACGCCGAGACCCGCGGCGTCGAGGGTTTCCCTGAGCAGCGGCAACAACTTGCGCACGTGATCGCGACTGGCGAGCTCGGGCACGACACCGCCGTATTCGGCGTGCAGGCGGATCTGGCTGTAGAGCCTGTGGGCCAGCAGGCCGCGCTGCAGGTCATAGACCGCCACGCCGGTCTCGTCGCAGGAAGACTCGATGCCCAGTACAGGCTTTGCAATCGGCTGGTCTGACACGCTAAACTTCGCGGCTCGCCCAAGAACGGGGCGCAAGTGTAACAGCGGAGATACCATGCCCAACGTCAAAGTTCGCGAAAACGAACCCTTCGAATTTGCCCTGCGTCGCTTCAAGCGCACCTGCGAAAAGGCCGGCGTCCTGGCCGAAACGCGCAAGCGCGAGTTCTACGAAAAGCCGACCCAGGAACGCAAGCGCAAGCGCGCCGCGGCCGTGAAGCGCCATCTGCGCCGCGTCTCGCGCGACGTCACCAAGCGTCAGCGTCTGTACTGAGTTTCCGGGCGGGCCTCGCCTGCCCCGATCTCCCCGTTCTGCGGGCTGCTCCGCCGGCCGGTGCTACGCAAGTAGCGCCGGCTTTGTGCTTTTCGTCATCCGAGAATCGCCATGTCCCTGAAACAACGACTGACCGACGACATGAAGGCCGCCATGAAGGGCGGCGAGAAGGATCGCCTTGGCGTGATCCGCCTGATCAATGCGGCGATCAAGCAGCGTGAAGTCGACGAGCGCATCGTCCTCGACGACACCCAGGTCCTTGCCGTCGTCGAAAAGATGCTCAAGCAGCGCAAGGATTCGCTGAGCCAGTACGAAGCCGCCGGCCGCGAAGACCTGGCTGCCGTCGAGCGCTACGAAATGACCGTACTGCAGGTCTATCTGCCGGCCCAGCTCGACGATGCGGAAATCGACGCGATCATCGCGGCGGCGGTCGCCGAAGCCGGCGCCACCGGCCCCAAGGACATGGGCAAGGTCATCGGCCTGGTCCGCCCGAAGGTCGCCGGCCGCGCCGACATGGGCGTGCTGTCGGAACGCGTCAAGACCAAGCTCGCCAGCCTCGGCTGAGCTTCGTCGGCCGGCGCGCCGGACGCTCCGGCCCTTCGATGGCCCGGCGCCCGCTCGGCGCCGGCCGTCGTTTCGGCCCCGTATTCAACCCACTGCGGAATCGCCACACTAGCGCGATGGCCGGCCGTATTCCCGACAGCTTCATCGACGATCTGCTCGCACGCATCGATATCGTCGACGTCATCCAGGAACGCGTTCCGCTGAAGAAAGCGGGCCGCGACTGGAGCGCCCGCTGTCCCTTCCACGACGAGCGCTCGCCTTCATTCACGGTGAGCCCGCACAAGCAGTTCTATCACTGCTTCGGCTGCGGCGCGCACGGCAGCGCGATCAAGTTCCTGATGGACTACGACCGCCTCGAGTTTCCCGACGCGATCGAGGAACTGGCTGCACGCGTCGGCCTCAAGGTGCCGTATGAAGGCGGCCGCGCCGCGGCGCCGCAACAGAGCGACACGGCGGACCTGTATACCGTGCTCGATCAGTCCGCGCGGTACTTCCAGCACGCCCTGGCCGACAGCGCGACGGCGCGGGCCTATTTCGACGGCCGCGGTCTCGACGCGGCCACGATCGCGGCCTTCGGCCTGGGCTACGCGCCCGACGCCTACGACGGGCTGCGCAGCGCGTTGGGCAACAGTCCGCAGCGCATCAACCTGTTGGAGAAAGCCGGCATGCTGACCCGCGGCGAGCGCGGCGGCATGCCCTACGACCGCTTCCGCGACCGCGTGATGTTTCCGATCCAGGACCGGCGCGGCCGCATCATCGCGTTCGGCGGCCGCGTGCTGGCCAAGAGCGACGGCCCCAAGTATCTGAACTCGCCCGAGACGCCGCTGTTCCACAAGGGCCGCGAGCTGTTCGCGCTGTGGCAGGTGCGCCAGGCGCAGCAGAAGATGGGCCGGATCATCGTCGTCGAAGGCTACATGGATGTGATCGCGCTGCATCAGCACGGACTGCCTCAGGCCGTCGCGACCCTCGGCACGGCGACGACGCGCGAGCATGCCGAAATTCTTTTTCGTAATTGCGCTGATGTGTATTTCTGCTTCGACGGCGACCGCGCCGGCCGGCAGGCCGCCTGGCGCGCGGCCGAATCGGTGCTGCCGCGCATGCGCGAAGGCCGCCAGGCGCATTTCCTGTTCCTGCCCGACGGCGAAGACCCCGATACCCTGATCCGCCAGGAGGGCAACGCGGGCTTCGAACAGCGCCTGACCGCGGCCACGCCGCTCAGCGAGTTCTTCTTCGCGCACCAGGAGAGCGGTACCGACCTGCGCACGGCCGACGGTCGCGCGCGTCTGGCCGAGCGCTGCAAGGAGCTGATCGCGAGCATTCCCGAGGGATCGTTCCGCGACCGCATGCTCGAACTGCTGACCGACAAGACAGCGATCCGCTGGTCGCTGTCGGCCAGCCTGTCGCCGCAGATGCGCGAAGGCGTCGAGGAGATGCTTGAGGAGCGCGTAGCACAGCTGCGCGGCGCCAGCGGACCATCCGCCGACGCGGCGCCGACGGCCCGTTCGTCCGGTGGCGTCGACGCGCAGCGCAGCGTCGTGCGCTATGCGGTCGCGCTGCTGCTGCAGAACCCGAACTTCATCGAGTCAGTGGATGCGCCGCCGTACGCGTTCGCGGCGCTGCGCCGGCCCGGCGTGGGACTGCTGATCGAGCTGATCGACATCTGTCGCTCGCGGCCGGCAGTCAACACAGCCGCCCTGCTGCAACAGTACGAGCAACGCGAAGAAGGTGCGGCCCTGCGCAAGCTGGCCGTGCTGGCCCTGCATGGCGACGCCGGCACCCTGCAACGTGAATTCGCCGACGCGCTGACGGTGCTCAGCGCCCAGACCAAGCAGCAGCGCACCGACGATCTGATCGCCAAGCAGGCCGACAGCGGCCTCGACGACGAAGAAAAGGCCGAGCTGCGCGGCTTGCTCGCCGCGCGCCGCCGCTAGGCCGGCGCGGACGGGCGGACCGTTACCACTGGCGCATTGCGGCGAGACGAATCGCCGCTGGCGTGAGGCTTTCCGCAGCGGAGTCCATCATGAAATCGCTCGCTGGCCTGATTCTCGTGTTCGTCACTTCGGCGGCGTTTTCAGCCGACGATGCGGTTTCGCGCGTCATGGTCGGCCAACGCGTCAGCGAAGGACTTCCCGAATCGGTGCCGGCGGAGCTGACCGAGAAGCTCCAACGCTATCAGAACACGCGCAAGGCCGTGCTGGCCGACTGGTCGGCCGATGGTCGCTCCATCCTGATCGGCACACGATTCGGCAACACGCAGCAGGTCCATCGCGTGCGCATGCCCGGCGGCGCGCGCGAGCAGCTGACCTTCTACGAGGAACCCATCAGCCAAGTCGTCGTCAATCCGCAGCGGAGCGGCTTCGTGTTCGGCAAAGATACCGGCGGTTCGGAGCTCTGGCAGCTGTACTGGTTCGACGGTGCCACCGGCGACGTGCGCCTGCTGACCGACGGCAAGTCGCGCAACGAGGCTTCGGTGTTTTCCGCGGACGGCCGATTCCTTGCCTACAGCAGCGTAAGCGTCCGGCGAGCCCATCTTTCGGCGTTTTCCGGAAGCCCGAATGCTGGCCTCTGTTTCCGCGGAGGCACGCAGTATGGGCAGGCAGAAGTCCGAACCGTTCTGGCAGCATCACGTTGAAGCCTGGCGAGCGAGCGACCTGACGCAGGAGCAGTACGGCAGACGACACGGACTCAGTGCGACGGCACTGGCGAAGTGGAGCAGCCGGCTGCAGCGAGAGGCGCGAGCGAAGCGGCGGCAGGCGCTGGTGCCGGTGCACGTCGTGGGCGAGTTGGCTCCAGCATCGGCGATGGT
>NZ_JANFVR010000329.1 GCF_024609805.1 Tahibacter caeni | reverse complement strand
CTCGACGCCTTCGGCGCGGCGGCGCTGCGCGGCTACGCGACGCGGCGCGACGAACCCGCCGCGGCCGGAACGTCGCGCCTGTCGCCGCATCTGCATTTCGGCGAGATCTCGCCGCGGCAGATCCATTGGCGTCTCGTCGAGCTCGGCGAGGAACACGGCGCCGCCTGGCGCGAGGCGGCCGAACCGTTCCTGCGCGAACTCGGCTGGCGCGAGTTCGCGCATCATCTGCTGTACCACTTTCCGCAGACGCCGCAGGCCGACCTCAATCCGCAGTTCGCCGGCTTCGACTGGCGCGAGCCGGATACCGACGCCGTCGCCGCCTGGCAGCGGGGCCGCACCGGCGTTCCGATCGTCGACGCCGGCATGCGCGAGCTCTGGCACACCGGCTGGATGCACAACCGGGTGCGCATGCTCGTCGCGAGCTTTCTCTGCAAGAACCTGCGCCTGCACTGGCGCCACGGCGCGCGCTGGTTCTGGGACACGCTCGTCGACGCCGACCTCGCCAACAACACGCTCGGCTGGCAATGGAGCGCCGGCACCGGAGCCGACGCGGCGCCGTATTTCCGCATCTTCAATCCCGTGACGCAGGGCGAGCGCTTCGATGCCGACGGCGCCTACGTGAAGCGCTGGGTACCCGAGCTCGCGAGGCTGCCGTTCAAGCACCTTCATGCGCCGTGGAAGCAGCCGGAGCTGCTCTCGCGCAGCGGCTATCCGGCGCCGATCGTGGATCTGGCCGCTTCGCGTGCGGCGGCGCTGGCGGCCTATGCGGCCGCGCGCGCCTGAATGTGCCGGCGCGCACGACGTCGCCGCTGCGATCGCATTGCTCGCGCACACGCCGCGCCCGCCGTCGGTGCGGCGAATGCGGGGCAGCGCTTGCGGGCGGGATCGCGCCGGCGCGATCCCGCCCGACAGGGTCAGCGGGTCAGACGCAGCACGACGATGTTGGGGAACAGATCGCCCTGGCGCTTGCTGTACAGATTCAGCCTCCAGATGCCTCCCATGTCCTGGCCCGCGTAGGCGCTGAACGCCGTGCCGCCGAGCGGCGGTGCCGACGGCGCGTCGAGCGTCAGCGCGGTTTCGTCGACGTTCACCGGGGTGATGTAGTCCGAGGGAGCGTCGTTGCCATCCCACAGAAGGTAGTTGCGGATCCCCGAAGGCGGCGGATTCGGCGGGGAGAGCACGATCTTGAGGTATTCGTCGGCGGTCTCGGCCAGTACGCCGCCCGTGGGACCGAACGTGCGCACGAAGCTCACGCTGAGGTCGACATCGGCGACGAGGATGCCGTTCAGTGCCGAAGCATCCAGGTCGAATGCCATTGCGCTGCCGTAACTGATGCCGTCGGGCGAATGCGGAATGCTGCCGCCGGCGGTGTTGACCGCGGTGATGACCTGCACGCCGTTGGTGAACGACACGGCCACTTCATCGGCAGAGCGGTCCATGCACTGCGGCGCCGTCGGCGTGATCGCCAGCTTGGCCATCGCCGTGGTTCCGGGCGGCACGCTGCTGTCGGGATTGGTGATGATGGACAGCGTGGCGGCCGTGCTGTCGCCGACGTTTCCGGCCGGGTTCAGCGTGACCGTCGCATTCGCCGCACCGTTGACGCGCAGCCAGCTCGCCGACGGCTGCAGCTCGAGCGTGACCGGGACGGAACTCGGATTGCGCAGTATCACTGTATGGGTCGGATAGGGAGCGCGCATCGCGACCACGTCCCAGCCGGTGTCCGGCGTGACGTCGAAATCGCCGCGCACGACCTCGAAACGGTGCGGGATGACGCTCGCGAAAGCGCCCGGCGTCAACGGGGCGACACGGATTTCGGCGTCGATGACTTCGCAGCTGACGCCGCGGTTCGTTGCCGTGACGTCGAAGCGACGTGCCTTGCCGCCCGGATGGGCGGTATACAAGCCGGCAGCCACATCCAGACCGATCGGTTTCGTTTCCAGTCCGTTCGGCGCGACCAGGCCCGTGGTCGCTGAAACGCGGTAATCCACGGGTGCGGCCGCCGACGCCGACAGACTCACTTCGAAACTGCTGACCGCGTTGCTGATCGCGGCGTCGGTTCCCTTGTGCGTAACGAGGTTCAGCGGCGTGACGACGAGTTCGTTCGGCGGCCGCGGCACGTGCGGCAGCAGCGGGGCCATGGGACCGTTGTTCTGCCCGTTCGCCCGCTGCCCGTTGCGTTCGAGCTCCGGAACGACGCGGTAGCACTGCTGTGCGGTGTCGTAGACGAACGGTATCGCGCCGTTGCCTTTCGCCACGACGGTCTCGACGACTTCGGCGCGCAGGTTGAACACCGGCGATCCGGTGACGCCGGCCCGGTAGGGCAGCTCGCCGATGCCCAGGCCCAGCGCCCCGTAGCGCTGCACGCGGCCGCCGCGGCCTATCTTGATCGGCAGCATGTCCGGATGACCCGGGGCTATCAGCGGATCGCCCTGCAGCGGATCGCCCGAGCGGCGCAGCGGCAGCGGCGTGATGCCGGTGACCGGACGATCCAGGCTGTAGACCATGTAGTCGGACAGGCTCAGATCGTTGACGTTGAACGTGTTGTACAGCGGCACCGGTCCGGCCGGGTCGAAGAAATAGACGTTCGCGGCCGGAATGTGCTGCACGTCGGGTACCAGCGTGCAATCGAGGTCGGGCGAGGTGCCTGGGCGCGGTGCGGCGAGTTCCCAGCGCCAGCCGAAGATGACGGCATAGTTCTGCGGATGGAACGTCGGCGCCGTGGCCGGGTCCGGCGGCGTCACGGCGTGCGGCGCCGTCACGATGGTCTGCTCGCCGACGAGGAAACCGGTGCGGCCGCGCGCCACGCGCGGCTGGTTGTAGTACGGGTCGTCGCTGCAGAGCGGCAGCGCCGAGGTCTGTCCGAGCGTGAAGGTGTTCGGCGTGGTCGTCAGGGTGTAGCCGCCGTTGACGGAATCTTCCGTCAGTTCGGTGCGCGGCACGATCATGGCCGTGGCGTCGGCGACGCGCCGGGCCAGCGGATCGGCCTCGCAATAATCCTGGGCCGTGGGTTGCTGAGCGTGGACAACAGTGGCCGCGGCCAGCAGCAGCACGGCCAGCAAGCGAGATGCAGACATGGTGGAATCTCCATGGGGTTGAGCGGGAGCGAACGAGTCGTTGTCGGGGCCTGCCGTGACGTCGACTGCTTTCGCTTTCATCCACACGAGAAATTGCGGGCGGCGTGCTCAATAGGCGGCCGGTTGCCGATCCCGCTGCGGAGAAACCGGCTCGGCGGTTCAGCCCGACGGCGGATCCGCAGCACGTTTTCCGTGGAGGCGGCATGGCGCCGGCCGGGTTGGCACTTCCCGCGGCTTGTTTGGCGTGATTCGGCACGGTGCGGGCGTGCACGCGTGCGATCGGGTTTCTGCGACTGGGCTGATGCAGTCTGGACGCTGCTGCGCTGCGGCAGCCTGTCTGGCCGGACGCGCGCGCCGGGAGCATTGTGTTTTTCCGGGCCTGCGCCGATGCTACGACGCGGGAAGCGAACGCGGGGCACACCGCGGCGGGAGGAAATCGATGTTCGAAGTGCTGCGGGGCAAGCGCGATGCGATGTCCAAGGTCGACACGGCCTGGCTGCGCATGGAAAGCCCGACCAATCTGATGATGATCACCGGCGTGCTGATGTTCGAGAGCCGGCTCGATCTGGCCGCGCTGAAGGCCCTGCTCGCCGAGCGGTTCCTCGCGTTCCGCCGCTTCCGCCAGAAGGCCGTCGACAGCGGCAGCTCGGCGGCCTGGGAAACCGACAAGGACTTCGATCTCGACTGGCACGTGCGCCTGACCGCGCTGCCTGGAGCGGCCGACAAGTTCGAACTCGAGCGCCTGGTCAGCCAACTCGCCTCGAGCCCGCTCGATCATTCCAAACCGCTGTGGCAGTTCCACGTCGTGGAGAACTACCGCGGCGGCAGCGTGCTGATCTCGCGCATCCATCACTGCTACGCCGACGGCCTGGCCCTCGTGCAGGTGCTGCTGTCCCTGACCGACGCGTCGCCGTCGGTCGAGCAGCACGCGGAGCTCGCCAAGGTCTGGCTCAAGAAGGACCAGGGCAGCGTCATGGAGCGGCTGCTGGAGCCGACCAAGGCCGGTTTCGCGAAGGCGCTCGGCGCCGGCGAGAAGGTGCTCGGCAAGGGTCTGGAAATGTGGAAGGATCCCGCGCTCGCCGCGGAGCTCGCGCGCGAAGGCGGCGAGATCACGCGCGAGCTCGCGATCGCGCTGTCGCTGCCGGACGATCCGCCGACCGCGTTCAAGGGGCCGCTCGGCGTCAGCAAGCGCGTGGCCTGGGCCGATCCGCTGCCGCTCGAGGACGTCAAGACCGTCGGCAAGGCATTGGGCTGCACCGTCAACGACGTGCTGCTGGCCTGCGCCGCCGGCGCGCTGCGCGGCCATCTCGTCGACGCCGGTCAGGCCGCCGACGGCCTGACCATACGCGCGACCGTACCGGTCAATCTGCGTCCGCTGGAGCATGCGAAGAAGCTCGGCAATCATTTCGGCCTGGTCTTCCTCGACCTGCCGATCGGCGAAGCCAATCCGGTGCGCCGCCTCGAACGCGTCGCGGCCAACATGCGCGAGCTCAAGCGTTCGCGCCAGGCCGCGCTGACCTTCGGCCTGCTCGCCGCCGTCGGCATGGCGCCGGTCGCGATCCAGCGCGCGGCGCTGGAGCTGTTCAGCCGCAAGGCCACGGCCGTCGCGACGAACGTGCCTGGGCCGCAGATGCCGCTGTACCTCGCCGGCGCGCGCGTGCGCGAGCTGATGTTCTGGGTGCCGCAGAACGGCAGCATCGGCATGGGCATCTCGATCCTGAGCTACAACGGCCACGTTCATTTCGGTCTGATCGCCGACGCCAAGCTCGTCGCCGATCCCGAATCGGTGGTCAGGCGCTTCGCCGGCGAGTTCGAGAAGCTCGTACTGGCCACCTTGATGGAAGACTGGGACGGCGAGCTCAGCGCCGGCGACGTCGAGGCGACCTATCGGCATTTCGACGCGGCCGTGCCGGACTCGAGCCGTACGCCGCGCCGCACTGCGCGCAAGACCGCCGCGGCGAAGTCGCGCAAGACGCCGGCGCGCGAAACGACGAAACGTCCGCGCGCGGTGGCGGCGAAGGCCGACGTCGGCGCGCGTACCGCGCCGCGTGCCGCCAAGACCGACGCCGATACCG
>NZ_JANFVR010000328.1 GCF_024609805.1 Tahibacter caeni | reverse complement strand
CCGCGCGCTGCAGGCCGCGCGTCTCGGCCGCGACCAGGGCCTCGACCTCGGCGGCCACGTCGGCGGTCGCGCCGCTGGCGCGCAGGTGCGCGAGCCGCGCCGGCGGATCCAGGTCGCAGACCTCCTCGAACAACTGGCGCAACTGAGCGAAGCGCGACCCGGTAGCCATGGGGCTGCCGGCGTCAGCTCAGCACGCGGTTGAGCCAGGCCCGTGCGAAGCGCAGGTCGCGATCCACGGTCGGCACGGAGATGCCGACGACGGCCGCGATCTCCTCGCGCTCCATGCCGGCGAAGTAGCTCATCTCGACGATGCGCGCGACGCGCTGGTCCTCGTCGTGCAGGCGGGTCAGGGCCTGGTCCAGCGCGATCAGGTCGAGCTCGATGCGCTGGCCTTCGGAGGCTTCGGCATGGCTCAAGGTGACCACGACGATGTCCCCGCCGCGCTTGGCCGACAGGCGCGAGCGCGCCTGGTCGACGAGCACGGAGCGCATGTGCATCGCGGCCAGCGCGAGGAAATGGGCGCGGTTCTGCCAGTCCGTGTCGGCGCCGAGCAGGCGCACGAGCGCTTCGTGCACGAGCGCGGTCGGCTCCAGGGTCTGCTGCGCGCCCTCGCGGCGCAGGCGCACCGAGGCCATCTCGCGCAGGGTGTCGTACAGCCGCGGCATCAGCCGCTCGAGCGCGAGGCGGTCGCCGCCGCGCCACGCTTGCAACAGTTCGGTTACATCGCCGACGTCGGACATGAGGGGACCGGGTGCTGGACGGCCGGATTGTGCCGCAAGGTTACAGGTTGTGTCGCCGGGCAATGCTGAGTCCGCCGCGAGCCTGAACCGCCAACCCGGCCGATGCGCACGCCGCCGGGGAGTCGGAAGCGTAGTCGCGTGTGGATCCGGCCCGCCTGGCGGCTACGGCGCCGGCCGACGAGGGCCACGGCCCGGAAGAAAGAGAGACCGCACGGAACGTCAGGCCGGCGGCAGCCCCTCCGGCTCGCCGCGCGACACCACGACGGCCGCGGCGAGGTCGCCGGTCACGTTCAAGGTCGTGCGCGACATGTCGAGCAGGTGGTTGACGCCGAGGATCAGGCCTATGCCTTCCGGCGGCACGTTGACCATCGCGAGGATCATCATGATGACCGGGATCGATCCGGCCGGCACGCCGGCCGTGCCGACGCCGCCGAGCACGCAGACGCCGAGCACCATGAGCTGCTGCGCGAGGCCGAGCTCCACGCCGAAGAACTGGGCCAGGAACAGCACCGTGACACCCTCGAACAGCGCCGTGCCGTTCTGGTTCGCGGTCGCGCCGACGGTCAGCACGAAGCGCGCGATGCGCGGCGGCAGCTTGAGGTTTTCCTCGGCGACCTTCAGCGCGGTCGGCAGGGTGGCCGACGACGAGGCCGTCGAGAACGCGGTCAGCATGGCCTCCTCGACGCCGCGGAAGAAGCGCCAGGGACTCATGCCGCCGAAGAGCCGGACCGCGGCCGAATAGACCACGAACTGGTGCACGGCCAGACCGAGCAGCACGACGCCGACGTACTTGCCGAGCAGGAACAGCACCTGCCAGCCGAGCTTCGCCGTCAGGGTGAACAATAGACAGGCCACCGCGTACGGCGCGAGCCGGATGACGCGGTCGATCAGGGTCATCGACAGATCGTAGATGCCCTGGATGAATTCCTTGACGCGGGCGACGCCCGGCGTGGGCGTCAGCACCATCGCGATGCCGAACATCAGCGCGAAGAACATGATGCCGATCATGTCGCCGCCGGAGGCGGCGCGAACGATGTTGTCGGGCACGATCTGCACGACCATCGCGATGCCCGACGGCGGGGCTTCCTGCGCGGTCAGCGTCTTGGACTTGGACGCGCTCTCGGCGAGCAGTTCGGCGCGCGCGGCCGGGTCCATGCCGACGCCGGGCTGGAACAGGTTGACCAGGGCCAGGCCGATCAGCACGGCGATGCCCGAGACGAACACGGTGTACAGCAGGGTCTTCCAGCCGACGCGGCCGAGCGAGCGCAGATCGCCCATGTCCGCGACGCCGAGCACGAGCGCCGAGAACAGCAGCGGAATCACGAGCATCAGCAGCAGGCGCAGGAAGATCTGGCCGAGCGGCTGCGTGACATAGGTGACCGTGCCGGCGAGCCAGGCGCTGTCGGCGCCGGCGAAGCGGTAGCAGAGCACGCCGGCGACGACGCCGACGACGAAGCCGATCAGGATGCGTGTATGCAGCGCGAGACCGCGGGGACCGGCGGCGGGGGCGGTATCGGAGGCGTGGCTCATGCGGGTCCCGCGGCGCTGTACGGAAACGCCGACCCTACCGGAGAACGCCGCGCCGCGGCAATCGCGGCGGCGCGGCGCCCGAAAAGATCGAGCCCGATGCGACAGGGGGGACGCATCGGGCTCGTGCGGTCATCCTGGACCAGAGCACCCTGCCCTTCCTACGACTCCTTGAAAGACCTCGGTATACGTTCCCAGCGGGGCTCCTATGCCCTGCTGCTCGCTCCCACAACCCTGGCCGAACGCTCCCGCGTTCGGCCGCCCCCTTGACTCAAGGGGGCTCCGGAAAAGCACTCCGCAACCTGTCGCAGCGGAGCTCCAGTGCCCTGCTGCTCTTCCTCACAATCCCCGCCGAACGCCGCGCGTTCGACCGCCTGCTTGACCCGAGGGGCTCCGACGGCGATCGCTCCGCAGCGCGTGCAACGAGCTTCCACTCCCCGCTGCGCGGCAACCCGAACGCATTGCCCGAAACTTCCGCACCACGTCGTTTCGGCGTGAAGGACGACAGGCGGCGGCAAAACGGAAAGCATCCGCGAGGCTAAGCGGGCCGGCGGCGGCGAACTGCTGCACGGTTCGCAATTCGGCTGCGTTCTCACCGGTACGTCACAGGGGTTTGCACAGTCGCGGTTAGGAACGCGTGGAATCCGCAGCGGCGGCAACGCGGCGCCGGCACTGCGTCCGTGGACTGGACGGCCCGGACGCCGGCATCCCCCAAGAACATGCCCGGGCCGGGGAGGCTGTGTAGACTACGGCGTTTTCCATTGTCGCGGCCGCAACCGGCTGCCCATACGGAACCTGCCGGATGTCCGCTGCACCGATACCGCTCTGCGTCGACCTCGACGGCACGCTGATCCGCTCCGATCTGCTGTTCGAATCGGCCCTGAGCCTGTTGCGGCGCAACCCGTTCTATCTGTTTGCGTTCGTGCTCTGGCTGGCCGGCGGGCGGGCGAAGCTCAAGCGCGAGATCGCCCTGCGCGCGGACGTCGATCCGGCCGTGCTGCCCTACGACGAGCGCGTGATCGCCTGGCTGCGCGAGCAGCAGGGCCAGCGGCCGCAGGTGCTCTGCACGGCCTCCGACGCGAAACTGGCCGAAGGCGTGGCCGCTCACCTGGGCCTGTTCGACACGGTGCTGGCGAGCGACGGCCGGCGCAATCTCGCCGGCAGCGAAAAAGGCGCCGCGCTGCGCGAGCGCTACGGCGAGCGCGGCTTCGACTATGCCGGCAACGAATTCCGCGATCTGAAGATCTGGCAGCACGCGCGGCGTGCCGTCGTCGTCAACGGCGGTCGCCGCCTCGCGGGCGCCGCCGGCGCCTGCTGCGAAGTCGAGCGCGTGTTCGAGCGCAACGGCGGCGGCCTGCGCGCCTGGCTCAAGGCGCTGCGCCTGCACCAGTGGCTCAAGAACCTGCTCGTGTTCCTGCCGCTGTTCGCCTCGCACCGCGTGCTCGAGTCCGCGGCCGCGTTCAACAGCGCGATGGCGTTTCTCGCATTCGGCCTCTGCGCCTCGGGCGTCTACCTGCTCAACGACCTGCTCGATCTCGACGCCGACCGGCGCCACGCGCGCAAGCGCCTGCGTCCGTTCGCGGCCGGCACCCTGCCGCTGTCGAGCGGCCTGCTGCTCGCGCCGCTGCTCGCGCTGGCCGGCCTCGGGCTCGCGCTCGCGGTGTCGCCGCCGTTCGCCGCCGTGCTGGCCTGCTACTACGCGCTGACCCTGGCCTACTCGCTCCAGCTCAAGCGCATCGTCATGCTCGACGTCGTCGTGCTGGCCGCGCTGTACACCGTGCGCATCATCGGCGGCGCCGTCGTGATCGGCGGCGGCCTGTCGTTCTGGCTGCTCGCCTTCTCGATGTTCCTGTTCCTGAGCCTGGCGATGCTCAAACGCTACACCGAGCTGCACGGCCTCATCGACAGCGGCAGGACCGGCGCGAGCGGCCGCGGCTACGCAGTGGACGACATAGCGCTGATCCAGTCGCTCGGCGGCGCGAGCGGCTACATGAGCGTCCTGGTGCTCGCGCTGTACATCAACAGCACGGCCAGCGAGGCGCTGTACCGCCATCCGCAGGTGCTCTGGCTGCTGTGCCCGCTGCTGCTGTACTGGATCAGCCGCGTCTGGCTGATCGCGCACCGCGGCGACATGCACGACGACCCGGTCGTGTTCGCGCTCGTCGATCGCGTCAGCCGCGTGATCCTCGCGCTCTGCGCGATCGCCGTGGCCGGAGCGATCTGAATGAGCGGCACGTCCTGGGGCCGCTATCCGCCGCCGCGCGATCAGCGCCTATGGATGCTGCGCGACCGCGACGCGCCGCTGCCGGATTTCTCCGGCACCGCGCTGCCGCACGGCAACGGGCGCAGCTACGGCGACTCCTGCCTCAACAGCGGCGGCAACCTGCTGTGCACGCGCGGTCTCGACCGCTTCATCGCGTTCGACGCCGAGCGCGGCGTGCTGCGCTGCGAGGCCGGCGTGTTGCTCGGTGAGATCCTCGACCTCGTCGTCGGCCAGGGCTGGTTCCTGCCGGTGACGCCGGGTACGAAGTACGTGACCGTCGGCGGCGCGATCGCCAACGACGTGCACGGCAAGAACCACCACGTCAACGGCTGTTTCAGCGAGCACGTCAACGGTTTCGAGCTGCTGCGCAGCGACGGCAGCCGGCGCTGGTGCAGCGCGCAGGAGAACGCCGACTGGTTCGCCGCGACGGCCGGCGGCCTGGGCCTGACCGGCCTGATCACCTGGGCCGAGCTGCGCCTGCAGCGCGTGCGCGGTCCGTGGCTCAACGCCGAAACGCACCGCTTCGGCAGCCTCGCCGAATTCTTCGCGCTGTCGGCCGCGGCCGAGCGCGACTACGAATACACCGTGGCCTGGATCGACTGCGCCGCGCGCGGCGCGGCCGCGGGCCGCGGCCATTTCATCTGCGCGAACCACGCGCCGG
>NZ_JANFVR010000327.1 GCF_024609805.1 Tahibacter caeni | reverse complement strand
CCGCTACCGCGCGGCAGCCGGACGGCCCCCTGCCAGGCGCGTCCGGCTGCCGGCGAGGACCCAGGCCCGGAACGGCGCGGCCGACGGGATCGGCCGTTTGCGCGCCGCGGACCGAGGCGCGCGCCGGCGTTGAGATTTCCGCCGCGCTTCTGCGTAACAACCGGCAGTCGCCATGCTCCGCCGGAGAATCCGCATGTCCTCGCCGTCCCTGCTTTGCCCGGCCCTGCTGGCCGCCCTGTTCCTGCTCGCGCCGGCCCAGGCCGCACAGTTGCGCACGGCTCCGCAGCCCGAACCCGACCTCGTGCTGAAGTGGTTCGACGGCGTGCCGAACTTCAACATCGGCAACAACCTCAACTGCATCACCCAGGCCTTCGAAACCACGGTTTCCGGCTATACCGGCTTCACCTATCTGCCGCCCAACCTCACGCATGCAGTCGGCGAAGTGTTCTACACGCATCTCGTGCTGGGCCATCCGGGCAACCCCTGCACCGGCAGCGCGGTCGGCATCGAGATCGCGCTGCCGCCCGGCGTGCAGTTCGCCAATTCAGCCGACAATCCCGCGTTCTGTTTCTCCCGCAACGCGCAGCCCGCGCTGATCAACCTCGGCACCGATCCGGACTACGGCTGCCCGCAGTCCTATCCGGTCAGCGCGAACGGCTATCGCCTGATCGCACCACGCGGCGGCATCGGGGGGAGCGGCGCCTGGGGCATGGCGCAGGGCTTCTGGATCGAAATGCTGATTCCGCTGGTCGCGACTGCGCCGCAACTGGGCAACAACCAGATCGTATGGACCATCAATCCGGCCATCGGCCAGTTCGGCCAGGTCGGCGTCGGTCCGCAGATCAACGACGACGTGCTGTTCCGCACCTCGAACGAAAACCAGCTGCTGAACCTGACCTTGTGCACGCTGACGCCCATCGCCGCCGGCTGCTAGCCCGTTCGCGCGCAGCCGCAGCGGCGGCGCGCTCCAGGGAGCGATGGCGGACTCGACAGGACCGGTCGCAAATTACGAAGAACAAGGTACGAAGATTTTCGTTGACAGCGGACGGAACCCGGACCTAGGCTCACCCGGCCGAGCGCTTCCTCGGCTTCCAGGGAGTCCGCCATGTCCTTTGCACGCCTTTCCGTGCTGCTCGCCGTCGCCGTGTTCCTGCTGCCGGCCAGCGGTCATGCCGCGAAAAACGACGACGGCACGCGCTTCATCGACACCGCGCATCAGGAACGATTCGCCGACCAGGCCGCCGCGATACGCCAGCAGATGAAAACCGGCGGCCGTTTCGAATACGTCAGCGCCGCCGAGCGCCAGGACGTCGAGCGGCAGCTGGCGTTGATCGAGAACCTGCTCGCCAAGCGCGGCGGCCAGCTCAGCGACAACGACCAGCTCGACCTGCTGGCCGCACAGGAAACCGCCAACGCGATCCTGACCCAGCGCGACGGCCGCCGCCTGATCTGCGAGTACTCGGCACCGACGGGGTCCAACCGCAAGGTCAAGCAGTGCGTCACCTTGGCCGACCGCATGCGTGCGCAGAAGGAGACGCGCAACTATCTGCGCGAAACCCTGGGCAAGAGCCCGTCGGCCGGCGAGCAGATCGACGGGCTGGACGCGCGCGGCCGCTGACGGCTGCCGCGCCGGCATTTCGCCCGGCCAGGGAAGGCCACCTCGCGCCGCGGCTGCGTGAGCAGCTAGCCGCCGAGATCGTCGCGGAACAGCAGGTCCGGCACGTGCATGACGATGCAGTGGATCGCACCGGCCAGGCCGATGATGCCGCTGCAGTCCACGCCGACCACACTGCGCTCGGGCAACGCGGCCTGGAACGTCGCGAGCGCCTCGGCGTTCTGCGCCGCGTAGCCGTTGAACTGGCAGACCAGCGCGACCTTGTTCAGCAGCACGGCGTTGGCGTAGGTGTAGTGCGTGCCGCCGGTATTCCAGGCCGGCGTGCGATAGACCGTGTAGCCGCGCCCGGCCAGCAGCGCCGCGGTGTTCTCGGTCACCGTGTACGGCACGCCGTCGGTCGTCGCGTGCCGGCTGATCAGCACCTTGCCGTCGGCCAGCGGCAGCATCCACATGTCGATGTGCTGGGTGGAGTCGTAGCTCGTCGGGAACGGATCGGTCAGGGTCAGGTCCAGGCCCTGGTAGTCGCGGTAGTAGTCCTTGATCTGCTGCTCGGACAGGCCCGGGTTCTCGTTGACGATGAGCCGCGTCATGAACGCGTCGCGGTTGCGGAACAGATGGAAGTTGCCGCCGCCGTGGGTCAGCGGGATGTCGTATTTCGGCTCGCCGGAGTAGCCGGCCCAGACCGCCGGAAACGCATCGTCGACGGGACGCGGCCGATTGTAGACGTGGTCGACCGCGGCGCGCCGGCCGCCGTCGTCGATGAAGCGCGGCCCGTAGTCGCGCATCCAGACGCTGCAGCCGCCGCTGCAGGGCTGGGTCAGGAAGCGTACACGCGCGAGGTCGGCGCCGGCGCCGCTCAGGGTCGCCGCGGCGCTGTTCTGCTGGCTCGTGCCGGTCACGACGACGTAGACGACTGCGTCCGGATCGCCGGTCGTGATCGCGACCGTCATCTGGGTCAGCAGCGCGTTCTGCGATCCCCAGCGCACGAGGATGCCGCTGTTGTCCTCGTACTCGGCCTGGGCGCGCACGCGGCCCGGCGGTGGCGCATACGGCGTCCGCAGCGCATCGGGAAGGCGCCAGCCGCGCAGTTCGTCGGCGCTGAGGCCGCGCGGCAGCGGATACGGATCGTCGTCCTGGATCAGCGCGAGCACCTCGGGCGGAACGAGGCGCGGCGCGGCAGCGGCCGGGACCACGGCCAGGATCAGCACGGCGGCCGCGAACGCGCCGCTTCCCACCAGCCATCGATGCATGGACTGCTCCGTCGGACGGATCGACAAGGGCCCGCAGCCTAGCAAAGACGGCGGCGGCCTGGGCTTGCGGGCGGGCATGCCGCACAATCGCGGTTTCCCCGCCGCTTTCCGCGAGACCGCCATGGAATACGCCGCCCGCGACCGCCTGAACGCCGAACTCGATTCCATCCGCGAGCAAGGCCTATACAAGACCGAACGCATCATCACGACGCCGCAGTCCTCGGCCATCGCGACTGCCGACGGCCGCGAAGTGCTGAACTTCTGCGCGAACAACTACCTGGGCCTGGCCGACAACGCCGAGATCATCGCCGCCGCCAAGGCCGCGCTCGACACCCACGGCTTCGGCCTGGCCTCGGTGCGCTTCATCTGCGGCACGCAGGACCTGCACAAGCAGCTCGAAGCGGCGATCTCGCGCTTCTTCGGCACCGAGGACACTATCCTCTACACGAGCTGCTTCGACGCCAACGGCGGACTGTTCGAGACCATCCTGTCCGACGCCGACGTCGTCATCTCCGACGCGCTGAACCACGCCTCGATCATCGACGGCATCCGCCTGTGCAAGGCCGAGCGCCGCCGCTACGCGAACGGCGACATGGCCGAGCTCGAAAAGCACCTGGCCGAAACGCAGGACAAGCGCACGCGCCTGATCGCGACCGACGGCGTGTTCTCGATGGACGGCTTCATCGCGAAGCTCGACGAGATCGTCGCGCTGAAGGAAAAGTACGGCGCGCTGCTGATGGTCGACGACTCGCACGCGACCGGCTTCGTCGGCGCGACCGGCCGGGGCTCGGCCGAACTGCACGGCGTCATGGACAAGGTCGACGTGTTCACCTCGACCCTCGGCAAGGCGCTCGGCGGCGGCTCCGGCGGTTTCACGACCGGCCGCAAGGAAATCATCGACCTGCTGCGCCAGCGCTCGCGGCCGTATCTGTTCTCCAACACCCTGCCGCCGCCGCTCGTCGCGGCTTCGCTGAAGGTGTTCGAGATCCTCGACCGCTCCACCGAGCTGCGCGACCGCGTCGAGGCCAATGCGGACCGCTTCCGCGCTGGCATGAGCGCGGCCGGCTTCGACCTCAAGCCTGGCCATCACGCGATCGTGCCGGTCATGCTCTACGACGCGAAGCTGGCCCAGGCGTTCGCCACCGAGCTGCTGGAGGAAGGCATCTACGTGATCGGCTTCTTCTACCCGGTCGTGCCGCAGGGCCAGGCGCGCATCCGCACGCAGATGAGTGCGGCGCACACGCCCGAACAGATCGACCGCGCGGTCGCCGCATTCACCAAGGTCGGGCGCAAGCTCGGCGTGATCAAAGACTGAATCGACTGAACCGCATACGCAGGCCGGTGCCGAGGCGCCGGCCTGCAGAGGGAAATTTCCGCCGACATCGACGGCGTGGTCCATCCGCTGCTCAACGTACTCGCCGACGAGGACGAAGAATCGCTGCGGCTGCAGGTGCGCTGCGGCGAGCAACGCGTGCAGATCCCGCCGGCACTCGCGCGGCGCGGATCGACGAAGCGCCCGGCATCGTTCTCCGAAGCGCGCTGCGAACGCGACTGCCCGCCGGTGCCGGAATGAGCGGCCGCTAGCCGGCCGCCGCCGTCAGCGCCGCGATCTCCGCGGCGTCGAGCCGGCGCCATTGGCCTTTCGCGAGATCGCCGAGCGCGAGCCCGCCTATCGCCACGCGGATCAGGCGCAGCACGGCGATGCCGTGCGCGTCGAGCAGGCGGCGAATATGCCGGTTGCGGCCTTCGTCGAGCACGATTTCGAGCCAGGCGTTCTTCTCGCCGCGGCGCAGCAGCGCGACCGAGCGCGCGGCGAGGCGTTCACCGCGATCCTCGATGCCTGCGCGCAGGCGCGCGAGCAACGCGTCGTCGGGCAGACAGTCGACCTGCACGTGGTAGGTCTTGGCGACATGGCTTTCCGGCGCGGTCAGGCGCGCGGCGGCGGCGCTGTCGTTGCAGAACAGCAGCAGGCCTTCGCTGGCCTTGTCGAGACGGCCGATCGGCGCAAGCCAAGGCAGCGCCGCATCGTCGATCAGCGCGTAGACCGTATCGCGGCCGCGCTCGTCGCGCGCCGTCGTCACATAGCCGCGCGGCTTGTTGAGCAGGATCCAGACCGCCTCGGCCGCCGCGACCGCGACACCGTCGACGCGGATGCGGTCCTGCGGCCGCGTCGGCGTTTCCGGATCGCGCACGACGCGTTCGTTGAGCTCGACGCGGCCGGCTCGCACGAGCACCTCGGCCTGGCTGCGCGAACAATAGCCGCGCCTGGACAGCGCGCGCGCGAGGCCGTGGCGCGGCGTCTCGCGCGCCGGCGCCGATGCCGGTCGC
>NZ_JANFVR010000326.1 GCF_024609805.1 Tahibacter caeni | reverse complement strand
CGTCCCGCGCGCCAGCGCGCGACGGGCCGCTGCACGGCGCCGGGTCGCGGCGGGTCGCTGCGCTGCTCGGGAGGCGTCATGCGGCTTCAGTCCGCCGCCGCGCGCGCCGCGCCGAGCAGATCCAGCTGAGTTTGGCTGAAGGCTTGATGCCGGCGCTGCCAGTCCGACGGCTGCGACACGCGCGTGATCTGCACGGCCGTGACCTTGTACTCGGGGCAGTTGGTCGCCCAGTCGGAATTCTCGGTCGTCACGACGTTTGCGCCCGAGCCTGGGAAATGGAACGTCGTATAGACCACGCCGGGCTGCAGCCGGTCGGAGATCCGCGCGCGCAGCACCGTGTCGCCGGCGCGACTCTCCACGCCGACCCAGTCGCCGTCGCGGATGCCGCGTTCCTCGGCATCGTGCGGGTGCAGCTCGAGCCGGTCCTCGTCGTGCCAGAGCACGTTGGGCGTGCGCCGCGTCTGCGCGCCGACGTTGTACTGCGACAGGATGCGTCCCGTGGTCAGCAGCAGCGGGAAGCGCGCCGTGACCTTCTCGTCGGTCGGCACGTATTCGGTCAGCATGAATCTGCCTTTGCCACGCACGAACGCGTCGACGTGCATGGTCGGCGTGCCCTCGGGCTGCGCATCGTTGCACGGCCACTGGATGCTGCCGAGACGTTCGAGCTTCGCGAAGCTGACGCCGGCGAAGGTCGGCGTCAGCGCGGCGATCTCGTCCATGATCTGCGCCGGATCCGTGTAGTGCATCGGGTAGCCCAGGGCCTGGGCGATCAGCTGCGTGATCTCCCAGTCCGCGTAGCCGGCCTTCGGCGCCATGACCTTGCGCACGCGCGAGATGCGCCGCTCGGCATTGGTGAACGTGCCGTCCTTCTCGAGGAACGAGCTGCCGGGCAGGAAGACGTGGGCGTACTTCGCGGTCTCGTTGAAGAACAGGTCCTGCACGACCACGCATTCCATCGCGCTGAGCGCGGCCGTCACGTGCTGCGTGTTCGGATCGCTCTGCGCGATGTCCTCGCCTTCGATGTAGAGACCCTTGAAGCTGCCGTCGAGCGCGGCCTCGAACATGTTCGGTATGCGCAGGCCCGGCTCGTCGTGCAGCGGCACGCCCCAGGCCGTCTCGAAGCTTTGCCGCACGGTCGTGTCGGATACGTGCCGATAGCCTGGGAATTCGTGCGGGAACGAGCCCATGTCGCAGGAGCCCTGCACGTTGTTCTGGCCGCGCAGCGGATTCACGCCGACGCCGGCGCGGCCGAGATTGCCGGTGGCCATCGCGAGGTTCGCGATCGCCATGACCGCGGTGGAGCCCTGCGCGTGCTCGGTCACGCCGAGGCCGTAGTAGATCGCCGCATTGCCGCCGGTCGCGTACAGCCGCGCCGCCGCGCGCAGTTCCGCCGCGTCCACGCCGGTCTCGTCCTGCAGCGCCTCGGGCGAATTCGTCGGTTGCCCGACGAACGCGCGCCATTTCGCGAAGGCCGGCGCTTCGCAGCGCGCGGCGACGAAGGCCTCGTCGACCAGGCCTTCGGTAACGATGACGTGGGCGAACGCGTTGAGCACGGCCACATTGGTGCCGGGCCGCAGCTGGAGGTGATGCGCGGCCTGCACGTGCGGCGTGCGCACGAGGTCGATGCGGCGCGGATCGATCACGACGAGCCGTGCGCCCTGGCGCAGGCGCTGCTTCAGGCGCGAGGCGAACACCGGATGGCCGTCGGTCGGATTCGCGCCGATCACGAGCACGACGTCGGCCTGCATGACCGAGTCGAAGTCCTGCGTGCCGGCTGATTCGCCGAGCGTCTGCCGGAGGCCGTAGCCGGTCGGCGAATGGCAGACGCGCGCGCAAGTGTCGACGTTGTTCGTGCCGAACGCCGCGCGCACGAGTTTCTGCACGAGATAGGTCTCCTCGTTCGTGCAGCGCGAGGACGTGATGCCGCCGACGCTGTGCCGGCCGTAGGCCGACTGCAGCCGGCGGAATTCGGCCGCGACGTGGGCGATCGCGGTTTCCCAGGACACCGGCTGCCAGGCCTCGCTGATGCGGCGGCGGATCATCGGCGTGGTGATGCGGTCGCGGTGCGTTGCATAGCCGAGCGCGAAGCGGCCCTTGACGCAGGAATGGCCGTGATTGGCCGCGCCGTCGAGGTTCGGCACCATGCGCACGAGTTCCTCGCCCTTCATCTCGGCGCGGAACGAACAGCCCACTCCGCAGTAGGCGCAGGTCGTCACGACGCTGCGTTCGGCCTGGCCCAGATCGATCAGCGATTTCTCGGTCAGGGTCGCGGTCGGGCAGGCCTGCACGCAGGCGCCGCAGCTCACGCATTCGGAGTCGAGGAAGGATTCGTCCTGGCCGGCCGATACTTTCGAATCGAAGCCGCGGCCCTGGATCGTCAGCGCGAACGTGCCCTGGACCTCGTCGCAGGCGCGCACGCAGCGCGAGCAGACGATGCACTTGGACGGATCGAACGTGAAGTACGGATTGCTCTCGTCCTTGACCGCGTCGCGATGGCCGGCGCCGTCGTGGCCGTAACGCACCTCGCGCAGGCCGACCGCGCCGGCCATGTCCTGCAGCTCGCAGTGGCCGTTGGTCGGGCAGGTCAGGCAGTCCAGCGGATGATCGGAAATATACAATTCCATGACGTTGCGGCGCAGGCGGCCCAATGCCGGCGTCTGCGTCTTCACCTTCATGCCCGCGGCGACCGGCGTCGTGCACGAGGCCGGATAGCCTCTGCGGCCTTCGATCTCCACGAGGCAGAGGCGGCAGGAACCGAACGCGTCGAGCATCTCGGTCGCGCAGAGCTTCGGAATCGCCGTGCCGTTCTCGGCCGCGGCGCGCAGCACCGACGTGCCTTCGGCGACGGTGACCGGGCGGCCGTCGATTTCCAGGGTGACCATCGCGGCGGTTTTCGGTGGCGGCGTACCGAGGTCGTTTTCGGCAATGGAGAGCATGCTATTCCTCCTGCGCGGGCGGCGCGATTCAGCGCGCGTCGGCGCGGCCCGGCGCGACGGCGTCCGTCGCGAGGCCGAAGTCTTCGGGATAGTGGTCGAGCGCGCTGAGCACCGGGAACGGCGCCATGCCGCCGAGTGCGCAGAGCGAACTATCGATCATCGTCGTGCAGAGCTCGCGCAGCAGCGCGGCCTGGCGCGGCGTGTCGTCGCCGCGACGCAGGCGGTCGACGACTTCGACGCCGCGCGTGGAGCCGATGCGGCAGGGCGTGCATTTTCCGCACGATTCCACTGCGCAGAACTCCAGCGCGAAGCGCGCCTGTGCGGCCATGTCGACCGTGTCGTCGAACACGACCACGCCGCCGTGGCCGAGCATGCCGCCCACACCGGCGATCGCTTCGTAGTCGACGACCGTGTCCAGCGCGGCGTCCGGCAGATAGGCGCCGAGCGGACCGCCGACCTGCACGGCGCGCAGCGGACGACCCGATGCCGTGCCGCCGCCGAACTCCTGCAGCAGCTCGCGCAAGGTCAGGCCGAAGGCCTTCTCGACGAGGCCGGCGCGGCGCACATTGCCGGCCAGCTGCAACGGGATCGTGCCGCGCGAGCGGCCCTGGCCGAAGTCGCGATACCAGGCCGCGCCGCGCGCGAGGATCATCGGCACGCTCGCGAGCGTGACGACGTTGTTGACGACCGTGGGCTGGCCGAACAGGCCCGCGACGGCCGGCAGTGGCGGCTTTACGCGCACCTGGCCGCGCTTGCCTTCCAGGGATTCGAGCAGCGAGGTTTCCTCGCCGCAGATGTACGCGCCGGCGCCGAGCCGCGCGTGCAGGCGGAACGGCCGGCCGCTGCCGGCGGCGTTCGCGCCGAGCCAGCCGGCGGCTTCGGCGAGCTCGATCGCGCGCGAGAACACGCGGAACGCGCGCGGATATTCGCTGCGGATGTAGACGTAGCCTTCGCTCGCGCCGACCGCGAGCGCGGCGATCAGCATTCCTTCGATCAGCGAATACGGATCGCATTCGAGCGTCAGCCGGTCGGCGTAGGTGCCTGAGTCGCCTTCGTCGGCGTTGCAGACGATGTACTTCTGCGCGGCGTTCGTGTCGGCGCAGGTCTTCCATTTGACGCCGGTCGGGAACGCGGCGCCGCCGCGGCCGCGCAGGCCCGAGTCGAGCACCTCCTGCACGATCGCGGCCGGGCTCTGGCTCAGCGCGCGGCGCAGCCCCTGCCAGCCGTCCAGCTGCTCGTAGGCGGCCAGATCGAGCGGATCGGCCAGGCCGATGCGGCGATAGGTCAGGCGTTCCTGCCGCTTCAGGAACGGGATTTCCTCGGTGAGTCCCTGAGCGAGCGCGTGCGCGCCTCCGCCCAGGAAATCAGCGTCGAACAGCGCCGGCACGTCGGCGGCCGCGACCGGCCCGTAGGCGACGCGGCCGGCCGCGGTCGCGACTTCGACGAGCGGTTCGAGCCAGAACAGTCCGCGCGAGCCGTTGCGGACGAGGCGCAGGTCGCTGCCGCGCCGCGCGGCTTCCGCGACGATCGCGGCGGCGACCGCGTCGGCGCCGACCGACAGCGCGGCCGCGTCGGCCGGCACGTAGACGGTCACGCTCACGAGGCCGGCTCCAGCGCATCCAGCAGCGCATCCAGGCCTTGCGGCGTCAGGCGGCCGTGCAGTTCGCCGTCGAGCATCAGCGCCGGCGACAGCGCGCAGTTGCCGAGGCAGTAGACCGGCTCCAGGGTGACTGCGCCGTCGGCGCTCGTCGCGTGATAGTCGATGCCGAGACGTTGCCGGGCCCGTGTCTCGAGCGCGGCGGCGCCGAGCGCCTGGCAGCTCTCGGCGCGGCACAGCTGCAGCACGTGGCGCCCCGGCGGCGCGGCGCGGAAATGCGGATAGAAGCTGACCACGCCGTGCACTTCGGCGCGCGACAGGTTCAGCGCCTGCGCGATCAGCGGCAGAGCGGCCGCGGGCACGTAGCCCAGGCTGTCCTGCACCGCGTGCAGCAGCGGCAGCAGCGCGCCGGGCAGCGCGCGGCACGCGTCGATCGCCGCCTGCACGGCGGCGCGTTCGGCCGGCGTCGGGCCGGGATCCTGCAACGGTATCGCCGCGGGCTTGAGGCTGGCTGACGACATGAGGGTTCGTGTTCTCCTGACGGACGCATCCGGCGCGGCGCAAGCCTAGACCAATGCAGCGCAAACGACACGCGGCTGCGCAGCGGCGCCGCCACGCCGAAAGCCGGCCGCATCGCGGACGCATCGGCGCGGCGGCTGTACGGCCGTGTCGGTCCGGGCGGGCGCCGGCCGCGGCCCCAA
>NZ_JANFVR010000325.1 GCF_024609805.1 Tahibacter caeni | reverse complement strand
CGAAGTCCGACGGCGGCAGATAGCTCCACTGCTCGCGGCGCGTGCCGTAGGGCGTCACGAGCGTGGCGCTCGTGCGGTTGCCGTGCGTGTCGTAGGTGAAGGTCGTGATGCCGCCCAGGGCGTCGGTGCGCGTGGCCGGCTGCAGATGCACGGCATCCCAGCTCGTCTCGGTGGTGCCGGCCGCATCGGTGACGCGCACGCTGGCCCCGTAGCGGTTCATGCGGGTTTCGGTCGGGTGCTCGCGCGCATCCGTGACGACGCTGACGGGTTCGGCGAGCAGGCCGCGCACGGCACCGCCGACGCCGGTGTCGTAGGCAAGGCGCGTCACGGCCTGGTCGGGCTCGGTGACGGTCTGCACGCGCAGCTCCGGGAAGTACAGCGCGCGGTCGCTGAGCTGCACGCCGGTCCAGAACGGGACCGGCGTCTGGCCGTCGGCACTGTAGGCGTAACGGCGCGTGCTGCCGTCGAGCTCGTCGCGGACGGCGGTCAGGCGCCAGCCGAAGCGGGTATAGGCCATCTCGCCGTCGGGCTGGGTGTAGAACAGACCGTCGTAGTCGGCATAGGTGTAGCGCGCATGCTGCGTACCGGCGGTGGATGCGTCGCGGCGCTGCACGCTGACGAGATTGCCGACGTCATCGTACCCGTAGTCGAGCTGCAGTCCGCCGGGGCCGAGGGCCCTGGCGATCACGGTATGGCTGTCGCGCAGGTCGATGCCGCCGACCGTGCGGCTGACGACGACGGTGCGGTAGTCGAGCACGATGCCGCGTCCGGCACTGTCCTGCAGCCGCGTCACGTGCGCCGGTCCGTCGTTGTGTTCCCAGGTGTAGATGATGCGGTTGCCGTTGGTGTCCTCGACGTAGCTCAGGCGCGGGCCTTCCGGATCGGGCTCGGCGAAGTGGTAGCGCGTGCCGTCCTTGGCGATGAAGTCGTACTCGTTGCCCCGGCGCAGCAGGCTGCCGTGATAGCCGTACAGCGGCCGATAGCGCTCCGCGCCGTCGGGCTCGATGCCGTCGGACACGAAGCGCTGGCCTTGGCCCGCACCGCCGAGCACCACCCGGCTGCCGCAGGCGTTGCCGACGACCTGCATGTCCAGATCCGCGCTCCAGCCGCGGCCGAAGAAGCCGGGACGGTCGCCCGCATGGCTGGCGTAGGTGCGCGCGAGCCGCAGACCCGGTCCGCGGCCGCCCACGGCTATGTCGTTCTGGCTCAGCGCGAGGCCGCCGGAATACAGGTCCACGCCCTTGACGAAGTCGTGCGCGAGCGGCAGCGCATCGTGGCGTTCGCGCCGGCTGGAAATGACGCCTTCGCGCGCGTCGATCTCGCCGTTGGCGACGGCTTCGATGCGGTAGACGTAGCTGCCGATCGGCAGCTCGCCGGCGGGAACCTCCAGCTCGTGCAGACCGGCCGGCAGATCCTGCGCCGGACGCGGCCAGATTTCCCGGTCGGTGCGGTTGCCGTCGCGGTCGAGCAGGAAGAAGCGGATCTGCACACTAGCCGGCTGGCTGAGCACGTAGCCGAGCCGCGCCGGTGCGTCGCAGACGTAGCCGGTTGCCACGTCCACGTCCTGGCGCACGGCCAGGCTCTTGGGGAAGTTGCCGCGCAGCAGGCCGAGCAGGTCGGCCTCGTCCTTGGGCGCGGCCGCGGCCGGCCGCACCGGCGTCGGCGCAACGGCCGGGATGATGCCGTAGCCGGCGATGAGGCCTTGCTGGAAGTGCACGTCGACGGGGTCGGACTCCAGCCGCACGTAGCCGTTCTCGAGCACGGTTCTGGCGGTGTAGTGCTTCTCGGGGTCGATGCGCAGGCCGCGGCGCATGCGGCATTCCGCGCCGTACTCGCGATCGACGAGCGCGCAACCGCCGATCAATTCGTCGTCGCCGCTCAGCAGCAGCTGATTGACACCGGGTTGCCACTGCGGCGGATCGAATTCCGAGCGCAGCACGAAGTCGTCGTCGGTCGCGCTGAACGGGGTCAGCGGGATGCGGTCGGGCGTCAGGCCCGGCGGCCGCAGGGCGATGGCCCAGCCGTAACTGTGGTCGTCGGTCGTCTCGTCGTAGATCCCGGGGATGCTGAGTTCGTACTCGGGGGTCTCGGCGATGCTCTCGGGCATCGGGCCTCGCAGCAGCAGTCGTCCGCGGATGTCGCTCGGCGTCGCGCCGGCGCGCAGATGAAACTCGTAGTTGCCCGGCGAGACCTCGCGCCAGGAGTCCAGGGTGCCGCCCTGCAGCGGCGCGTTCGGGTTCACCTGCACCTGGCCGCCGGTCAGCGGTTGCCAGAGCGGGCCTGGCTGGACGTTGCCGTTTCCGATGAAGCAGTACAGCGCCCGGAACTGGTGAGGCGAGGCGATGATCTCGCCGAGCCTGGCCGCCCGGGACGTCTGGCCGGCGCCGTTGCGGGCGACCGAGGAGGCGGTATAGATGCCGCCCAAGCTGCCGCAGGCTTGCGTCGGAGACGATCGGTCCTCATGGGCTGCGCTGGTGCCCGCCGCGCTGACGTGCACGGTGTAGGCCATGTTCGGATGGCTGGGGGCCGCGACGTAGAACAGGGCGCGGCCGTCGCTGAGCGACGGCATCTGCAACGGCCCCGGCGTGGTGCAGGCGTGGCCGGTAAGTCGAAGTTCGTCGGCCGGGCAACCCTCGTCGCCGATGCGCGTGAACAGGCCTGCGCCGATGACGGCGCCGAATGCCGGCGTGTTCAGGCACTGGGCCGCGCTCGTGTCGTTGCTGACACTGATGTCGATGGGCGCGTTGGCGACCGGATTGTCGAACGCGTCGGTGATCTGAACGAGGTAGCTGTTGTAGCCGATGGCGAATTCCACCCAGCCCGTGTTCGCGCGCTCCAGCACCAGCGTCTCGGCTGCCGCAGGCAGTATGTCGGCGACCAGCGCCTCGCCCGAGTGCAAGGTGCCGCCGTTCGCCGTCGCGACCTCGACCTCGACCGTCGCATGGCCGACCCACTGCGGCGCCGTGTCGTCGGGATCGAGCAGCACGTAGTGACCGTCTTTGCCTTGCTGTTCGGCGAGCTGCACGACGGCTTCGGCGCTGCCGTTCGCCGCGCTCGTCACGGTGATGCTCGCGCTCTCGTTGCCGAGCGCATCGACGAGGCGGCTGCCGCTGGTCGTCATCCGGAACGTGACTGACGCGCCGCGCACGGGACGTCCGGCGGCATCGAGCACGTAGACGCGCAGCGGCCGTTCCGGACGCTGGCCGGCGATGCCGCGCTGGTGCTGCGTGGATTCGTCGATCGTCAGTATCGCCGCGGACAGCGGATCCTCGTTCGGCGGCAGCGCCGTCGGATCGCCGAGCAGCTCGACGAGATCCTGCAGATACCACAGCTCCGGGGGCTGCGCGGTCGATCCGCCGGCGAGCTGGCCGGCGATG
This sequence comes from Tahibacter caeni, assembly GCF_024609805.1. Classification (GTDB taxonomy): domain Bacteria; phylum Pseudomonadota; class Gammaproteobacteria; order Xanthomonadales; family Rhodanobacteraceae; genus Tahibacter; species Tahibacter caeni. Next base: position 1,952 of record NZ_JANFVR010000325.1, on the reverse strand, counting down.
AAATAGCCGCTCTCGCCGCTGGACAGCGAACGCACGCGCCAGACCGCGCCGCTCCAAGCCTCCAGGGTTATGGGTTCGGCCGGCACGTCGACGACGTAGCCGCGCGCGAGCCAGGCGTCGATCGCCGCGATCACGGCGGGCGCCTGATGCACGCCGCTGCTGCCGCTCGCCGCGTTGAGGCTCAGCAGCGGAACGTTCGCGGCGCGCGCGAGCGCGAGTCCCTTGTCGGCCGACAGGCTGGGTACGCTCCACTGCTGCTCGAACACGCGATGTTCCAGCGCCGAGCCCTGCAGCGCCGACAGCGCGGTCCAGTCGATTTCCGCCGTCGGCGCGTCGATCGCCGCGAACGCTTCGGCCGGGCGCAGCGCCGCATCCAGCGCGACGCCGCGCCAGTGCAGCGCGGTGGCCAGGCCGCCGACGCGGTCGACGCGGTACTGGTTCACGACGAGTGCGGCGGCCGGGAACGGCCGCACGACGCCGACGCCGACCAGTGCGGCCAGTTCCTCGTCGTCGCCGTTCCAGTTCGCGAGATAGCGCGCGCCGAGCTGGGCGAGCAGCCGCGCGCCTCGGCGTTCGTTGTCGCCGGGTGTGGCCGCATCGAGTTCGGCGGCCTGGTTCAGCGGCGGGGCGTCCAGCGCCAGCGCCGCGTAGCCGCCGGCGGTCAGGTTCTGCGCGAAGCCGGTCGCGCCGCCGGGACCGTCGAAACGGATCTCGATGCGGTGCGCCGCGCCGGCGTCGATCGCGCCGGTGCCGATGCGTTCGGGCTGGCCGGCGACGAACAGCACCGGCCGCACGCGATAGAGATAGGGCGGCGTCCGGCCCATGCCGCCGTGCGCATCGACGACGGCGGCGTCTTCGGCGGTCGCGGGCTGATAGGCCAGGGTCACGCGGCGTCCGGCCAGCGCGGAAACGGCGATGCGCACCTCGAGCGCGACCGGCGCGTCGTCCGTCTCGCCGCTGCGCACGGTCAGCTGCAGATGCTGGCGCAAGGCGTCGGGCAGTTCGGCGGATTCGCCGGTGACCGCGAGCACCGGCACCGGCAGGCTCGCCGGCAGCAGTTCGAGCGGCGCGGCGGCGAGGCCGTGCTGCGCGAGCTGGTCGGCGTAGCTCTGCGGCGGTATCAGCGCGGCGAGGCGACGCGTGAGTTCCTCGCGCAGGCGCTGCAGCGGTGCGTCGCTGCGCGGCTCGCGCAGGTGTTCGCCGATGAAGTCCTCGGCGACGAGGCCGGTCCGCGCGAGCGCGCCCGTCGCCGGCGTGAACGCCGACGGCTTCAGGGCCGGCGCAAGCGCGATCCAGCTGCGGCCGCTGAGATCCGCGCTGCTGCCGCGGTAGTTGGCCATCGGCAGGTATGCCGCGACGTAGGTGTGCTCGATCGCGTACGCGGCGATGCGGCCGCCGCGCACGACCGGCTTGTTCGCGACGCCGGCCGCGGTCAGCGCGAGGCCGACCTTGTCGCTGCGCACGCCCAGGCTCGCCGCGAGCGCGGCGAGATCGACCTCGACGACGCCGTGCACGTAGCGCGCGGGCGCGCGGCTCGCGCGCAGCAACGCAACCAGCAGGCTGGCCTGGTCGACGTCGTTGCCGGCCATGCTCGCCAGGGTCGCTTCGGCGCCCTGCTGCGCGCCGGCATACCAGCGCGTGCGCACGTTGCTGCGCACGAAATCGGCGATGCGCGCGTAGTCGTTGCCGAGCCGGCGGGCCTGATCGAGGATGGCCGGCGACAGCGGCGCGTCGGCCGATTCCGCCGAGTCGGCCGGTTGCGGCTCGACTTCCGCGTCGGCGTTCGCATAGCTCGGCACGATGGCCGGCGTCATCGCGGGATCGCGCGCCGGCAGGCGCGGGCGATGCAGCGGCAGCGGATTCGCGCCGTAGACGGGCGGTGCGTCGGCGGCGGCGTCGGCCGCGAGCAAGGCGTCGAGCTCGGCCGTCACGGCCGCGCCGACGGAGATCGG
>NZ_JANFVR010000324.1 GCF_024609805.1 Tahibacter caeni | reverse complement strand
CGCGGCGCTCGCCGCCGCGGTGCACCGCGGCACGGCGCGCGCCGACGGCCCCTGTCTGATCGGCGCCGCGGCGCTCGCGTTCCTGCTCGTCCACGGGCACTGGATGTGGCAGCTCTGGCGCGACTTCCACAATCCGCTGTTCCCGCTGTTCGGCCCCGTGTTCGGTGGCGACGTCGTCGCGCCGGCCGAACTGCGCGATACGCGCTGGCTGCCGCGGGGAACGGCCGAATGGCTGTTCTATCCGCTGCTCTGGGCCGATACGCCGCGCCGCGTCAGCGAGCTGTGGTTCCTCGACCTGCGCGTGCCGCTGGCCTACGCCGCGCTGCTCGCGCTGCCGTTGTGGTGGCGCCGCGCGCGCGCGCAGTCCGCGCAGCCGCAGGCGCTCGCATCGCTGCTCACGGCATTCGCAGCGGGCTATCTGCTCTGGCTGCCGCTGTTCGGCTATTACCGCTACCTCGCCGTGATCGAGATGCTCGCGCCGCTGCTGGTCACGCTCGCGGCGCTGGCGCTGCCGCGGCGCAGCGGGCTGTTCCTGGCCGTCAGCCTACTCGTCGTCGTCGGCCTGGCCACGCGTGCACCGCGCTGGGGGCGGCTCGCGGAATATGGCGAACATTACGTCGACGTCGTCCTGCCGTCCGTCCCGTTCGAGCGGGCGCTCGTGATCTTCGGCGACGGCCATCCGCTCGCGTTCCTCGCCCCGTCGTTTCCGTCGGGCACACGCTTCGTGCGCCTGCGCGGCAACCTGCTCGGCCCGCCGCTGCCGGCCTGGGCGCTCGACCGGCTCGTGCAGGAACGCATCCAGGCGCATCACGGACCGCTGTACCTGCTCGTCGCGACGCCGATCGATGCCGAACTGACCGGCATGCTCGCGCTGCAGAAATTGAGACTGCAAGGCGATTGCCTGCCCGTGCGCAGCAACCTGTTCGCCGACGAGCCGCCGGCGCGACTCTGTCCGCTGCAGCGCTGATCCGCCGCGCCCTGCGGCACTGCCGCGAGTATCCGATCGCAGCCTGATCCGCCCAGCGACGGAAGTTCCGCGCAATCTGCGTGCCTGAACGCCATGCCGCCGGCCATTCGCGGACGACGGCCATGCCGGCGTCAACGCTACGTCACAGGAAATGAGACCGCGATGCATCAGAATCCCAATTGCCGATTACGCAACAAAGGATAGTTTTCGCACAGGTTCTCCGCGCCTGCGCGAACGGATCCGGCCGCGCCGCGCTCGCGCTTCGCCGGCGGCATCGGCTCCGGTTCCGGCGTCGTCGGCAACACCCGCGCCGCAAGGCGCGCGTATCCCTTCTGGAGAGTCTCTTCATGCACAAACTGATCAAGCTGGGCCTGGCCGCTGCAGGCCTCATCGGCATCGCCAGCATCGCCGCGGCCGGCAACGTGCCCGGCATCGGCGCCCAGTATTTCGTCTACAGCCTCGGCACCTACAATCCGGAAATCGCGGATTCGATGAGCTCGCCGAGCAACAACTGGTACCTGCCGGGACAGAACTTCCGCACGCCGGTCGGCCTGCGCCATCTGAACCCGACGCTCGTCGACCAGCAGCTCGACAACATGCGCAATTCCGGCATCGACATCCTGTCGATCCCGCTGCCCGTCGGCGATCTCGCGGTCTGCGAATTCTCCAGCTGCAACGACGGCTACGCCGACGGCGTCTGGGGCGAAGTGCTCGACTACTCGGGCTACGCGCTGCGCGCACAGCAGCAGACCAACCTGCGCAACATCGTGCGCAAAGCGCGCGACCGCGGCTTCCGCTACATCTTCCTGCGCCTGAACAACTACGGGCCGGCGAACTGGACGGCGTGGAACGAGACCGAGTACCAGAAGGCGTGGAACTTCATCGTCAACACGCGCGCGCTGGTCTACTCGGAGCTCACCGACACGCCGGTCAAGGTGCTGTTCGACCTGGCGCCCGAAATGGTCGGCAATAACACCAATCAGCTGCAGACCTATACGCAGCGGATCTGGTCCGACTACGTCACGGCGTTCGGCACCGGCGACACGGTCGGCGGCTCGGTCATCGGCCATCCCTCGTTCCTGCCCGGGCTGTCCTGGTTCGGCGCGACCAAGCCGCCGATCTACGCGTTCGACATCTACCAGTTCGGCGCCGACGAAGTCGGCACCAGCCTCGTCAACTCGTGGAATTCGCTGCCCGCGGCGGAGAAGTCCAAGCCCATCATCCTGATGGAGACCTACCACAACGAGGCGGCGACCTCGGCCTCGCTGCAGGCGGCCATCGCGGCGAATCCGACGATGAAGGTCATGGCCATCGTGCAGTGGCCGACGACGCGCGAACCCTGCACGGGCTGCGGCGGACACGTGCGCCAGTCGGCGATCACGGCGCTCGGCACGACGAGCCAGATCTCGAACTATCTGACCCTGGCGCAGTCCGTCGTCAGCGACGACAGCAATGGCGCACGGCTGCACTTCAGCGATGTCAACTGCGCGACCAGCGCGGGCACGTGCACGATCGACGCGACGATCACGAGCCTGCCGGCACCGGGCAAGCCGGCCTACAAGGTCTATCTGCGCAGCTACACCGCGCCGGTCACGCGGACCTTGATGACCTGCAACGCCGGCACGAACACCGTGACCATCCCCTGGATACAGCCGTACACGGGCTATTTCTTCGAGTACTATGCGGTCAACAACTGCAGCGAAGATCCTTTCCTCGGAAAGAATCCGGTGCCCGATGCGACCTCGGTCGTCACTGCACGCTGACTCCGCCGGCCTCCCGGAACGGTGACGCTGCTCCACTTCGACTCGGCGATCACGCCGTTCACGCCGCCGGCCTTTGCCGGCGGCGTTTCATTGCGCAGACATGAAGATCCGATGATCACGCTAGCGGAACTCGAAACGATGGCGGTCGCCGCCGGCGGCACGGACCTTGACTACCTGCGGCATCATTTCCCGCGCTTCCTGGCCACCAAGGCGGAATTCGACAGCGGCTGGCAGCGTCACGAACAGGATCACGTCCTCGACATCGGCGCGCACTGGCTGCACCAGGGTGCGCTCTACGCGACCGACGGCTTCAAGGTCACGGCCATGGATCTGCCGCTGTCGATGGAACACCCAGCCGTCGTCGCGCTCGCCGGGAAGCTCGGCATCGAGCTGATCAGCTGCAGCAACCTGGAACAGCCAGCCGACGCGCTGAGCTGCCTCGCCGACGATTCGGTCTCGGTCGTGCTGTTCACCGAGATCCTCGAGCACATCACGTTCAATCCGGTCGCCATGTGGAAGGCGATCCATCGCGTGCTGCGGCCGGGCGGCCGCATCGTCGTGACGACGCCGAACTACTACGCGCTGCGCGGCCGGGCCTGGGATCCGCTGCGCGTGCTGCAGCGCTTCGGCGGCGGACCGACGGCGCTGGAGATCCTGCGCACGCCGACCTACGGACATCATTGGAAGGAGTACTCGCTGCGCGAGATCATCTACTACTTCTGCGTACTGTCCGACGAGTTCAACACGGTCAAGGCCAAGCATCTGCCCGAGTATTCGCCGGGCTACCTCGGCCGGCCCGAGAACGTGCTGACGCGCTGGCTCGAGCGCACGATCCCGCCGCTGCGTCCGTGCCTGCATCTCGAAATCCAGCTCATGGCGAAGGACAAGGGAATCGTGATCGAGCCGACCTGGTGATCGCCGCGGCGCCGGTCTCACCGCCGTGCCGCGGACGCGGACCAGCGCCGCCGCGCCGCGACGGTTTCGGGCCGGGACCGCGAGACACCAGCCGCGCTCAGCGCGGCGTCGACGCGGCGACGATCGCCGCATCGTGCAGGCGCAGCAGCCGGCGCGCATGGCCCCGCGCGCGTTCGTCCCAGTGCACGAGCTCGTAGGTCTCCGCCGGATCGTAGTCGGCGATATAGCCGTCGAAGCCGCGCTTGGCCGGCAAGGTCAGCCGGAACGCCTTCGCGCCGGGCCGGATGAAGCTGAACTGGGCATAGCCGCGCACGCGGCGCTGCGCGTCGAGGACGGCCAGCGGGCCGCCGGCGACGCGGCGTATGCCCTCGTCCACGGTCCCGGTGAAATGCAGCGCCGTGCGTCCGCTGACGGCGTCGATCACCGGTTCGCTGGCGAGCAGGCTCACCGACAGCCCGTCGTCGGCGACGGTGCCGTCCCATACGGCGCCGACCGGCAGCCAGGTCGGCGCGAACATCGCCAGACGCCGCTCGCGCAGCAGTGCGAGCGTCTTCATGACGGTCTGCGGGTCCGCGTCGGCCGAATTCGGCAGCATCGCCGGATCGACGACGTCGGAGCGCGCCGCCGCTGCGAACCGCTGCGCGCCCTGATAGACCGCCGCCGACCAGGCGCTGTAGTAGCGGTGCGTGACGAGCAGCGGCGCGGCGACGACGAGGCCGAGCGCTGCAGCGATCCAGGAACGGCGCCCGCGCCGCGCCGCGCGAGCGAGCGCAAGCAGCGCGAGGCTCAGCCAGAACAGGCAGGGCCAGACGAGATAACGGTCGGCGAAAACCTGATTGGGATTGTCGTGAAGGTAGTCGAGACGGCTCAGCCCGACGATGCCGGCGCAGCTGGCCGCGAACAGGCCCAGGCCGAGCGCGACGGCTTCCAGCCGCGTCGGCATTTCCCGCCGCTGGAGCCGGCCGAGGAATGCCGCGGCCAGCGCAGCCATGCCGGTGAAACCGAGCAGCGCCGACGTCGTCGTGCGCCAGTTCGCGCCGGGCAGCGCATCGACGAGCGATGCGGAGTCCTTGAGCACGGCCCCGAGCCAGGTATGGCCGACGCTGTCGGCGATCCAGGGATACAGCGGCGGATCGGCCAGGCCGAGCCAGCCGTTGATCCACGGCGAAGCGAGCCAGCGCGCGCTCGTGATCAGGCTGTCGAGCGGGCGGAATGCGATCACCTCGCGCACGGAATCGTCGCCGGGCAGCACGACGAGATACAGGAACAGGCAAAGCGCCATGCCGGCGCCCGGCAGCAGCAGCCACGCGCGCGGCAGGCGCAGCAGCAGGCCGAGCAGGATCACAGCGACGAAGCTCGCGAGGCCGGAACCGAACGAGAACGTCGCGACGCAGCAGGCCAATGTCGCGACGGCCAGCCAGCGCCAGGAGCCGGCGACGTGCGCCTGCCAGACGCCGAGCACGGCGACGCTGACGCTCAGCGTCAGCAGCTGCGCATGCACGATCTCGTGGCTGTGCATCAGCATGCGCGCGTTCGCGAGCCAGAACACCGCGACGACCGCCGCGAGCACGGCGGTCGCGCGCACCGGCGCGGCGAGCGCGCGCTCGCGCCAGCCGCACCAGGCGACGATGCCGGCCGTGCCGAATGCGCAGGCGAGACCGACGCCGATCTGCAGCAGCTGATTGGC
>NZ_JANFVR010000323.1 GCF_024609805.1 Tahibacter caeni | reverse complement strand
GCGGCGCTCGCCGGGGCCATCGCCGACGAGCTGCTGCGCGGCGGCGGCGAGATCGAAGTGGCGTTGCCTGCCGCGGGCGGCCGCTACGCGCTCAGGAGCGTCGCGCGCGCGGTGCGTCCGTCGGTCGGCGCAATCGCTGCCGGCGACGTCGTCGTCGTCTCGGGCGGCGCGCGCGGCGTGACCGCGGCGTGCATCGCGGAGTGGGCCGGGCAATGCAAGGCGCGGTTCGTGCTGCTCGGACGCACGCCGCTGGACGAGGAACCCGCCGATTGCGCCGGCGTAGTCGACGAGGCGCAGCTGAAGCGGATCGTGCTCGCGCGCGGCGCGTCGCTCACGCCGAACGAGCTGTCCAGGGAAGTCGACCGCATCCTCGGCGCACGCGAGATCCGCGCGACGCTCGCCGCGATCGAGGCGCAAGGCGCGCAGGCGCGCTACGAATCGGTTGCGGTCGACGATGCCGCCGCGCTTGCCGCGACATTGGCGCGCGTGCGCCGGGACTGGGGGGCGATCGCGGGCGTCGTGCACGCCGCGGGCGTGCTTGCCGACCGCCGCATCGCCGACAAGACGCTCGCGCAGTTCGACTTCGTCTTCGGCACGAAAGTAGGCGGGCTGCACGCCTTGCTGGCCGCGACCGCGGCCGACCCGCTGAAGCTGCTGTGCGTGTTCTCGTCGGTGTCGGCGCGCTGCGGCAACACCGGGCAGAGCGACTACGCGATGGCCAACGAGGTGCTGGCCAAGGTCGTCGCGGCGCAGGCGCGCAAGCGCCCGGGCCTGCGCGCGAAGTCGCTGGGCTGGGGGCCCTGGGAAGGCGGCATGGTCACGCCGGCGCTGAAGGCGCGTTTCGCCGAGCTCGGCGTGCCGATGGTCCCGCTCGACGTCGGCGCGAAAATGTTCGCCGACGAAATGCGAGACTCGCGCGCGGCCGACATCGAGCTCGTGCTCGGCGGCGAGCCGCGCGGCGAAGCGCTGCTGATGGACGGTGCGCAGGCGCGCGTGCAGGGCGTCGAGCTCGTCGTCTCGCGCGCCAGCCACGCCTTCCTCGAAGGCCACGCGGTGAAAGGCACGCCGGTGGTGCCGGTCGTGCTCGTCGCCGAATGGATGGCACGTGCGGCGCGCAGCTTCCGCCCGGGCCTGGCGCTGGCCGGCCTGCACGAGCTCAAGGTGCTCAAGGGCATACGGCTGGCCGGTTTCGAGAATGGCGGCGATCGCTGCCGCATCGAGGCGACGCCGTTGCCGAGCGAGCGTGGCGCGCAGCTCCTGATGACCGTGCGCGATGCGCGCGGCGCGCTGAACTACAGCGCGCGCGCGGAATTGCTGCCGGAGCCGCCGAAAGCCAGGCGCGAGACGCCGGGGCTCGCTCTGGACCCGTGGAGCGGCGAACGCATCTATCCGGAGTTGCTGTTCCATCGCAAGCAGTTCGAACTGATCGACGAAGTGCACGGCATTTCCGACGAGGGCATCGGTGCGACGGTGCGCGGCGTCGACGCGGCAGGCTGGGAAGGCCAGCACTGGACGCTCGACGTCGCGGCGCTCGACGGCGGCCTGCAGATCGCCGCGCTGCACGGCCGGCGCATGCTCGGCGGCCAGACGCTGCCGACGGCGATCGCCGAGCTGCGCCACTTCGGCACCGAGCCGATCGCCGGCCCGATCACCGCCACCGCGTACGTGCGCCGGGTCGGAACCAGCGACACCACGACGGACATCGTGCTGACCGACAAGAGCGGAAAGCGCTACGCCGAGATGCTCGGCGTGCAGAACCACGCGCTGCCGAACTAGCCGCATGTCCGAGTCCCGCTCGTTCGAGCCCGTCGCCATCGTCGGACGCGCCTGCGTGTTGCCGGGTGCGTTGAGCCCGGCCGCGCTCTGGGAAGCCGTCGTCAACGGACGCGACCTCGTCGCGCGCGTGCCCGCGGACCGCTGGCGTCTGGCGCCCGAGCATGCGTTGTGCGCGCCCGATGCGCCGCAACCGGATCGCGCGTGGTCGGACCGGGGCGGCTACGTGGAAGGGTTCGAGTCGATCTGGAATCCGGACGGCTTCGCCGTTGCGGTCGCCGAGCTCGAAGGGCTGGACCCGCTGGTGCACTGGACCTTGCATTGCGCGCGCGAAGCGCTGCGCGAGACGCGCGCGCCGGGTCGCGTCGGCGCGATCTTCGGCAACCTCGGTTTCCCGACCGCACAGATGGCCGCGTTCTGCGAGCAGGTGTGGACGGGCGAGGCAGGGGACGGAGCGAACGCCGTCGATCCGCGCAACCGCTTCATGAGCGGCGGCACCGCGGCGATGCTCGAGCGCGCGCTGGCGCTGGAGGCCGGCAGCTTCTGTCTCGACGCCGCCTGCGCCTCGTCGCTCTACGCGATCAAGCTCGCCTGCGACGCGCTGCACGACGGCCGCGCCGACGTGATGCTCGCCGGAGCCGTGCAGCGCGCGGACGATCTTTTCCTCCACGTCGGCTTCTGTGCGCTCGGCGCGCTGAGCAAGTCCGGCCGCTCGCGACCGTTTCATCGCGACGCCGACGGACTGGTGCCGGCCGAGGGGGCGGCGTTTCTCGCGCTCAAGCGCCTGGCCGACGCGCGCCGCGACGGCGACACGATCCACGGCGTGATTCGCGGAGTGGGGCTGTCGAACGACGGCCGCGGCAAAGGATTTCTCGCGCCGAGCGAAGAGGGTCAGCAGCGCGCGATCGGCGCTGCCTATGCGATGTCGGGCCTGGCGCCGATGCAGGTTTCGCTGCTCGAATGCCACGCCACCGGTACGCCGGTGGGCGATGCGACGGAGCTGCGCAGCAGCGCGAGTGTGTTCGCGCCGGCGCGCGACCTGCCGATCGGCTCGCTCAAATCCAACCTCGGTCACCTGATCACGGTCGCGGGGGCGGCGGGTCTGATCAAGCTGCTCGAGGCGATGCGCAACCGCGTGCGCCCGCCGACCTTGCATTGCGAGGACGCCACTCCCGCGCTGGAGCAGACGCCGTTCCGTTTGCTGCGCGACGCCGAGCCGTGGACGAGCGACGCTCCGCGCATTGCGGCGATTTCCGCCTTCGGCTTCGGCGGCAACAACGCGCATCTGATCGTTTCGGAAGACGATGCGAGCATCCATTGCGAGCGCGTCCAGACGGGAAGCAGTCCGATTGCGATCGTCGGCATCGGCGCGAAGATCGCCGATGCATGCGATCGCGCCGCGTTCGCGCAAGCGCTGTTCGGCGACTGCGCGGCGCGTGACGGCGGCACCGATCCCGACACTCGCGCGCTGCGCGAGCGCCGCATGGACTCGTTCGAGCTCGACGTGGACGGCTTGCGGTTTCCGCCACGCGATCTCGAACAGGCGTTGCCGCAGCAGCTCGCGCTGCTCGCGGCGGCGCGCGAGGCGCTCGCGGAGACGAATCCGCTGCCGCGCGAACGCAGCGCGGTGCTGATCGGCCTGGAACCCGACCCGGAAGTCGCACGCCACGGTGCGCGCTGGCGGCTCACCAACGGCCGCGACGACGACTGGGCGGCGCGCGCGCGCGCCGCGCTGGTGCCGGCGCTCGAGGCCGCCGCGGTACTCGGTTCGATGCCGAACATCCCGGCCAACCGCCTGAGCTCGCAGTTCGACCTCGGCGGCCCCTCGTTCACGCTGCAGGCCGGTGCGGCGTCGGGCACGCATGCGCTGCGCATCGCGGCGCGTGCGCTCGCGCGCGGCGAGCTCGACGCGGCGATCGTCGGCGCGGTCGATTTCGGCTGCGAGGCCGTGCAGCGCGCCGCGAGCGGGGAAGAGCCCGGCGACGCCGCGGTGGCCCTGGTGCTGAAGCGGCTCGAGGACGCGCAGCGCGACGGCGATCGGGTGTATGCGCTCGTGGACGAGGCCGCCGTCGCTGCGACGTCCGTCGCGACCCCGGCGCCGCCGCGACTGAACTCGCTGCTGCGAGAGCGGTTCGGCTACGCGCAGGCCGCTTTCGGATTGGTGGAAACGGCGGCCGCCGCGCTCGCGCTGCACCACCGGCGCGGTTTCGACGGCACGCCGTGGCTCAGCGCCGGGCCGCGTCGCGCGGCGGATCTCGTCGAGGCCCCGGCGCATCCGCGCCGTGCCGAGCAGGCCGTCGCGCGGCTGCACTGTTTCGCAGGCGCGGACAAGAATGAGGTGATCGCCGCGTTGAAGCAGGACCGTCGCGGCCTGGACGGCCCGGCGCGCTGCGTGCTCGTCGCGACCGAATCCTCGCTGGCCGCGGTGCGCGCGCGAGCGATCGCACATCTGGAAGCGGGTGCGCCCGCCGGCCGCGGCGTCTTCTTCCGCGAACGGCCGATCGCCGGGGAGGTCGCCTTCGCGTTTGCGGGCGCGGGCGCGTCGTACCGCGGCATGGGCCGCGACCTGCTGCTGCACCTGCCGCAACTGCACGAGCGCCTGCGCACGCGCAGCCGGCGTCTCGCGACCGCGCTGGCCTGGTCCTTCTCGGCGGGTGACGCGGCGCCGGGCGTGTTCGATCAGCTGTGCGGTTCCTCGGCGCTGTCGCAGTTGCATCTCGCGTTGAGCGAGGACCTGCTCGGCCTCGAACCCGACGCGTGGCTCGGCTATTCGTCGGGAGAGACGAACGCGCTGGTCGCGGCGGGCGTCTGGAACGATGTCGACGCGCTGATGGACGACATGGAGTCGTCGGGCCTGCTCGAACGGGAGCTCGCCGGCCGCTTCGATGTCCTTGCGCGCGCGTGGGGCGAGCCTGCCGCCTGGGAATGCTGGACCGTCGCCGCGCCGCTCGACGAGGTGCGCCGCGCATTGGCCGATCTGGATCGCGTGCGCATCGCGATCATCAACGACGACGCGAGCTGCCTGGTCGCGGGCGACGCGGCCCAGTGCGCCCGCGTGGTCGAACGGCTCGGCGCGGCGCGCTGCCTGCATCTGGACTATTCGCTCGTGGTGCATGTGCCCGAGCTGCGCGGCGTCGAGCGCGCGTGGCTGGACGTGCATCGCCGCGCGACATCGGCGCCGCGTCGCGGGCGTGTCTACGGTACCGCGAGCGGACGGCCCTATGCGCCGGATGCCGAGGCCTGCGCGCAGGCGATCCTCGCCCAGGCGGTCGGCACGATCGACATCCGTGCGCTCGTCGAGAACGCCTGGAACGACGGCGTGCGCGTGTTCGTCGAGCACGGGCCGGGCGGCACCTTCGGCCGCGCGATCCGTCACGTGCTCGGCGCGCGCGAGGCGCTCGTGGTGAGCCTCGACCGGCAGGGCGACGGCATCGAGACGGTGCTCGGCGCGACCGCGGCGCTGCTCGCCGCCGGGGTGCCGGTGAATCACGCGGCACTGGAAGCGGCGCTCGCGCCCGTACCGCGCGTCGAGGCCAGGCGTCCGCGGCGCTTCGGCGCACATCCGCCGCCGGTGCGCCTGCCGCCGCGCGAGG
>NZ_JANFVR010000322.1 GCF_024609805.1 Tahibacter caeni | reverse complement strand
GAGCGGCAGCCGGTCGCCGGCCTGCAGCGCGCGGCCGGCGCAGGGGCCGAGGCCGGCGTTGACGTCGACGCTGCGGCTGCCGAGCACGGGTTCGACGGCGATGCCGCCGGCGACGGCGAGATAGCCGCGTGCGCCGCGGCGCAGTACGGCCGCATCGAGCACGCTGCCCGTGGCGACCGGCACCGGCCGCCAGGTCGGCAGCGGCTGTCCGTTCACCATCAGATCGCCGTCGGCGCCGCACCAGGCGATGCAGGCATCGGCCGCAAAGCGCAGGCGCGGCCCGCTCAAGGTGCATTCGAGTGCGGCCGCGCCGGCGTCGTTGCCGACGAGCCAGTTCGCCAGGGTCAGCGCATTGCGGTCCATCGCGCCGGCGCCGCCGACGCCGATCGCCGCATGGCCGCGGCGGCCGAGGTCCTGCACGCTGCTGAGCAAGCCCGGGCGCAGGATCTCGATCATCGCTCAGCCCAGCAGGCCGTTGTTGCGCAGGCTGTCGAGCACGGCGTCGAGCTTGGCGCGTTCCGCGGCCTGCCGCGGCGGTTCCAGCGCCGCGATCCGGTGCTGCGTGCGTTCGACGACCTCCGGCAGGTCCGGCGTGTCGGTGACGCCGGCCAGCAGCAGCGCGGCGACCGGACCGCCGCACTGTTCGGTCGAGAGCGGGTTCGCGGCCAGGCTGATGCGGGCCAGGCCGTCGGCGGTGTCGTGCCAGTAGCTGCCGATCGGACGCCAGTGCTCGGCGTCGCGGCCGTTGACCGCTTGCGAAATCGCATTCGGATTTTCCCAGCGGTCGAGCAGCACCTGCAGCACGACGACGACGAACTGGCGCAGGTCGATCGCGGCGCGGCGCAGCTCCTCGATCGATGCGACCTCGAAGCACGCGCCGCTCCGGCGCAGCCTCGCGGCCGCGCACTGCATGCGCTGGAAACGCACCAGGGTCGCGAAGCTCGCGATCGCGGTCGCGACGAAGCGCTCGTGGGCGGATAGTCCCGCCGCGGCGAGGACGTGGTCGTACAGCGCGCCGAGCGCGCGGTCGACGAGCACGACTTCCAGATCGAACGCGACGGCGCCTTCGCCGGCATCGCGCGCGACGTAGCGGATCAGCTGGCTGCCGCGCTCGTGTTCGCGGCGATAGCCGCCGGCCGCGGGAGTTGCGGCAATGCCGTACAGCGCGAACAGCGGTTCGAGCGCGTCGCAGACCGTGCGCTGCACGAGCGCAGGACTCAGCGGACCTGCCAGCGGCAGGCCGAGGTGGTCGCCGACATGACGTCCGTCGGTCTGCAGGCGCAGTCCGCCGGGCAGCCAGACCACGCCGTTGAGATAGTCGTAGGCGACGAGGCCCATTGACGTCGCGGTCTCGACCACGAACGGCGCGACCTCGGCCATGTGTTCGCTGCGCAGGCCGATGCCGTAGACGCCGCTGTCGCAGGCGCCGTCCAGTGGTCCGCCGGACCAGACCGCGCGCGCGTCGCCGTCGGCCAGGGCCGTGATGCACGGATGGCGTTCGGTCAGCCGCGCGGCGAGGCGGCGGAATGCGGAGTTCGGCTTCGCGCGCTGCTCGGCGCTCAGGCGCCGATGGATCTGCGCGGCTTCGGCTTCGGTCTGCGGCACCGGAAACGACCAGAAGTGCAGGGTATAGCTCATGGACTCGGCGCAGCGGGAGGGCGCGGCAGGATTGCAGACGCGCGCGGCAGCGGCAACCGTCAGCGCGCGCGTGCCTGCAGCGCAGCGAATTCGTCCGCGGCGATCGCGCGGAAACGCACGCGCTGGCCCGCGGCCAGGCGGTTCGGCGGCGTCGCCTGCGCATCGAACAGGGCCAGCGGCGTGCGCCCGATCAGGTTCCAGCCGCCGGGCAGCTCGCGCGGATAGATGCCGGTCTGCAGGCCGCCGATCGCGACCGAGCCGGCCGGCACGCGCGTGCGCGGGTTCGCGCGGCGCGGCTGCTGCAGCGCGGCGTCGAGGCCGAGCAGGTATGGAAAACCCGCGGCGAAGCCGAGCATCGCGACGCGGTAGCCGCAGGCCGCATGGCGCACGGTGAAGGCGGTTTCGGTCAGGCCGCTGCGGGCCGCGGCCTCGGCGAGATCGGGGCCGTGCTCGCCGCCATAGCAGACCGGGATGTCGATGATCGCGGCGGATTCCGTCGCCGTCGCCGCGAACGGCGCGGCGAAGGCGCGCGTCAGTGCCGCGATGCAGTGTTGCGCCGGCGTCGTGCCGTCGGCCTGCCACTGGGACGGATCGATGACGACTGCGAGGCTCGCATAGGCCGGCACGAGTTCGACGATGCCGGGCAGGTCGAGCGCCGCGAGATGCCGCGCGGCCGCATGCACCTCGGCGTTGACCGCTGCGTCGATGCGGTCGCCGAAATGCAGCAGCACGGCGCCGTCGCCGAGCGGCTCCAGCGCGCGCGGTCCGTTCATGCGTCCGGCGACACGGCCAGGCCGGCGCGCAGCAGGCCGAGCACGCGTTCGCGTTCGTCGGCGGCGTAGCGCAGGCGCTCGCCGACGCCCCAGACCGGCCTGGGCCAGGCCGCGTCGCCGACGTGGCGCGCGATCACGTGCACGTGCAGCTGCGCGACGACATTCCCCAAGGTCGCGATGTTCATCTTGTCGGGGCGCGTGATCGCATGCAGCACGTGGGCGAGGCGGTTGATCTCGTCGAGCATCTCGTGCTGCTGCTCGCGCGACAGTTCGACGAGCTCGCGCAGGCCGGCGATGCGCGGCACGAGGATCAGCCACGGGAAGCGCAGGTCGTCCATCAGCAGCACGCGCGACAAGCCGAGCTCGCCGACGACGAAGCAGTCGTCGGCCAGGCGCGGATCGAGCGCGAACGGCGCGTCGGCGCTCATGCCTCGCCTCCCAGTTCGCGCGCGAAGAACGCCAGGGTGCGCTCGCGCGCGAGCGCGGCCGCGGTCGGCTCGTAGTCGGCGCGCATCTCGCAGTTGAAGCCGTGGCCCGCGGCGTAGACGTGGAACTCGGCCTGCGGCTGCTTCTGCCGGTGCAGCGCGACGTGTTCGGGAGTGATGATCGGGTCGCGTTCGCCGAAGTGGAACAGCAGCGGCGCCTGCGCGCGCTCGTCGAGGAACGGCACGCTGCGTCCGCCGTAGTAGACCACGGCCGGCAGGCCGAGCCGCGTCGCGCTCAGGAATGCGACCGTGCCGCCCCAGCAGTAGCCGACCACGCCCTTGCGACCGGCCGAGGCGATCGCCTGCGCGGCGCTCGCGACGCTCTCGACCGCACGGTCGAAGCCGACCTCGGCGACGAGGCTGCGTCCGCGCGCGACGCCGGCCTCGTCGTAGTCGAGCTCCACGCCGCTCTCGACGTAGTCGAACAGGGCCGGTGCGATCGCGACGTAGCCGGCTTGCGCGTAGTCGTCGACGACGCGGCGGATGTGCGCGTTGACGCCGAAGATTTCCTGCACGACGACGATGCCGCCGCGCGGCGTCTGCGCCGGGTCGGCGCGGTAGGCGCCGATGCAGTGCATGCCCGGCGTCGGAATCGTGATGAACTGTCCCATGCGGCGAGTCCTCCATGGCGGTGCGACAGTGCAGAGTAGCCAGCCGCGCGGCGTTCGGGAACCTCGCCGCGCGCGGCGAACCGGACCGTGCGCGCCGCGACCGCTCAGGCCGCGTACGGCACGACGCGGTTGCGGCCTTCGGCCTTGGCGCGATAGACCGCCACGTCGGCGGCGCCGAGCAGTTCCTCGAGGCTGGCCGCGTCGCAGTCGCGCAGGCCGGCCAGGCCGATGCTGATCGTCGGCGAGCGGCGCGATTCGCCGATGCTCGCGAGGCCCTGGGCGACTTTCGCGCGCAGGCGTTCGGCCAACGTCGCCGCGTCGCCGGCGCTGCGGCCCGGCATGACCACGATGAATTCCTCGCCGCCGTAGCGGCCGACGAGGTCGCCGGGCTCGAGCCACTGGCGCACGATCTGGATGCCGTTGGCGAGGACGCGGTCGCCGAACAGATGGCCGTGCTCGTCGTTGATGGTCTTGAAGTGGTCGAAGTCGATCAGCAGCACCGACAGGTCGCGGCCGGCGTCGAGCGCCTGGCGCAGATGCTCGTCGAGCTGGCGCAGCAGATGGCCGCGGTTGTAGGCGCCGGTCAGCG
Organism: Tahibacter caeni; assembly: GCF_024609805.1. Lineage (GTDB taxonomy): Bacteria > Pseudomonadota > Gammaproteobacteria > Xanthomonadales > Rhodanobacteraceae > Tahibacter > Tahibacter caeni. Next base: position 1,296 of record NZ_JANFVR010000322.1, on the reverse strand, counting down.
GATCGGTGATCGCGGCCTGGTAGAGCTCGGCGGCCTGAGTGCTGAGCTGCGCGTTGGCCGCTTCCAGGCGCGCCTCGTGCGCGCTGATCTCGGCGTTCTTCTGCTGCAGCGCGCGGTTCAGCCGCTGCGTCGTGCGGTAGCGCCGCGCGAGCAGCACGAGCAGCACGCCCAGCGCCGCGGCGACGCCGATGCCGACGTTGCGCAGCAGCGCCTGCTGCGTCAGGCGCAGGCTCTGCACTTCGTTGTTGAGGCTGAGCAGGCGGATGCGCTGGTCGGCGTCGGCGCGCTCGTAGCGCGACTTCAGCGCGGCGAGCTGGCGGCCCGAGCGTGTGCCGAGCATTTCCTCGCGCAGCGCCGCGCGGCGGTGCGCGAATTCGATCGCCGCGGCGAGCTGGCCGCTCGCGACCGCGATCTTCTCGCGCGCGCCGAACGCTTCGCTGAGCGCGGGCTTGAGGCCGGCCTCGGCCAGCAGGCTGATCGCCTCGTCGAGGCGCTTCGTCGCGAGCGCCTCGTCGCCGGCGCGCAGCGCGATCGTGCCCAGGTGCAGCAGCGCGCCGCCGGTGATCTCGCGGTGCTTGAGCTCGCGGCCGATGGCCAGCGCTTCCTCCAGCGCGACGGTCGCCTGGTCGTCGCGGTCGAGGCGGATCAGCGCGCGGCCGATTTCCAGATCCTCGAGGCCTACGTAGGGCCGGTTGCCGATGCTCGCGTCGATCGCGCGCGCCTGGCGCGCCATCGTCAGCGCCTTGGCCGCGTCGCCGAGATCGTTGCTGAAGCTCGCATAGCTGCCGAGCGCGCCGGCCATGGACTGCGGGTCGAAATGCCGGCGCGAGGCATCGAGGGCGGCTTCGAAATTGCGCCGCGCCTGCTCGGTGTCCTCGATCTCGCGGTAGAGCAGCGCGATGTTGCGGTACGACAGGTCGAGCTTCTCGCTGTCGCCGAGCGAGCGGCGCAGCTCCAGCGCGTCGATCTGCAGTTCCAGCGCGCGCGCGAAATCGCCGAGGTCGCGATGCACGGTGCCGAGGTTCATGAGCACCTGGGCTTCGCCGGAACGGTCGTTCTGGCTGCGGCGCAGGGCCAGCGCGGTTTCCTGGTGCGCGCGGGCTTCCTCCAGCTCCCCGCGGCGCCGCGCGACGATGCCGAGGTAACCCTCGGCCGCGGCCTGCGCACGCACGAGGCCGGCTTCGCGCGCGTGCTTGAGCAGCTCGCCGGCGCCGGTCGATGCGCTGTCGTAGTCGCCGCGGGCCAGGGCCAGCGCGACGCCGCGGTCCAGCGCCTCGATCAGCCGCGGCGTGTTGC
>NZ_JANFVR010000321.1:0-2500 GCF_024609805.1 Tahibacter caeni | reverse complement strand
CTAGCCATGACCAGGGTGAAGGTCCGGTAACACGGACTGGAGGCCCGAACCCACTCCCGTTGCAAAGGTAGGGGATGAGTTGTGGCTAGGAGTGAAAAGCTAATCGAACCCGGAGATAGCTGGTTCTCCTCGAAAGCTATTTAGGTAGCGCCTCATGTATCACTGCTGGGGGTAGAGCACTGTTATGGCTAGGGGGTCATTGCGACTTACCAAACCATTGCAAACTCCGAATACCAGCACGTGCGAGCATGGGAGACACACGGCGGGTGCTAACGTCCGTCGTGAAAAGGGAAACAACCCAGACCCGCAGCTAAGGTCCCAAAATCATCGCTAAGTGGAAAACGATGTGGGAAGGCACAGACAGCCAGGAGGTTGGCTTAGAAGCAGCCACCCTTTAAAGAAAGCGTAATAGCTCACTGGTCGAGTCGGCCTGCGCGGAAGATTTAACGGGGCTAAGCGATGTACCGAAGCTCGGGGTGCATTCTTTGAATGCGCGGTAGAGGAGCGTTCCGTAGGCCTGTGAAGGTGAGTCGTAAGGCTTGCTGGAGGTATCGGAAGTGCGAATGCTGACATGAGTAACGATAAGGGGGGTGAAAAGCCTCCCCGCCGAAAGCCCAAGGTTTCCTCGCGCAACGTTCATCGGCGCAGGGTGAGTCGGCCCCTAAGGCGAGGCAGAAATGCGTAGTCGATGGGAAGCGGGTTAATATTCCCGCACTTAACCGTAGTGCGATGGGGGGACGGAGAAGGCTAGGTGTACCGGGCGTTGGTTGTCCCGGGGAAAGGCGGTAGGTGTTGAGGGTAGGCAAATCCGCTCTCATTTACACCGAGCACCGAGACGAGCTCTTTGAGCGAAGTCACTGAGGCCACGCTTCCAGGAAAATCCTCTAAGCTTCAGCTACGGTTGAACCGTACCGTAATCCGACACAGGTAGGCAGGGTGAGAATCCCAAGGCGCTTGAGAGAACTCGGGTGAAGGAACTAGGCAACATAGCACCGTAACTTCGGGAGAAGGTGCGCCCAAGAATGTGGCAACGTGCGTTGCTGAGCATTCTTGGGCCGCAGTGACCAGGCCGCTGCGACTGTTTATCAAAAACACAGCACTCTGCAAACACGTAAGTGGACGTATAGGGTGTGACGCCTGCCCGGTGCTGGAAGGTTAATTGATGGGGTCAGCCGCAAGGCGAAGCTCTTGATCGAAGCCCCAGTAAACGGCGGCCGTAACTATAACGGTCCTAAGGTAGCGAAATTCCTTGTCGGGTAAGTTCCGACCTGCACGAATGGCGTAACGACAGCGGCGCTGTCTCCACCCGAGACTCAGTGAAATTGAAATCGCTGTGAAGATGCAGCGTTCCCGCGGCAAGACGGAAAGACCCCGTGAACCTTTACTATAGCTTTACACTGAACGTTGAGTTCGTCTGTGTAGGATAGGTGGGAGGCTATGAAACCATGGCGCTAGCTGTGGCGGAGCCATCCTTGAAATACCACCCTGATGTGCTTGACGTTCTAACCTAGATCCGTAATCCGGATCGGGGACCGTGTATGGTGGGTAGTTTGACTGGGGCGGTCTCCTCCCAAAGAGTAACGGAGGAGCTCGAAGGTACGCTCAGCGCGGTCGGACATCGCGCACTGTGTGCAAAGGCATAAGCGTGCTTGACTGCAAGATCGACGGATCAAGCAGGTACGAAAGTAGGACTTAGTGATCCGGTGGTTCTGTATGGAAGGGCCATCGCTCAACGGATAAAAGGTACTCCGGGGATAACAGGCTGATACCGCCCAAGAGTTCATATCGACGGCGGTGTTTGGCACCTCGATGTCGGCTCATCACATCCTGGGGCTGTAGTCGGTCCCAAGGGTATGGCTGTTCGCCATTTAAAGTGGTACGCGAGCTGGGTTCAGAACGTCGTGAGACAGTTCGGTCCCTATCTGTCGTGGGCGTTGGAGGTTTGAGAGGGGCTGCTCCTAGTACGAGAGGACCGGAGTGGACGATTCTCTGGTGTTCCGGTTGTCACGCCAGTGGCACTGCCGGGTAGCTATAATCGGAAGCGATAACCGCTGAAAGCATCTAAGCGGGAAGCGCGCCTCAAGATGAGACCTCCCGGAGCACAAGCTCCCTGAAGGGCCCAGGTAGACTACCTGGTTGATAGGGTGGGTGTGTATCGCAGTAATGCCGAGCTAACCACTACTAATGACCCGTGCGGCTTGATCATATAACTCCAAGACGCTTCGCTAGCCTCAACAACACAACCGGCTAGACAAGTCCCAAACCTACGTTCACATCCCAAGTCACAACGCCGAGTCCGCGCAACACTGCGCGACTCCATCGTCTCCCTGGCGGCCATAGCGGTTTGGTACCACCCGATCCCTTCTCGAACTCGGAAGTGAAACGAACCCGCGCCGATGGTAGTGTGCATCCGCATGCGAGAGTAGGTCACTGCCAGGGCCCTTTACCACAAAACGCCATCCCACTCCGGGATGGCGTTTTGCTTTTGATCTGTCCGAAA
>NZ_JANFVR010000320.1 GCF_024609805.1 Tahibacter caeni | reverse complement strand
CGACGCTCTTCCGATCTTCGCGCGGCACCTGCCAGTGCAAGGCGGCCTCGGACACGCCGAGCGCGCCCGCGATGAGTGCCGCGACCGTGCCCGCCGGCTGCTCGCAGATCACCGCGACGCGCGCGCCGGCGGCCGCGACCGCCGTCTCGGTCTCGATGGACGCCGGTGCCGTCGCGCCGTCGCTGCGCGAACGCAGGCGATAGGCGACCACGCCCATCGCATCGAGCTGGCGCAGCCGCAGCGCCGACGGCGCGGTCGCGCTCATGCGCTCACCTTCGCGCCGAGGCCGGCGAGCTCGGCGACGAACGCCGCATAGATCTGATCGAGCGCCTGGCCGTAGGCGGCGATGCTCGTCGCGATCTCCGCGTCGGCCGCCGGAATGCGCGCCGAGTAGATTTCCTCCGACAACAGCTCGCCGGCACTCTCCACGCGCATCTGCAGCGCGACGTCGACGTGCCAGGCGCCGGCCTCCTGGACGCGCTCGAAGCGCTGGATCACCGCGCTGATGCGCAGCACGTTCGCGCTCGCGGGCAGGCGGTCGCTGACCTGCGGCGCCGCATCGATCTGGCGCAGCACGCGGATCAGCCGGCGCTGCAGCATGCGCGACGGCGGATCGCTCCATTGGCGGTAGTGGTAGGCGCGCAGCGCATGGCCGTCCTTGTCCAGCGCATAGATCAGCGCCTGGTCGGCATAGATGCCGTCGGCGCTGAAGATCGCCACGTCGACGGGCACCTCGAAGCGCGCGGCGCGCGCCGGCGGCAGCACCGGATCGGGCAGGCGGTACCAGGTCACTTCGGGCACCGGCACGGATTCGCAGCCGCCCAGCAGCAGCGACGCGAGCAGCACGGCCTTGGCGGCCAACCTCATCGTTCGGACTCCTCTGGCGTATCGGCCTTGGGCGCCAGCAGCAAACGGTTCGGATTCTTGCGGATCTCGCGGCTGAATTCATCCACGTTGCGGCTCGCACTGTCCAGGTGGTGGACGATCGTGTCGATGCGGCCGGACAGCGTCGCGAGCACGGCGCGCAGGTCGACGACGGCCGCGTTCACATGGACACGGTTGTCGTGGGTCAGCCCGGCCAGGTCGCCGAGTGCACGGTCCAGGTTGGCCTTGGTCGTGTCCAGGTCGCGGCTCAGCGCGCGTACGTCGCCGAGTATGCCGCTGACGGCTTCGCGGTTGGCCGGCTTGAGCAGGTCGTTGACCGATTCGGACGCCTCGGTCAGGCGCACGAGCAGCACGCGCGCCTGGTTCAGCACTTCGGGCGTGCCCTTGTCGAGCGAGCCGGTGATCGAATCGATGCGGCCGGACAGGTTGCGCACGAGCGGCGTCAGCTGGTCGCGCGTCAGGGTCGTGACCTCGGCGGCAAGCTCGTTCATCGCGCCGAACACATCGGTGCCCTCTTCGCCGCGGATCTCGGCGCCGACCGGCAGCATCGCCTGCCCGTCGCCTTCGCGGATCGCGACGGTCACGTCGGCCAGCAGCCCGCTGGCCTGCAGCCGCGCGACGGAGTCCTGCGGAATCGGCCAGTCGGCGCGCACGCTCAGGGTCACGCGATAGCGCGTACCCTTCTCGCCGCGCTCGGGCGTGACGCCGTCGACCTGGCCGATGCGATAGCCCTGGTAGAACACCGGCGCGCCGGCGCGCAGGCCGGTCACGTTGCGGTAGTAGGTGTGGTAGTCGGCCTCGCCGCCGCGCTTGCCGGTGATCAGGAACAGCGCGAACAGCAGCAGCCCCAGCGCCGCGAGCACGACGGCGCCGACGAGGGTGTAGTTGACGTGGTCGCGTTTCACGGAGCTCTCCGCAGTTCCCTGTTCATGCCTCTTCCTCGGTCAGGCGGCGCAGATAGGCGTCGGTGTCGACGACGACTTCGCGCGGACGCCGGTTCAGCAGGTCCTGGATGCGCTCGTTGTCCGAGCGGCGCACGGCGTCGACCGTGTCGGTCATCAGCACGGCGCCCTGGTCCAGCACCGTAATCGTATCCGCGATCTTGAACGCGCTCTCCAGCTCGTGCGTGACGACGACGATGGTCATGCGCAGCGCATCGCGCAGGCGCAGGATCAGCTCGTCGAGCTCCGCGGAGACTACCGGATCGAGGCCGGCCGAAGGTTCGTCGAAGAACAGCAGCTGCGGATCCATGACGATGGCCCGCGCGAGCGCCGCGCGCTTGACCATGCCGCCGGACAGCTGGCTCGGCATGAGGTCGTGGAAGCCGCCGAGATTGACGACTTCGAGCTTCATGCGGCTCATGATGCGGATCTGGTTCTCGCTGAGCTCGGCATGGTGCTCGCGCAGCGGCAGCGCGACGTTTTCGCCGACCGTCATCGAGGTCAGCAGCGCGCCGCCCTGGAACGACACGCCGAGCCGGCGGCGCAACTGCTGCAGCTCGCGCGGGCCGGCGCGCACGATGTCGGTGCCGAACAGGCGGATGCTGCCGCGCGCCGGCCGGTGCAGGCCGAGCAGATGCCGCAGCAGCGTGCTCTTGCCCGAGCCCGAGCCGCCCATGATCACGCGGATCTCGCCGGCTTCGACGCGGAAATCCACGTCGTGCAGGATCCGGCGCTTGCCGTACCAGGCCTCCAGCCCCTGCACGTCGATCAATGGCGCGGCCGTGTCGTTCATCGGTTCAGGAAGAACGAGAAGATCATGTCGGTGACGATGATGTAGCAGATCGACAGCACGACCGCGCGCGTGGTCGCGCGGCCGACGCCTTCGGCACCGCCGGTGACCGAGAAGCCGGTGCTGCAGCCGATCAGGGTGATCAGCACGGCGAACACGGCGCTCTTGCAGATGCCCTGCCAGAGATCGCCCGGATCGAGCAGCGACAGGGTCTGCAACAGGTAGGCCTGCACCGGGACGTTGAGCGCCGGCGCGCTGTAGAACGCCGCGCCGACGATCGCGACCGCGTCGGCGAACACGGTCAGCACCGGCAGCATGACGAGCATCGCGATCAGCGCCGGCGCGACGAGATAGCGCACCGGCTCGATGCCGATCACGGCCAGCGCGTCGACTTCCTGCGACACCGTCATCGAGCCGATGCGCGCGGCCAGCGCCGAGCCCGAGCGGCCGGCGACGAGGATTGCCGTGATCAGCGCGCCGAATTCGCGCGTGACCGATTTGGCCACGGCGACGACGACCTGGGACTGGGCGCCGAACTCCTTCAGCGCGGCGATGAACTGGATGCCGAGCATGATGCCGATCGTCAGCGCGAGCAGGCAGACGATGGGCAGCGCCTCGACGCCGACGCGGCGCATCTCGGCGACGATCGCACCGAGGCGCACGGGCTGGCCGCTGCGCCAGCCCCAGGCGGCGAACCAGAGGCTTTCGGCCAGCAGCATGCCGGCATAGCCGAAGCCCGCGACCGACTGCACGGTCGCGCGGCCCAGATCCGCCAGCGGCTGGAAGGCCGGGCGGCTCAACCGGCCTCCGGCGCCGCCAGACCGGCCAGATCGGGCACGAGCGTGAACACACGGTCCAGCCGCGCGAGTTCGAGCACCGCGAGCACGGCCGGACTCGTCGCGACGAGCACGAAGCGGCGCTCGCCGTCGCGCGCAGTCTGCAGGCCTTCGACGAGCGCGGCGATGCCGGACGAGTCGATGTAGCTGACGGCCGACAGGTCGACGCCGACCGACTGACGCTCCAGCGCCTCGATGATCGCGTCGCGCACGCGTCCGGACCAGGACAGGTCGACTTCTCCGCTGAGGCGGATCAGCAGCAGATTGCCGTGCGGCTCCGTGGTCAGGTCGTTCAAGGCAGTTCCTCCGTGGGCGCCACGACGCGCTTCCACATCCACAGCACGTTGCCGACGCCGCCGGCGCACGGCTGCAGGCGCCAGCCGTCCATCAGCGCGTCGATGAAATTGACGCCGAGCCCGCCGGCGCGGCACTCGGCCAGGTCCCGCGGCGTCACCCGCGACGGATCCACCCCGGGAGCGTCGTCGCGCAGCTCGAACTCCAGCACGTCGCCGTCACGCTGCAATGACAGCACGATATCGCCGCAGCTTCCGGCATAGGCGTGCCGGATGATATTGCAGCAGGCCTCGTCGACGGCTAGCACGAGGCGATCGCGCAGGTCGGCGGCAACGCCGTCGCGCTCCAGCGCGAGGCGCAGCTCCGCGCGCATGCCGCGCAGCCGCTCGGGCTCGGCCGGGAACACCTGGCGCAGCAGCAGCACCGCGGCGTTGGGCCGGCTTTCCTCGAGCAGCAGCAGTGTGGTGTCGTCGACGAGGCGCAGCTGGCGCAGCTCCGAGACGATGGAGCGCAGGCGCACTTCCGGCGGCGCGGCCGCATGGCGCTCGATCAGCGCGCGCGCGCCGTCCTGGCCCAGGCGTCCGCCGTTGCTGCGCACGTCGGTCACGCCGTCGGAGAAGAAATACAGCGCGCCGCCGCCGAGGCGCAGCCGCGTCTCTCTGAATTCCTGGCCGACGACGATGCCCAGCGGCGGTCCCTCGGAACGGTGCTCGCTGCAGATGCCGCTCTGGTACAGCAGCGCCGGCGGAAACCCGGCGCCGGCCATCTGCACGAGCCCGTTGCTGCGGTCGTAATAACCGACCGCGGCGCAGACGAAGCGGCCGCCGTGCGTGGTCTGGCACAGTTCCTCGTTGGCCCGGCGCAGCCATTCGCCCGGCGCGATGCCGTCCTTGCCGGCCCAGCGCAGCAGGCTGGCTGCGCGCGTCATCAGCAGCGCGGCGTCCAGGCCCTTGCCGGCGACATCGCCGATCACGAAGCCGATGCGGCCGTCGGGCAGGTCGAAATAGTCGTAGAAGTCGCCGGAGATCTCGTGCGCCGGCAGGTTCAGCGCGAGCAGCGGAAAGCCGGCGCGGCGGCGCTTGGGCAGCAGCAGCTTCTGCAGCCGGCGCGCGAGGTCGAACTCGCGCTTGAGCCGCTGCTGCTCCACGAGTTCGGCGGCCATGCGCGCATTGCTGATGGCCAGCGCCGTCGGCGCGGCGAGCAGGCGCAGGATGCCCGCGTCGGTGTCGTCGAAGGCCTCGCCGCTGCGCTTGTTGGCGAGCTCGATCGCGCCGATGACGCCCTTGGCCGTGGTCAGCGGCGCACTGACGAGACTGCGCGTGACGAAGCCGGTCTGTGCGTCTAGGCCGCGGTAGACGCGCGGGTCGGCCGCGGCGTCGGGGACGACGATGACCGCCTTCTCGACGACCGAGCGCCAGACCACGCCCTGCCCGCGCTTCAGGCGCGCGCCGGTCAGCTCGACCGGCCCGACGCAGAGCTTGCATTCGAGCTCGTCGCTGGGCTCGTCGAGCAGGAACAGCGAGGCAGCCTCGACCTGCATGTAGTCGACGATGCGCTGCAGGGCGAGCGGCAGGGTCTGGCGCAGGTCCAGCGAGACGGCGAGCGCTTCGGACAGCTCGGCCAGCAGCGCGAACGCGCGCGCCTCGTCGCCGGTCGCGGCGCGGGCGAGCAGACTGGCCGTCGCGGCGCTCACGCCGGCGGCGACTC
>NZ_JANFVR010000032.1 GCF_024609805.1 Tahibacter caeni | reverse complement strand
GATCTGCCGCGTCGGCGAGGCGCTCGTCGCCGAAGCGGAGGCCGCGACGCAGCGGCGCGATTTCGCCGTGGCTCATGCGCGGCTGGCCGATGCGCGCGCGCTGCTCGCCGGCGGCTCGGCGGTGGAACAGGCTGCCGCGGCGCTGAAACAGGCCGAGGCGGCAACGACCGAAGTCGCCGGCCTGTTCGACCAGGCCGAGGCCGCGCTGGCGGCGGGCAAGCTGCTCGACGCCGGCGGCGCGATCGAGCTGTACGAACGCGTGCTCGCCGGCGACGCGGCCAATGCGCCGGCCCAGGCCGGCCTGCGCAAGGCCGGCGCCGCGCTCGCCGCGCAGACACGCGAATTGCTGAATCAGGGAAAAGTGGACGATGCCGCATCACGCATCGAGGCGATCGCGCGCGCGCTGCCGAACGATCCGGTGCTGCCGACCCTGCGCGCCGAGCTGACCGCGGCGCGGGCCAGCGCCGGCGCCGCGCTCGAGCAGCGGCTCAAGCGCGGCGAGGAACTGCTGCGCGGCGGGCGCATCGCCGGCGAAGGCGAAGACAACGCGCTGGCCCAGTTCAAGGCCGTGCTGGCGCGCGATCCCAGCAACGCCAAGGCGCGCGCCGGACTGGCTCAGGTCGCGCGCGCGCTGATCGTGCAGGCCAACGCCGCGCTGGAGCAGAGCGATCCGACCGCGGCCGAGCGTCTGCTGCGCCAGGCCGAGGCGCTCGCGCCGGGTTCGGCCGACCTGGCCGCCGCGCGCGGCGAACTGCGCGAACTGCGCGAGCGCCTCGAGATCGCGGCCTCGCGGCCGGCGTTGACGCCGGAGCAGCAGCAGAAGCTCGCGGCGCACCTCGCCGCCGCGGACAAGGCCGCGCGCGACGGCAATCTCGTGCTGCCGCCGGGCACTTCGGCCTACGACCAGTACCGTGCCGCGCTCGCGCTGGACGGCCGCAACGCGCAGGCGCTCGCGGGCCTGCAAAGCCTGCCGCAGGTCGCGCGCGACCAGTTCAACATCGCGATCGGCCAGCAGAAGCTCGACCGCGCGCGCGATTTCGTCGACACCCTCGAACAGCTCGCGCCGGCCGACGCGAGCCTGCCGCCCCTGCGTGCGCGCCTGGCCGAATCCCTGCTCGACGAAGCCGAGCAGCGCGTCGCGCAGAACCGCCCCGGCGACGCACGGCGCGCGCTCGACGCCGCGCGCGGCCTGAGCCCGGGCAATCCGCGCCTCGGCACCCTGGAGCAGAAGCTGCGCGAACTCGGCCGCGCCGCCGACGGCGGCAGCCGCTGATGCGCGGCGTTGTCCCCGGTCGGACGCGCGTGGCGCCGATGGGCTTGTCGCCATTCGTCCCGGAGCCGTGGTCGCGGCGGACGAGCGCCGCGTGCGGCCGCACGCGGTTGCCGTGCGAGGACGAGGCGAGGCTGCCGCGACTCGTGCGCGGCGCCGTGCCGCCGCTGTCGACGCGCAGCGCGCATCCGCACGCAACCATGAGACGACGCTGAGATGTGCCTGTTGCTGCTCGCGCTTGACGTTGCGCCGCAGCGGCCGCTGCTGATGCTCGGCAATCGCGACGAATTCCATGCGCGTGCGAGCGCGCCGGCGGGGCCCTGGAGCGATCTGCCCGGCGTCGTCGGCGGCCGCGATCTCGAAGCCGGCGGCAGCTGGCTCGCGCTGCACGAGAGCGGACGCATGGCTGCGGTGACCAACATCCGGCTGCTCAACGCCCAGCGCGGCGCGGCCTCGCGCGGTGCGCTCGTACGCGATTTCGTCGCCGGCGAAACGAGCGCGGCCGACTACGTCTCCGCGCTCGTGCGGCGCATCGGCGACTTCGCGCCGTTCAACCTCGTCGTCGCCGACCGCGAGCAGGCCTGGTGCCTCGAGAGCCCGCGCGCCCGTGCGCAGCGCCTGACGCCCGGCGTGCACCTGATCAGCAACGGCCCGCTCGACGCGCCGTGGCCCAAGATGCAGCGGCTGCGGCAGCGCTTCGAGGCCGCGGTGGCCGCACGAGCCGGCGACGCGGCGCTGCTCGACCTGCTGGCCGACGAGAACCGGCCCGTCGACGCGGAACTGCCCGACACGGGCGTAGGCCTCGAACGCGAGCGCTTCCTCGCGCCGATCTTCATCCGCGGCGAGGCCTACGGAACGCGTGCGAGCACCCTGGCCTGGCGCGCCGCCGACGGCGGCACCGGCCTGATCGAGCGCCGCTTCGGTCCCGGCGGCATCGCGCTGGCGTAGATTGCGAGGGAGCGCGGCGAACCGCGTCATCGCGGGTTTCACGCCGCGAAGAACGGCAAGGGAAGAATCCCCAGGTCCTCGCCGGTCGCTTCGGCGCGCGACTTTCGCGAATGGACCTCCCCGGCGCCGCGGTTTGCCGCAATCAGCGTGGTCGGCGGTTTCGAATTTTTTCCAAAAGTTTTTGTACTCGACGTCGAAGGCGGCACGCAGCCCCGTGCGCAGGCAGCCCGCGCAGTCGACGAATCCGATTTCCGCCGGCGCTAGCCGCGGCAGCGGCGTATCAGCGCCTGGGCGCGCAAAGGGCGTAGTAGGTTCCGGTGCCGAATATTCCACTCGCCCTCGGCCGGTTGCGCCTGCGGCAGCGACAGGAGTGCATCGAAGGCGTCGTCGGTGGGATCGCCGGCGGCTGCGGGCAGTACGGGCAGCAGGGCGAGACAGCAGGCGAACAGCAGGATCAGGCGCACGGCGGCAACGGGGCAGGCGGCGCGATTCGCCGCGGCGCGAGTATCCGTGTTCGCGGAGACTTTTTTGCGGGCGGTCCGGGCCGGTCTGCGGGCAATCCGGAACGGCGCGGTGCCCTGCAGCGGACCGCGGAAACGAAAACGCCGGGCGCTTGGTGCGCCCGGCGTCGAAGAAACGGCGAAGCTCGTGTCGCGGCGACGCTTACGGCTTGGCCAGACCGAAGGCGTTGAGGATGAACGCGTAGACGTCGGCGGTTTCGGCGATCTGCTTGGCCGTCGGCTTGCCCTGGCCGTGGCCGGCGCGCACGTCGATGCGGATCAGCTGCGGCTTGCCCTTCGGATTGGCCGCCTGCATCGCCGCGGCGAACTTGAAGCTGTGCGCCGGGAACACGCGGTCGTCGTGGTCGCCGGTCGTGATCAGGGTGGCCGGGTAGGCGACGCCGGGCTTGACGTTGTGCAGCGGCGAATAGGCGCGCAGCGCGGCGAACTCGTCGGCATCGAGCACCGAACCGAAGTCCGATTCCCAGGCCTTGCCGATCGTGAATTCGCGGAAGCGCAGCATGTCGAGCACGCCGACCGCCGGCACGGCCGCGGCGAACAGCTCGGGACGCTGCAGCTCGGTCGCGGCGACGAGCAGGCCGCCGTTGGAACCGCCGCGGATCGCGAGGCGCTGCGGCGAGGTGTACTTCTCGGCGATCAGGTATTCGGCCGCGGCGATGAAGTCGTCGAACACGTTCTGCTTCCTGAGCTTCGTGCCGGCCTCGTGCCACTCGCGGCCGTACTCGCCGCCGCCGCGCAGGTTGGCCACCGCGAACACGCCGCCCTGGTCCAGCCAGGTCGCGATCGACGGCGAGAACGCCGGCACCTGCGGGATGCGGAAGCCGCCGTAGCCGTAGAGGATGGTCGGGTTGCTGCCGTCGAGCACGAGATCCTTTCTGCCGGTCACGAACATCGGCACGCGCGTGCCGTCCTTGCTCGTGTAGAACACCTGGCGCGTTTCGTACTGGTTCGGATCGAACGCCATCGTCGGCGCGTGCAGCAGGCTGCTCTTGCCCTTGGCCACGTCGTAGCGGTAGATCGAGGTCGGCGTGGTGTAGCTCGCGAAGCTGTAGAACGCCTGCTTGTCGTCGGGGCGGCCCTGGAACGTCGCGACCGTACCGAGGCCCGGCAGCTGGATGTCGCCCTTGGACTTGCCGTCGAGGCCGTAGCGGCGCAGGCGCGAGCTCGCGTCGTGCAGGTAGTTCAGCACGAGCTGGCCGCCGACCAGGTGCGCCGACTGCAGTGCGTCGTCGTTCTGTTCGACGACGGTCTTCCAGCTCTTGCGCGCCGGCTTGGCCACGTCGATCGCGATCACGCGGCCGCGCGGCGCATCGTCGTCGGTGCGGAAATAGAACTTGCTGCCGACGTTGCCGATGAAGTCGTACTCGGCGGTCCATTCGCCGATCAGTTCCTTGATCAGGCCGTTCCTGCCCTTGGCCTTGAGGTCGCGGTAGAGCACGAGGTTCTTGCGCTCGGTGCCCTGGCTGACCGAAATCACGAGGTAGCGGCCGTCTTCGCTCGCGTCGGCGGAGAAGCTGTAGTCGGGCTTGTCCTTGCGCTCATAGACGAGCTCGTCGTCGCTCTGCGGGGTGCCGAGCTTGTGGAAATACAGCTTCTGGAATTCGTTCTTTGCCTTCAGCGCGTTCTCGCCCTGGGGCTCGTCGTAGCGGCTGTACCAGAAGCCTTTGCCGTCGCGGCTCCAGTCCACCACCGAGAACTTCACCCACTTGAGCACGTCCTCGGTCGGCTCGCCCCTGGCGACGTCGAGCACGCGCCATTCTTCCCAGTCGGAGCCGCCGCTGGACAGGCCGTAGGCCATGAACTTGCCGTCGGCGCTGAACGCCGTGTCCTTCAGCGCGATCGTGCCGTCGGTGGACAGGCTGTTCGGATCGAGCAGCTGGCGGCCTTCGCTTTCGGGCTTGTCGCCGACGTAGAGCACGGACTGGTTCTGCAGGCCGTCGTTCTTGAACCAGAACCACTGCTTGCCCTGGCGCGTCGGCACGCTCCAGCGATTGAAATTCCAAATTTCCGTCGCGCGCGCGGCGATGCGGTCACGGCCCGGAATCTTGGCGAGATAGGCATTGGTGACGTCGTTCTGCGCCTTGATCCAGTTGCCGGTCTCGGGCGAGTCGATGTCCTCGAGCCAGCGGTAGGGGTCGGCGACTTCCTGGCCGTGGTAGGTGTCGACCTGGGCGACTTTCTTGGAAACTGGATAAACGAGGCGATCGGCAGCGGATTCCTTCTTGACCGGCTGGCAGGCGGCCACCAGCAGCAGGGCAGGAACCAACATCAAGGGCAGGCGCATGGGCGCAAACTCCGTCAGGGGGCGGACAAAACGGCGACGATAGGGCGCCGGGTCGGCGGCGTCCAGTAGCTGAACAGAATCTCATGACGGATTGCGCATAACGCCGCGAGGCCGCGCTCCGCAGCGGGTTTCACGCGTAAAACGGTGCTCCGGCGGCGCAGCGGGAAACCGCCAACGTCGCAAAAAGCGGATTTGGCTCAGCCGGGGTCGCCGCTTGCCTGGCTCGACGGTACCTGGCCGCCCGGCGCGAGGATCTGCGCGCGGCCGTACGGTCCGGGTCCGAGGCGGCCGTCGCGGATCCGGTCCATCAGCAGCGGCAGATAGCCCTCGGCGATGCGCGTGCCGGTGCGCGAGCCGTCGGGCTGCTGCGCGAATTCGATGATGCCGTGGTCGGTGTCGGGGAATTCGACGAGCGTCACGTTGCCGCGGCCGGCGACCGACAGCAGCCGCCGGCGCGTTTCCTCGGGCGGCGCTTCGCGGTCGGCGCCGGCCAGTATCCAGAGCAGCGGTGGCTGCAGCGAACGCAGGGCCGGAATCGGATCGTAGGTCCAGCTCGTGCCCTCGTCGTAGAACGGCCCGAACCCGCGCAGCGCGAACGCGGGTCAGCGCACGAGATCGCCGGTGAACTCGCCGCGCATGTCTTGCTACCAGGGTTCGTGGCCGTAGCGCGTCTTGAGCTCGGCCAGGCGCGCATAGCCGTCGCGGAAGCGCGAGGCCATGATCGGGCCGGTCGCGTCGGTGATTTCGCGAGCCTTGGCCAGCGGGCTGTCGGCCAGGCCGTAGCTCACGGCGATGAAGTCCGGATCGCTGTGCCGGGCCGCGAGCGGCGCGATCCAGCCGCCCTGGCTCGCGCCGGCGAAGCCGACGCGCACGGCGCGTGCGCCGGCCAGGCGGCGCGCTTCTTTCAGTGCCGCCGCGGCGTCGCCGGCGAGCAGGTCGAAGTCCTGGCTGTAGCGGCCGCTGCTCGCGCCGGTGCCGCGCTTGTCGTAGACGAACAGCCGATGCCGTGGGCCGGCAGCAGGCGCTGGAAATAGCCGTGGCGCAGCGCCGACCAGGCTTCCGAGCCGTGCACGAGCACGGCGACCGGCGCCGGCGCGTCGCCGCGCGGCAGCACGAGGTGCCCGGCCAGGGTCTCGCCGGCCCCGGCGAAGCGCGTGTCCTGTTCGGCGAAGGCCGGGCGTTCGCCGCGCAGGCCCTTGAACTGCAATGCCGGCGCCGCGCAATTGCCGGGTTCGATCGCGGTTGCATCGGCCGCGTCGCTCCAGCCGGCGCGCCGCTGCCAGCGGCCGTCGGCGTCGCGGATCAGCCGGCCGCTGCGGCCGTCGGGCAGCCGCCAGCGCAGCGCGGGCGCGTTCGTCAGCGGCGCGAGATCGACGAGACGTCCGTCGTCGAGACGATAGATGCCGACGAGACGGGCGATCTCGTCGGGCACCGGCGCATATCCGGGACGCGTGATCGACCACGCGCCCGCACCGGCGGCGCTCAGGACGGCGACGGCCAAGACTCGCTTCCAGCGCATGGGCAGGCTCCGTCGCGAACGGCCGGCCGAGTATTCCACCGCATCGCCATGGCGACGCCCGCCGGTCGACACGGGCGGGCGCAGCCACGGCCGTCGCAACGGCGCGAGCGCGACGACTCCGGAGCTGTTCTGCGCCGCGCGGGGCACGACGGTGCATTGGCCGCGAGGCCGCGCGCGGCTACAGTCAGGCGTCTTCGTCCTGCGAGCCGGAATGCCGTGCACAGCTTCGTCACCCTGATCGAGCATCACGGCCTGCCGCTCGTGTTCTTCTGCGTGCTGCTGGAACAGGCCGGCATTCCGCTGCCGGCCTATCCGGTGCTGCTGGTCGCCGCGGCGGTCAGCTCGGCGACGCCGCAGGGACCGCTGCAGGTGCTGGCCGTCGCGGCCGTCGCGGCGCTGCTTGCCGACCTGACCTGGTACGCGGCCGGCCGGCGCTACGGATCGCGCGTGCTCGGCACCTTGTGCCGGCTGTCGCTGTCGCCGGATTCCTGCGTGCGCCAGACGCAGAACCTGTACGCGCGCTGGGGCGCGCCGTCGCTGAGCTTCGCGAAGTTCGTGCCGGGCTTCGCCTCGCTCGCGACCGCGCTGGCCGGTACGACGCGTACCTCGCTGCCGGTCTTCGTCGGTTTCGACCTGATCGGCGCGACCTTGTGGGCCGGCGTCGCCGTCGTGCTCGGCGTCGCGTTCCGCGATGCCATCGACGAAGTGCTGAGCACCCTGGCCAGCCTGGGCCGCTGGGGCAGCCTGCTCGTCGTCGCGCTGTTCGCGGTCTACGTGCTGACGCGCTGGTGGAAGCGGCGCCTGCTGATCCGCCAGCTGCGCATGGACCGCATCAGCGTGGCGCAGCTGGCCGAACTGCTCGCCTCGGACCGTCCGCCGCTCGTGCTCGACGCGCGGCCGCTGCTGCAGCAGCAACGCGAAGGCCGCATCCCGGGCGCCCTGCTCGTGGAGCTGGACGCGGACACGCCGCTGCCGGTACCGGACGACACCGACGTCGTCGTCTACTGCGCCTGCCCGAACGACGCATCGGCCGTGCTCGTCGCACGCAAGCTCATGAAACGCGGTTTCCGCCGCGTGCGTCCGCTGGCCGGCGGCATCGACGCCTGGCGCGCCGGCGGACACGCGATCGCGCTGGAGTGACGGCGGCGGGCTGGTCCGCTGTCGCCTGCAGAGCCGCGCACTGTGCAAAACTCTGCACGAATGCAGCGACGTCGAGGATGGGCCATGCACCTGTCGTCCCGAATGCCTGCCGCCGCAGCACCGGCGCACCGGCCCGGCACGACCGCTGCGCCCGACGGCCATCGCCGTATCCGATCCTCGACATCGCCGTTCGCCGCGCTTCGCGCCGCGAACACGCGTTCCGCTGTTTCCTGAAGCAACCGCGGCGCGGCCGGCCCCGGCCGGCGGCGTCATTCCGGCAACCACGCAAGGAGGTGACGCATGAGGATCCGATGTTTCGTACTCGGGCTCGCGGCCGCACTGGTCGCGACCACCGCGACCGCCGCCACGTCCGGCGAGCCTGCGCCGGCCGACCGCAAGAGCCGGCTGCTCGCGCGCATGGACCGCGACGGCGACGACAGGATCAGCTTCGAGGAATACCGCAACGCGATGCTGCGGCGCTTCGACGCACGCGACAGGAACCGGGACGGCGTGCTCGACGGCGCCGAATTCCCGCCGCAGTGGCTGGAGGGCAGCGGTATCGCGGCGGAGCAGAAACGCCTGGCCCGCGACGACTTCAGCGACCAGCTCGAACCGAGCTTCGCGAAGTTCGACGCCGATGCGAACGGCCAGCTCGACGGCGCCGAGCTCGACGCGTTCTTCGCCGCGCGCCATCAGGAGAAGCAGCCATGAATCGTGCACTCGTCGTGCTGATCCTGTTCGCCGCATTGCTGTTGCTCGGCTTCAGTCCGCGCAGCCGGGCCGAGACCGTGCGCTGCGAATCCTCCGGCAGCTATCGCAGCTGTCCCGTGGACGGACGCAGCGGCGTGCGCCTGACGCGCCAGCTCAGCTCGCAGGGCTGCTGGCAGGGCGATACCTGGGGCTACGACGTCGGCCGGATCTGGGTCGACCGCGGCTGCCGCGCCGAATTCCAGGTCGGCGCCGGCAGTTCGTCGTCGAGCAAGGACAACGCGGTCGCCGCGGCAGTCGTGCTCGGCGTCATCGGCGCCGCGATCATCGCGAACCAGGAACGCGACCGCGGCCGCGACTATTACGACGACCGCTACGGCTACGGCGATCCGCGCCGCACGATACGCTGCGAGTCCAACGACAACCGCCTGCGCTACTGCGGCCTGCCGTATCGCGGGCACGTCGAAGTGTACCGGCAGCACAGCTCGAGCCCGTGCATCTATGCGCGCTCCTGGGGCGTCGAGCGCGGCCGCCTCTGGGTCAGCAACGGCTGCCGGGCGGATTTCGCGGTGTATTAAGGCCGGGAATGGGGAATCGGGAATCGGGCTGAGGCTCGGTATTGCGATGCGGCTGTCGCTCTACCGATTCCCCATTCCCGACTCCCGGCTCTCATCCCACCATCGTGCTCGTCTGGTCGCCCTTGCGGCGTTCCTCGACGAGCGGCTTGGCGTGGACGAGGAAGTAGATGTTCTCGGCGATGTTGGTCGCGTGGTCGCCGATGCGCTCGATGTTCTTCGCCATGAACAGCAGGTGCGTGCACGGCGTGATGTTGCGCGGATCTTCCATCATGTAGGTCAGCAGCTCGCGGAACATGGCCGTGTACAGCGTGTCGAGCTGCACGTCGCGCTTCCAGACCTCGACGGCCGCGTCGGCGTCGCCGCGGCGGTAGGCGTCGAGCACGTCGCGCAGCATGTCGCCGGCGACTTCGGCCAGGTGCGGCAGGCTCGCGGCCGGACGCATCGGCGCGTTCTGGTTCAGCGCGATCGCGCGCTTGGCCACGTTGGCGGCGTAGTCGCCGATGCGTTCGATGTCGGCGGCGATGCGCAGCGCGGCGAGCACGTCGCGCAGGTCGCGCGCGATCGGCTGGCGCAGCGCGAGCAGGCGCAGCACGTCGTGGCTGACATCATGCTCGAGCGCGTCGATCGCGTTGTCGCCTTCGACCACGCGCGCGGCGAGGTCGCTGTTGCGTTCGTCGACGGCGGCGGCGGCCAGCGACAGCTGCTCGCCGGCGAGCTGGCCCATGCGCACGATCTCGCTCAGCAGTCGGCTGAGCTCGGCGTCGTAGCTCTTGATGATGTGTTCGTGGGAAGCGGTCGTTTCGGGCATGGTCGTGGGTTCGCTGGCTCAGCCGAAACGGCCGGTGATGTAGTCTTCGGTCTGCTGCTTGCTCGGCCGCGTGAACATGGTCTCGGTCTCGCCGAACTCGATCAGTTCGCCGAGATACATGAACGCGGTGTAGTCCGAACAGCGCGCGGCCTGCTGCATGTTGTGGGTCACGATCGCGATCGTGAAGTCTTTCTTGAGCTCCTCGACGAGCTGCTCGATCTTGCCGGTCGCGATCGGATCCAGCGCCGAGGTCGGCTCGTCGAACAGGATGACCTCGGGCCGCAGCGCGATCGCGCGTGCGATGCACAGGCGCTGCTGCTGGCCGCCCGACAGGCCGAGCGCGCTGCCCTTGAGCTTGTCCTTGGCCTCGTCCCAGATCGCCGCCTGGCGCAGCGCCTGTTCGACGCGCACGTCCATGTCGGCGCGCGACAGCCTCTCGTAGTGCTTGATGCCGTAGGCGATGTTGTCGTAGATCGACATCGGGAATGGCACCGGCTTCTGGAACACCATGCCGACCTTGGAGCGCAGCCGGTTCAGCGGATAGCGCGGATCGAGGATGTTCTCGCCGTCCAGGAGCACTTCGCCGCTCGCCTCGAGCTTGGGATAGATCGAGTAGATGCGGTTGAAGATGCGCAGCAGGGTCGACTTGCCGCAGCCCGACGGGCCGATGATCGCAGTCACGCGCTTCTCGGGAATGTCCATGCGGATGTTCTTCAGCGCATGGAAGCCGTCGTAGTAGAAATCGAGATTGCGCGCGGTGATCTTCGCCGCCGACGTCGTCTGGTCCGACGGCGTGGTCACGTTGAGCGAGGCCGCGACGGCCAGGTTCAGATTAGTCATTGGCTACCTTCCGGCGGGCGATGATCGCGCGGGCGATCAAACTGATGCAGAGAACGAAGACGGTGACCATGAACGCGCCGGCCCAGGCCAGCGAGTGCCAGGAATCGTAGGGACTCATGGCGTACTGGAAGACGACGACCGGCACGCTGGCCATCGGGCCACCCATGTCGACGCTCCAGAACTGGTTGTTGAGCGCGGTGAAAAGCAGCGGCGCGGTCTCGCCGCTGATGCGCGCGAGCGCGAGCAGCACGCCGGTGACGATGCCGGGCAGGGCCGAGCGGTACAGCACCTGCACGGTGACCTTCCACTGCGGCACGCCGAGCGACAGCGCCGCCTCGCGCATCTGGCTCGGCACGAGCTTGAGCATCTCGTCGGTCGTGCGCACGACCACGGGCAGCACGATCAGTGCGAGCGTGATCGCGCCGGCGAGGCCGGAGAAATGGCCCATCTGCTTGACCACGAGCGTGTAGACGAACAGGCCGAGCACGATGGACGGCGCCGACAGCAGGATGTCGTTGACGAAGCGTATCGCTTCGCCTAGCAGCGAGCGGCGCGCGTATTCGGCGAGGAAGGTGCCGGCGAGGATGCCGACCGGCGTGCCGAGCGCGATCGCGAGCAGGCTCATGAGCACCGAGCCGAAGAACGCGTTGGCGAGGCCGCCGTCGGAGCCCGGCGGGGGCGTCATCTGGTAGAACAGCTCCGGTTTCAGCGCGCCGACGCCGTTTATCAGCGTGGTCCAGAGTATCCAGACCAGCCAGAACAGGCCGAACAGGGTCGCGGCGCTGGCCAGCGCCAGCGCGATGCCGTTCTTGAGCCGGCGGCGCCGGTACAGCTTTTCGGCCATGGCGCTCATCGGTTGCCCTCGTTGCGGTTCAGACGCATCAGCATGAGCTTGGCGATCGCGAGCACGATGAAGGTCACGATGAACAGCAGGAAGCCCAGCGCGATCAGCGAGGACAGGTAGATCTCGCTGTCGGCCTCGGAGAATTCGTTTGCGATCGTCGCGGCGATGGAGTTGCCCGGCATCAGCAGCGACGCGGTCAGGTGGTGCGCGTTGCCGAGCACGAAGGTAACCGCCATGGTCTCGCCGAGCGCACGGCCGAGGCCGAGGAAGATGCCGCCGATGACCGCCGAGCGCGTATACGGCAGCACGACGTTCCAGGCGACTTCCCAGGTCGTCGAACCCAGGGCGTAGGCCGATTCCTTGAGCCGCGACGGCACCGTCAGGAACACCTCGCGCATGACCGAGGAAATGAACGGGATCACCATGATCGCGAGCACGATGCCGGCGGTCAGCATGCCGATGCCGAGCGGCGGACCCTGGAACAGCGGGCCGAAGATCGGCAGCGGGCCGAGATGCTCGGTCAGGAACGGGATCACCGTCGTCGACATGACCGGCACGAACACGAACAGGCCCCACATGCCGTAGATGATCGAGGGAATGCCGGCCAGCAGCTCGATGGCCGAGGCGACCGGCGTGCGCAGCCACGGCGGCGCGACTTCGGTCAGGAACAGCGCGATGCCGAAGCTGACCGGCACGGCGATCAGCATCGCGATCAGCGCGGTCACGAGGGTGCCGTAGATCGGCACGAGCGCGCCGAACTTCTTGCCGACGGCGTCCCAGTCGGTCGTGGTCAGGAATTCGAATCCAAAGGTGGAGAAGGCCAGTCGTCCACCCCAGAGCATGGAGAGAGCCGCGCCGGTGAGGGCGGCCAGCACGAAAAGGCCGGCCCCGGTGACGAGGTAGCGGAAGAAACGGTCGGCGCGGCGGTCGGCGTCGGCACGCCGGGCTACGGCGTCCGCGGGGGCGCCCAGGGCGCCGGCAGGCAAGGCTTGGTCGGTACTCATGCGTCAGTCACGGCTGGCGATCAGGAACACGGACGGGGCTAGCGCTTGCGCACCAGGCCCCGCGACAGGAACGGACGTTCCGGCTTCTGGTTGTGCGCCGCCGTTCGGCGGCGGATCTGCGGCGAAGCCGGACACCCGCAGCACGGGTGTCCGGCCCGACCGGCGGATGCCGGAGTTCCTCGTCAGGCCTTGATCTCGGCGGCCCAGTAGGCCTCGATCTGCTTGACCAGCTCGTCGGGCAGCGGCACGAAGTCCAGTGCCTCGGCCTGGGCCTTGCCGTTCTCGAGCGCCCACTTGAAGAAGGCCAGCGCGTTCTTGCTGCGCGCGGCGTCCTTGGGCTGCTTGTACATCAGGATGAAGTTGGTCGCGGCGATCGGCCACGAGGCTTCGCCCGGCGCGTTCGTGATGATCAGGAAGAAGTCCTTGGCGTTCTTCCAGTCGGCGCTCGCGGCGGCGGCCTGGAAGCTCTCGCGGCTCGGCTGCACGAACTTGCCGGCGGCGTTCTGCACGGCGCCGTAGGTCATCTTGTTCTGCAGCGAGTAGGCCAGCTCGACGTAGCCGATCGAGCCCGGGATCTGCTTGACGTAGGCGGCGACGCCTTCATTGCCCTTGCCGCCGACGCCGACCGGCCACTGCACCGAGGTGCCTTCGCCGATCTTGCTCTTCCATTCCGGCGAGACCTTCGACAGGTAGTTGACCCAGTTGAACGTCGTGCCCGAGCCGTCGGAACGGTGCACGACCGTGATCATCGCGTCCGGCAAGGTGACGCCCGCATTGACCGCGACGATCTGCGGGTCGTTCCACTTGGTGATCTTGCCGAGGAAGATGTCGGCGAGCAGCGGGCCGGTGAAATGGATCTTGCCCGGCTCGATGCCCTTGATGTTGACGACCGGCACGACGCCGCCGATGACCGAAGGGAACTGGCCGAGGCCGGCTTCCGCGAGTTCCTTGCTGTCGAGCGGCTTGTCGGACGAACCGAAGTCCACAGTGCCGGCCTTGATCTGGGCGATGCCGCCGCCGGAGCCGATGGACTGGTAGTTGATCTTGTTGCCGGTGGTCTGGCTGTAGTCGGCCGACCACTTGGACATGACCGGATAGACGAAGGTGGCGCCGGCGCCGGTAATGTCGGCCGCCTGGGCGGAAACGGCGCCCGCCGCGATGAAGCCGGCCAGCGCGAGGCGCGTCGAGAACGTCTTGAGCACAGTGAACTCCTTGGATGCGGCTGAGCTGCAGGTATCGGCGCGCTTTGTACGCGCGCTCTGTTGCAGTCGCGTGGGAGTTTTATTTCAGCTGTGTGACAGGTTCTGGCGCCTGGCCGGCGACGGATCGCGAAACCGCACCGCTGCGCGGTTTCGGGAGGGCAGGGCTGTAACCTGCGTGCAACAACCCGCCCGCGGCGGTGAGGCCGGCGGCGGGCCGAAGGAGCGCTCAGCCGCCGCTGAAAACGGCCTTGCGCTTCTGCAGGAAGGCCTGGGTGCCCTCGCGCATGTCGGCCGTGGAGCAGCACAGCGCGAAGGCCTGGGTCTCGAACTCCAGCGCCGGGTCCATGGCGCAGTCGGCGCCGAGGGTCACGGCATCGAGGATGCCGGCCAGGGCGACCGGCGCGGCCGCGGCGAGCTGGTCGGCGATGCCCTGGACTTCCTCGTCGAGCTCGTCGGCCGCGACGACGCGCGTGAGCAGGCCCAGGGCCTGGCCGCGGGCCGCGTCGATCGGCGTGCCGAGCAGGCAGAGTTCCAGCGCGGCAGCGCGGCCGGCCAGCCGGGTCAGGCGCTGGGTGCCGCCGAAGCCCGGGATCACGCCGAGATTGATCTCGGGCTGGCCGAGGCGGGCCCGGTCGGCGGCGATGCGCAGGTGGCAGCTCATGGCCAGCTCCATGCCGCCGCCGAGGGCGAAGCCCTGGATGCGCGCGATGACCGGCTTGGCCGAACGCTCGATGCCGCGCATGAGATTCTGCCCGACGCGCGAGAACGCCTGGGCCTGGACCGGGCTCAGCGTGGCGAGCTCGGCGATGTCGGCGCCCGCGACGAAGGCCTTCTCGCCGGCGCCGGCCAGCACGATCACGCGTACGGCGGCGTCCTCGCGCGCGGCGCGGAAGGCCGCGTCGAGTTCCTGCAGGGTCTGCAGATTCAGGGCGTTGAGCTTGTCCGGCCGGTTGATCGTGATCTGGCGGACGGCGCCGCGGTCGCCGACGAGCAGGTTCTGATAGTCCATGGCGCAGCTCCGACACAAAAGAAGGTCATGGTAGCAGGGGCGTGCGGGCGCTGTTCAGCTCGGGAACGGCAGTCTGCGGCGGCTTTCGCGCGGAAAACCGGCAGCCGAGCGGCCGGTCGGCACGGTAGCCGCTGGCATGCGCCTTCGCTATCATGACCAGCTCTTTTGCGGCCGCCACGCCCGGGCCGGTCGATTTCTCGGCAGGTTTTCCATTGGAGGTAAGCATGAAATTGCGTTGGTCTGTCGCCGCAGCGGCGCTGCTCGCGACCGGTGTCGTCGTCGCGCAGGACACCACGAGTGAGAAAGGCAAGCTGAGCTACTCCATCGGCTACCAGATCGGCCAGGATTTCGTCGAGCGCAAGATGGACGTGGACATCAACACCATCATCCGCGCGATGCAGGACGGCTACAGCAAGAAGAACCCGGCCATCTCGCAGGAAGTCATGCGAGACGTGCTCGGCAAGATGCAGCAGAAGATGATGACCGAGGCCAAGGCCGAGTTCGACAAGATGGCCGCCGAGAACAAGGCCAAGAGCCAGAAGTTCCTCGCCGAGAACAAGGCCAAGAAGAACGTAGTGACGACCCAGTCGGGCCTGCAGTACCGCGTCATCGAGGAAGGCACCGGCGCGCGCGCGACGATCAACAGCGACGTGACCGTGCACTACCGCGGCTCGCTGTCCTCGGGCCTGGAATTCGACAGCTCCTTCGCCCGCGGCGAACCGGTGCAGTTCAAGGTCAAGGACGTCATCAAGGGCTGGCAGGAAGCGCTGCCGCTGATGCGCGTCGGCGACCACTGGCAGCTGTTCGTGCCGCCGGAACTCGCCTACGGCGAACGTGGCCAGCCGCCGCGCATCGGCCCGAACGAGGCGCTGGTGTTCGAGATCAAGCTCGTCGACATCAAGCAGTGAGCAACACGAAAAAGCCGCGCATCGCGCGGCTTTTTTCCTGGGCAGGACGGCATCGGCGGTCTAGGCGGTGCCGGCGAGTTCCTCGAGCGCGAGCTCCATCTCGGCCTTGATGCGATTGATCAGGCGCATGGCCGGTTCGGCTTCGGACGCGTCGTCGCCGATGCCGCTCGCGACGGCGGCGCCGCGTGCGATCAGGTCGGCTTCGGCGTCGTCGACGAATTGCGCAAGGTATACATAGCCGCGAGCCAGTCCTTCGCGCAGCTCGGGATGCTCGGGAGCGACCTCGTGCAGCAGGAAACGCAGGGCCGCGCGTATGCGATCTTTCGGATAGGGCAGCAGCGACTGCGGCAGGCCGTACACGCCCGGCGAGACGTGGCCGAGGACCTTGCCGTAATCACTGACGACCCGGGTGGCAAGTGCGAGCATGCTCGGCCGTTTCGCAGTTCAGGTTGTTGTAATCTAGCAACGTGATCGCCACATTCCTACGACGATGTTCTCAGTAAAACCGCCTGCCGCGATCCTGACGCCCTGTGTCGGCATCTGCGAGCTCGACGCGCAGGGCTATTGCGAAGGCTGCCATCGCACCGGCGCCGAGATCGCCGCCTGGCGCAGCCTCAGCGACGCGCAACGCCGTCATCTGATGTTCGAGGTGCTGCCGGAGCGGGAGCGGCAGCGATCATGAGTCCCGGCGCCGATCCCGGCGCGCGCCTGCTGGCTTCGCTGCGTGGTCTCGACGATCCGCCGTCGCTGCCGGGCTGGAACCATGCCGAACTGGCCGACCTGCTCGGCGCGAGCGAACGTACGCCGGCCGCCGTGCTCGTGCCGCTGGTGCAGCGCGGCGCACAGCGCTCGCTGCTGCTCACGCGCCGCAACGACGGCCTGCGCACGCACGCGGGCCAGGTCGCGTTTCCGGGTGGACGCATCGAGCGCGACGACGCCGATGCCGTCGCCGCGGCGCTGCGCGAGACCGAAGAGGAAACCGGCATCGCGCGCGGACTCGTGCAGCCGCTGGGTTTCCTCGACTGCTTCGAG
This sequence comes from Tahibacter caeni, assembly GCF_024609805.1. Classification (GTDB taxonomy): domain Bacteria; phylum Pseudomonadota; class Gammaproteobacteria; order Xanthomonadales; family Rhodanobacteraceae; genus Tahibacter; species Tahibacter caeni. Next base: position 11,925 of record NZ_JANFVR010000032.1, on the reverse strand, counting down.
ACCATCAGCGGCTTCGGCGTCACGCCGGTCGTCGCCGAAGTCTCGGCCGACTACGTGCTCGCGCCGGATCCGCGCGAAGTCGCCGAAGTGTTCGAGGTGCCGCTGCGGTTCCTGCTCGACACGGCCAACCTGCGCCGCAGCGAGATCGACTGGCGCGGCCGCCGCCGCGAAATCTACGAGTACGACTACGAGGGACGGCGCATCTGGGGCGCGACCGCAGCCATGCTCGTGAATCTGCTGCGCCGCATGGAGGCCGTCCCTTGAGCGAAGTCCGGTCTCGTATCCGTGCGCTCATCGCATACTGCGGCGCTCGTCAAACGTTTCGCCGGACGCTTGCGCTGCCGCCATTCGGGCGCTTCCTCGATTCGAGTGGGTTCGAACAACGACAGTCAATGTCCGACTCGTGCAGAGGTTTACCATGTTCACGACCTTGATCTCGCCGCAGGAACTCGCCGAATTCTGCGGTTCGCCGGAGCTGCTGCTCGTCGACTGCCGCTTCGAGCTCGGCGACACGCGGAAGGGCGAGAACGCCTGGCATGCGGCGCATCTGCCGAATGCGCACTACGCGCACCTGGACCGCGATCTGTCGGATCTGTCCAAGCAGGGACTCGGCCGCCATCCGCTGCCCGACATCGACCGCTTCGCCGCCGTGCTGCGGCGTTGGGGCTGGCGGCCGGACCTGCAGGTCGTCGCCTACGACGACGCGAACGGTTCCACGGCGGCACGGCTCTGGTGGATGCTGCGCCTGATCGGCCATCGCCGCGCGGCCGTGCTCGACGGCGGCTATGCGGCCTGGTCGGCCGCGGATCTGCCGCTGAGCAGCGAGACGCCGGTGCAGGCCGGCGAGGCCATCGACCTGGCCTATGCCACCGACCAGATCGTCTATGCGGAAGAGCTCACGGCCGGCCTGCGCGACGGCGCGCTGCTGCTGCTCGATGCGCGCGGCGCCGCGCGTTTCCGCGGCGAGGTCGAGCCGATCGACAAGGTCGCCGGTCATATTCCGGGCGCGCGCAACCGACCGTTCGCCGACAACATCGACGCGTCCGGCCTGTTCAAGCACGCCGACGCGCTGCGCGAGGAATTCGAGACCGTCATCGACGGCTATGCGCCCGAGGCCGTCGTGCATTCCTGCGGCTCCGGCGTGACCGCGTGCCACAACCTGCTCGCGATGGAACACGCGGGCCTGGCCGGCTCGCGCATCTTCGCGCCGTCCTGGAGCGGCTGGATTGCCGATCCGGCGCGGCCGGTCGCGCGCGGCGCGGCCTGAGCGCGAATCGGCGCCGGCTCTCGTGCGCCGGCGCCGCGGGGATCAGCCCTTGGACTTGAGCTTCGCGACCAAGGCCTGCAGCACGTGCTGCGATTCGTCGCCGAACCAGCCGTCGACGTACTCCTCGACATTGAAGATCGTTTCCTCGTCGAAGCTGCCGGCGAGGTCGGCGCGGGCGATGCGCCGCGTGCCGCTCATGGCCTGCGGCGGCAGCGCGAGCAGTTCGCGCAGCCAGATCTGCGCACGCGCGACGACGTGGTCGACGTCGACGAGCTCGTCGACGAAGCCGGCCGCCAGCGCCTGCTCGGCATCGAGCATCGTGCCGGCGACCATGAGCCGCTCCGCGCGGTAGGCGCCGACGAGCCGGCGCAGGCCGCGCTGGATCGGCTCGGGCACGACCAGGCCGACCTGCACCTCGTTGAGCCCGATGCGATAGGCGCCGCGCGCCATGACGCGGTAGTCGCAGAAGATGGCCAGCACGGCGCCGCCGGCCGGACTGTGCCCGGTGATTGCCGCGACGCTCGGGATCGGCGAGCGCGCGAGCGCGGCGCAGGCGCCGAACAGATCGCGCCAGACCTGGGTCATGGCGTCGCGGTCGAGCTGCAGCAGCGAGGGCACGTCGAGCCCTCCCGAGAACATGCCGCTGCGGCCCGACAGGATCAGGCCGCGTGCGCCGTCGCCCGGCGCTGCCTCGATCGCCTCGCGCAGCGCGCGGATCAGTCCGGCATCGAGCGCATTGACCGGCGGGCGGGCCAGGCGCAGCTCGAGAATGTCGTCGTGGCGGATCAGGTCTAGCATGCGATTCTCCGGGGCGAGGGCCGTGGAACGCGGGTCCGCGACCTTCGGTCGCAGCCCGCGGCGGCGCGGAACGGGGGCGGTCGAAACTATCATAGCGACGACGACGGACGGCAATCGGGAGAGCAGGATGAAGCGAGTGCGTATTCGCTGGGCGGCCGCTGCCGTTCTCGCACTGGGCAGTGGCGCGGTGGAGGCGGCCGGCCGGCTCGCCGTCGACGATGCCTGGATACGCACGGCGCCGCCGGCCGCGAGCATGCGCGCCGGCTATGCGACCCTGCGCAACGTCGGCGACGCGCCGCTGCAGATCCGGCGCATCCGCAGCGATGCGTTCGGCGACGTCAGCCTGCACGCTACCGTGGTCGAAGACGGTGTCGCGCGCATGCGCGAGATCGAGGCGCTGCGCCTCGCGCCGGGCGAAGAGGCCGTGCTCGAGCCCGGCGGCAAGCACCTGATGCTGATGCAGCCGCAGCGCGAGCTCGCCGCCGGCGCGACGGCGACAGTGATCTTCGATCTCGACGACGGCGCGACGACGGCGACGGCCGATTTCGTCGTGCGCGACGCCGACGCCGCGGCGACGGAACACGTGCATCACTGAGCGGGCGCGGTCGCCGTGATCGCGGCGGCATGCGTCACGACAGGTCGCCGGAGCCGGGCGCAGCGCGTCACGCCGGCGGCCTGCTAGGCTCGGCGAAAACTCCGACGGTGCGCTCATGCAGCTTCGTGACGGCGATCTGATCGCAAGACCCTGGCAGGACGGCGACGCCGACGCGTTATATCGCGCCGTCGACAGTTCGCGCGCCGAGCTGTCGCGGTGGCTGGCCTGGTGTACGCCGGCTTATGGGCACGCCGAGGCGGTCGCGTGGATCGCCTGGTCGACGCAGGCCTGGCAGCAGCGCGGTGCGTTTCCGTTCGGCGTGTTCGACGCCGGCGGCGACATCGTCGGCAGCGTCGGCATCAACAGTATCGATTGGGAAAACCGGCGCGGCGCCCTGGGCTACTGGATCGCGACGGCGAAGACTGGCCGCGGCCATGCGCGCCGCGCGGCGGCACTGGCCGTCGACTTCGCGTTCGGCGAGCTCGGCCTGCAGCGCATCGAAATTCTCGTGCAGCCCGGGAATGCCGCGAGCCATCGCGTCGCGTCCGCACTGGGCGCGCGCTGCGAAGGCGAGGCGCGCAATCGCGTGCAGTTCCACGGCCGCGCCGTGACCATGGCGGTCTACGGACTGCTGCCCGAAGACCGGCCGCGGCCGGTCGTGTGATCGCCACGCGTCGGGACGCTCAGCGGCAGGCGCGGCGCACGGCCGAAGGCAGCGGCAGCGAGCGCCCGCTGGCCGGATCGATCCAGACCAGCACGACGTGGCCATCGGCATAGAGCAGCGCATCGTCGTCCTTCGCGACGATGCGGTGCGCGATCGTCAGCGAGCTGTTGCCGAGCCGCTGCACGCCGAGCTCCACGACGATGTCGGCCGGCCAGCCGAGCTGACGCCGGTAGTTCATCTGCGTCGCGGCGAGCACCGGCTTGAACGTCTCGCTCATCCATTCGCCGTCGAGACCGGCTAGCCAGACCAGCCGCGCTTCCTGGACCAGATCCAGGAAGCGCGCGTTGTTGACGTGGTTGAACGCGTCGAGATCGCCCCAGCGCACGCCGACCGGCACGCGGGCGAGCTGCTTGCCGGCGGCCGTCGCGACCGCCGATGCGTCGCCGGGCATCAGGCCGCTTCCTTCTTCTTGCCGTTGCCGCTGAGCAGCCGGGCCAGGAAGCGGCCGGTGTGCGAACGCGGATTGGCGGCGATCTGCTCCGGCGTGCCGGCTGCGAGGATCTCGCCGCCGCGATGGCCGCCTTCGGGGCCGAGATCGACGAGCCAGTCGGCCGTCTTGATCACGTCGAGGTTGTGCTCGATGACGACGACGGTGTTGCCGTCGTCGGCCAGCCGCTGCAGCACCTGCAGCAGCTGCTCGATGTCGTGGAAATGCAGCCCCGTCGTCGGCTCGTCGAGGATGTACAAAGTGCGGCCCGTATCGCGCTTGGACAGCTCGCGCGAGAGCTTGACGCGCTGCGCCTCGCCGCCCGACAGCGTGGTCGCGCTCTGGCCGAGCTTGATGTAGCTCAGGCCGACGTGCATCAGCGTCTCGAGCTTGCGCGCGAGCACCGGTACCGGTTCGAACAGCTTGAACGCGTCCTCGACGGTCATGTCGAGCACGTCGGAGATGCTGTAGCCCTTGTAGGTGATGTCGAGCGTCTCGCGGTTGTAGCGCTTGCCGTGGCAGAGATCGCAGGGCACGTAGACGTCGGGCAGGAAGTGCATCTCGACCTTGATCAGGCCGTCGCCTTCGCAGGCTTCGCAGCGGCCGCCCTTGACGTTGAAGCTGAAGCGGCCGGCGCCGTAGCCGCGCGCGCGCGCCTCGGGCACCTGCGCGAACAGCTCGCGCAGCGGCGTGAACAGCCCCGTGTACGTGGCCGGGTTCGAGCGCGGCGTGCGGCCGATCGGCGACTGGTCGATGTCGACGACCTTGTCGAACAGGTCGAGGCCCTGCACCTTCCTGTACGGCGCGGGCTTCTCGCTCGCGCCGTTGAGCTCGGCCGCGGTCAGGCGGAACAGGGTGTCGTTGATCAAGGTGGACTTGCCCGAGCCCGACACGCCGGTGATGCAGGTGAACAGGCCGGCCGGAATCTCCAGGTCGACGTTCTTGAGGTTGTTGCCGTTCGCGCCGAGCAGCTTCAGCATCCGCTTCGGATCGGGTTGGCGGCGTTTCTTCGGCACGGCGATCTTGCGCTTGCCCGACAGGTACTGGCCCGTCAGCGAACGCGGGCTCTTGAGCACGTCCTTGAGCGAGCCCTGCGCGACGATTTCGCCGCCGTGCACGCCGGCGCCGGGGCCGATGTCGAGGATGTGGTCGGCCAGGCGGATCGCATCCTCGTCGTGCTCGACGACGATGACGGTGTTGCCGAGGTCGCGCAGCCGCGTCAAGGTCGACAGCAGGCGCTCGTTGTCGCGCTGGTGCAGGCCGATCGACGGTTCGTCGAGCACGTACATGACGCCGACGAGGCCGGCGCCGATCTGGCTGGCCAGGCGGATGCGCTGCGCTTCGCCGCCCGACAACGAATCGGCCTGGCGGTCGAGCGTCAGGTAGTCCAGGCCCACGTCGACGAGGAAACGCAGGCGCTCGCGGATCTCCTTGACGATCTTCGCGGCGATCTCGCCGCGCCAGCCGACGAGGCTGAGGTTCTGGAAGAACTCCAGCGAAGCGTCGATCGGCATCGCGGTCAGCGCCGGCAGGTTGCTGTCGGCGACGAACACGTGGCGCGCGGAACGGTTCAGGCGCTGGCCCTGGCATTCGGGGCAGGGACGCGAGCTGATGAACTTGGCGAGTTCCTCGCGCACGGCCGGCGATTCGGTTTCCTTGTAGCGTCGTTCCAGGTTGTTGACGATGCCTTCGAAGCGATGCTTGCGCGTGATGTTGCCGCCTGCCTCGCTGATGTAGCGGAACGCGATGACGTCCTCGCCCGAGCCGTAGAGCACGGCGTTCTGGTTGGCTTTGGACAGCTTTTCCCACGGCGTGTCCACGTCGAAGCCGTAGTGCCTGGCCAGCGACTGGATCATCTGGAAGTAGTACGGATTGCGCCGGTCCCAGCCGCGCACGGCGCCGGCCGACAGGCCGTGGTCCGGATGCACGACGATGCGGCCCGGATCGAAGAACTGGCTGACGCCGAGACCGTCGCAGGCGGTGCAGGCGCCCAGCGGCGAATTGAACGAGAACAGGCGCGGTTCGAGTTCGGGCAGCGAGTAGTCGCAGATCGGGCAGGAATAGCGCGAGGAATAGAGGATTTCCGGCGTCCCGGGCGCGTCGAGGTCCGCGACCAGCACGAGGCCGTCGCCGAGGCGCAACGCGGTCTCGAAGGATTCGGCCAGGCGCTGCTTGAGATCGGCCTTCGGTCGGAAGCGGTCGACGACGACTTCGATCGTGTGCTTCTGGCGCAGCGCCAGCGGCGGCACCGCGTCGAGCTCGTGCACCGCGCCGTCGACGCGCGCGCGCACGAAGCCCTGAGCGCGCAGCTGCTCGAACACCTGCACATGCTCGCCCTTGCGTTCGCGGATGACCGGCGCGAGCAGCATGTAGCGGCGTTCTGGATTCAGCGCCAAGGTCGCATCGACCATCTGGCTGACGGTCTGCGCTTCCAGCGGCGTGCCGTGGTCCGGGCAGCGCGGCGTGCCGACGCGCGCGAACAGCAGGCGCAGGTAGTCGTAGATCTCGGTGATCGTGCCGACCGTCGAGCGCGGGTTGTGCGAGGTCGATTTCTGTTCGATCGAGATCGCCGGCGACAGGCCCTCGATGTGGTCGACGTCGGGCTTCTCCATGACCGACAGGAACTGCCGCGCATAGGCCGACAGCGATTCCACGTAGCGGCGCTGGCCTTCCGCATAAATGGTGTCGAAGGCCAGCGAGGATTTGCCCGAACCGGACAGGCCCGTGATCACGATGAGGCTGTCGCGCGGCAGATCGAGATCGATGTTCTTGAGATTGTGTGTACGCGCGCCGCGGATGCGGATCGTATCCATGAATGGGGAGCCTCTGAACGATCGGGGTATGGCTTTGACGGGGGCAGCTGCTGTGGACGGCGACGGCGACGCGGCGGCCGGGCGCCGGTCCGGCCGGTCCGCGGCGGACTCGGCCGAAACCGGCGGCGAACGGCGATCCGGCCCCGTCCGGGGACCGGGCTTCGGTGCAAGCGCGGAATTATGCGCCGACGCAGGGCGGCGGCGCGTGACAGGTGAGGGCGCCACGGCGGATTCCAATCAGGGCAGGGTTGAACCTATAAGATCGAATGCGGACAGAATCCGCCCTGTTTTGGGTTCCCCATGCTCGAGGCCGCCACACCGAGGTTCCCCATGCGACGCGACTGCTCAGGAATTGACCAGGACCGGCAAAGCGGCTATTCTCGCGCGCCCCAAAAAGGGACGGGCCCGACCGGGTCCGGTTTCAGCAGAATAACTACAGAGGAATTCCCATGTACGCAGTCATCGTCACCGGCGGTAAGCAGTACCGCGTGATGAAGGGTGAGACCCTCCGCGTCGAGCTGCTCAAGGCCGACGTCGACTCCACCTTTACCTTCGACCAGGTCCTGCTGGTCGGCGAAGGCGATTCGATCAACGTCGGCGCGCCGCTCGTCAACGGCGCCAGCGTCACGGCGACCGTCAAGAAACACGGTCGCGCAGACAAGATCCGCATCGTCAAGTTCCGCCGCCGCAAGCATTTCCGCAAGGAAACCGGTCATCGTCAGCATTTCACCGAAGTCGAGATCACCGGCATCAACGCCGGCTGAATCTGAGGAGTAGCAGTCATGGCATCAAAGAAGGGCGTAGGCTCCAGTCGTAACGGCCGCGATTCGAATCCGAAGTATCTCGGCGTCAAGGTCTACGGCGGCGAAGCCATCAATGCCGGCAACATCATCATTCGCCAGCGCGGCACCCAGTTCCATCCGGGCACCGGCGTGGGCCTCGGTCGCGACCACACCATCTATGCGCTGATCGACGGCAAGGTGGAATTCGCGGTCAAGGGGCCGAAGAACCGCCGCACGATCAGCGTCGTTCCGGCCTGATCCGCGGTTCACCGATTCAGCAGAGGCCCCGCTTCGGCGGGGCTTTTGTTTTCTGAGGTCTGCGGCGCTCCGTTGCGGGCCTGCTACTTTACGTTCATCCCACGCCGTTCCGGTCGCCCTATGAAATTCGTCGACGAAGCCGAAATCCATGTTCATGCCGGCAACGGCGGCAACGGCTGCGCCAGCTTCCGCCGCGAGAAGTTCATTCCGTTCGGCGGTCCCGACGGCGGCGACGGCGGCGCCGGCGGCAGCGTCTACCTGCTCGCCGACGAGAATCTCAACACGCTCGTCGACTTCCGCCACCAGCGCGTCTACCGCGCGGGCCGCGGCGAAAACGGGATGAGCCGGCAGATGCACGGCAAGGCCGGCGACGAGCTGACCATACGCGTGCCGGTCGGCACCGTCGTCATCAACGTCGACACCGACGAGGTCATAGGCGACCTGACCGAGCACGGTCAGCGTCTCAAGGTCGCCCAGGGCGGCGACGGCGGTCTCGGCAACATCCATTTCAAGAGCTCGACCAACCGCGCGCCGCGCAAGGCGACCTCGGGTTTTCCGGGCGATTCGCGCGAGCTGCGGCTCGAACTGAAGCTGCTCGCCGACGTCGGTCTGCTCGGTTTTCCGAACGCGGGCAAGTCCACCTTCATCCGCGCCGTGTCCGCCGCGACGCCGCGCGTCGCCGACTACCCGTTCACGACCCTGCATCCGAATCTCGGCGTCGTGCGCATCGACACCGACCAGAGCTTCGTGATCGCCGACATTCCGGGACTGATCGAGGGCGCGGCCGAGGGCGCCGGGCTCGGCATCCAGTTTCTGAAGCACGTCGCGCGCACGAGCCTGCTGCTGCATCTCGTCGACATGGCGCCGCTGGACGGCGAGACCGACCCGGTCGCCCAGGTCAAGGCCATCGAGGCCGAGCTCAAGCAGTTCGACCCGGCGCTGCTCAAGCGGCCGCGCTGGCTGGTGCTGAACAAGGCCGACCTGCTGCCGGAAGAGGAGCGCCTCAAGGCTGCGAAGGAGATCGTCAAGCGGCTGAAGTGGAAGGCGCCGTGGTTCCTGATCTCGGCGATCGGCCGCGAAGGCACCTGGCCGATCTGCCTGGAGGCGCAGAAGTTCTTCGACGAGCAGCGCCGTGCGCTGCGCGAGAGCGGGGAAGGCGCGGCCGGTTGAGTGCCGCGTCGTGACGCCAGCCGGCGGAACGTCGTCCGCCGGCGAAAAGCCATCAAAAAAGCCGGCTTGCGCCGGCTTTTTCATGCAGCTTTGCAACCAACGTGGATCAGGCCAGGGCCTTGATGTGGTTGGTCAGGCGGCTCTTGTGACGATTCGCCTTGTTCTTGTGGATCAGGCCGCGGCTGCCGTAACGGTCCATCAGCGGCTCGGCGATCTTGTAGGCGGCTTCGGCGCCGGCCTTGTCCTTCGATTCGATCGCCTTCACGACCTTCTTGATCGCCGTGCGCAGCATGGAGCGGGCACTGACGTTGCGCTGACGGCGCACTTCAGCCTGCTTCGCGCGCTTCTTTGCGGATTTGATGTTAGCCAAGGTAAGACTCCAGACGCACGGCTTTCGGAAAAAGACGGGCGAGTTTAAAGATGGGGGGCGGCGGAGTCAACTGAATTGAGTGTCGCGCCGGCACGCCGGCTCCAGGACGTCGAACTGCCGGGCTGTCGAAATGGCTCCGCCGCCGGCCGGCGAGGCCGATTAGCCGGCAGGTCGTGCATTGCCGCCGGTTCCGGCAGCTTCGTGCGGTTCCGGGCCCTTAGACTATGCCGTTCATGTCCGCGTTTTTGGTCCTGTGCTCCCGGCCGCGCTCTGCCCGGGATGGAGTCGCCTGTTGAAAGCCCCGACCCTGCTGCGTTCCCTGATGTCGTTCAGCGGCATGACCTTCGTCTCGCGCCTGCTCGGGCTCGTGCGCGAGGTGGCCATGTCCGCCGCGTTCGGTGCCGGCATGGTCACCGATGCGTTCAACATCGCGTTCCGCATTCCGAATTTCCTGCGCCGGCTGTTCGCCGAGGGCTCGTTCTCGCTGGCTTTCGTGCCGGTGCTGACCGAGGTCAAGGAAAAGCAGTCGCCCGAGGCGCTGCGCGAAGTCGTCGCGCGCACGGCCGGCACCCTGGGCGCAATCCTTCTGCTCGTGACTGCGCTCGGCGTGTTCGGCGCCGACTGGGTCGTGCGTGTGTTCGCCGCGGGCGCTGTCGACGAGCCCGAGAAATTCGCGCTGACCGCCGACCTGCTGCGCGTGACCTTTCCGTTCCTGCTGTTCGTTTCGTTGACGGCGCTGGCCGGCGCCGTGCTCAACGCGTTCCACCATTTCGCGCTGCCGGCGCTGACGCCGGTCATTCTCAATCTGTGCTGGATCGCCGGCGCGCTGTGGCTGGCGCCGCTGTTCGACATGCCCATCATGGCCGTCGGCTGGGCCATCTTCGCCGCCGGCGTGCTGCAGCTCGCGTTCCTGCTGCCGGCGCTGCGTCGGCTCGGCATGCTGGTCTGGCCGCGCTGGGGCTGGAGCCACCCGCAGGTCAAGCGCATCCGCCAGGTCATGCTGCCGACGCTGTTCGGCTCTTCGGTCGCGCAGGTCAACCTGCTGCTGGACACGCTGATCGCGTCGTACCTGATCACCGGTTCGCAGACCTGGCTCGGGCAGAGCGACCGTCTGCTGGAGTTTCCGCTCGGCTTGTTCGGCGTCGCGCTCGGCACGGTGATCCTGCCGAGCCTGTCGCGCCATCACGTGACCACCGACGCGGCCGCGTTCTCGCGCGCGCTGGACTGGGGCCTGCGCACGGCGCTGCTGATCGCCGCGCCGGCCATGCTCGGCCTCGTGCTGCTGGCAGAGCCGCTCGTCGCGACCTTGTTCCTGCATGGCCGCTTCACGCCGCACGACGTGGCCATGGCCAGCCTGAGCCTGGCGGCGCTGAGCTTCGGCCTGCCGGCCTTCGTGCTGGTCAAGGTGGTCGCGCCGGCGTTCTATGCCCGCGGCGACACGCGCACGCCGGTGCGCGCCGGCGTCGTCGCGATGGTCGCGAACATGGGACTGAACCTGCTGCTGGTCGGTCTGCTGTTCGCGCTCTGGCACCAGCCGGGCGATCTCGACGGCGGCTGGCTCGCGGCGCTGGCGCGGGTGCCCGGACTGCACGTCGCGCTGGCCGCGGCGAGCGCGCTGGCCGGCTATCTGAATCTGGCCCAGCTCTGGCTCGCCCTGGCCAAGGCCGGCGTCTACGAGCGCCAGCCGGGCTGGGCGCGGCATCTGGCGCGGGTCGGTCTGGCCTGTGCGGCGATGACCGCGGCCCTGCTGCTCGGCCTGCACTACGCCTCGGCCTGGACGCAGATCGCGACCTGGCAGCGCATCGCCGAGCTCGGCCTGCTCGTCGGCCTCGGCGCCGCGGTCTATCTGGTCGCGCTGTTCGCCCAGGGCTTCCGCCTCGGCGAGCTGCGGGCCCACTAGCGGCCTGTCGAAAAGTGGGCGCCTGCCCATTTTTCAGTCGAACGGCGCAATCACAGCTTGCGCACGTTCTGCGAGAATCAATCGCTTACGCGATCGACTCTCGTGCGATCCCGGTCGGGGATCGCGCGGGCAGGCTGTTTTCGACAGCCCGCCAGGCCCACGACCGGCAGCCAATGGCTATACTCGCGCCAATGCATACGCTGTCCCGCGACGTCGCCGGCCCCGTGCTCGCGCCGCGCGGCAGTGTGGTCTGTATCGGCGCATTCGACGGCGTACATCGCGGTCATCGCTATGTGCTCGACCATGTCTGCCGCCGCGCCGCCGAGTTGAATCTGGATCCGGCCGCCATCAGTTTCGAGCCGATTCCGCGCGAGTTCTTCGCCCGCGGCGCGCTCGCGCGACTGTCCTCGCCGCGCGACAAGATCGAGCAATTGTGTGCGGCCGGCATGCGCCGGCTGCTGCTGTTGCGTTTCAATGCGGCGCTCGCGGCGATGTCGGCCGAGGACTTCGTCGTGCGCGTGCTTGCCGGCCGGCTCGCCGCGCGCGAGGTGCTCGTCGGGCAGGGGTTCCATTTCGGCCACGGCCGCCGCGGGGACCTGGCCCTGCTGCAGCGTCTCGGCGCCGAACACGGCTTCGCCGCGCGCGAGCTGGCGCCGTTCGCGGCCGACGGCGAGCGCGTTTCGAGTTCGGCGATCCGCGGGCTGCTCGCCGACAGCCGTTTCGACGCGGCCGCGCGGCTGCTCGGCCGGCCGTTCGCAATCGCCGGCAAGGTCGTGCACGGCCAGCAGCTCGGCCGCCGGCTCGGCTATCCGACCGCGAAC
>NZ_JANFVR010000319.1 GCF_024609805.1 Tahibacter caeni | reverse complement strand
CGCCTCGGGAGCGGTCGGCGTCTCGGGCGCGGCGTCTGCGGCCGGCGCTTCGGCGGGGCTCGCCGGTGCGGTCGGCGCCGCGGCGTGCAGCGCGACGACGTTGGAGGCTGGCGCCGGTACGGGCGGGAAGCGCTTCCAGTAGTCGGCCGGCGGGACCAGCTGCAGTGGATAACCGTTCTCGCTGCGGTCGAGATCGGCGGGCGGCACGCTCAGCCGATTGTCGGCGGCCGGCGCGGTGGCGCGCGCGGTCGCGATCTCGCGCAGGTCGTCGAGCAGCGTCGCCACGGACGCCGACGTCGGCTCGTCGGGCAGACGCGCCTGCTCGATGCTGTCGGCTAGCGCCGACTCGATCGCGAACAGTTTTTCGGCGAGGTCCAGCAGGCCGTAGCGGCCGCTGGCGCCGGCCAGGGTCTGCACTTCGCGGAAGATCAGGCTCAGGCTGTTGATGTCCCAGCCGTCCCGCGCCTGGCGCAGGCCGCGGCGGGTCAGCGTGTCCAGTCGCTTCGGCAGATGCCGCAGGAAGGCCTGCCGCAGTTCCGCGCTCTGCTGGGAGTCGTCCTGCTTGTGCATTCGCGAAACCCGCAATCCATCCAGTTCGTTGAAATATATCACGCGCTCTACGATGCCCGGACCGGTCCGCCGCCGTCGCGCGGCAGCGTGGTGCGGCAATGTATACCGCGGCGACGGCCGCCGCCGTCAACCCTTGAACGGCTGCACCACGACCAGGATCACGATGCCGATCAGCAGCAGCGCCGGCACTTCGTTGAAGATGCGCAGCCAGCGCGACGAACGCGTGCAGCGGTCCTCGGCGAACTCGCGCGTGAGCCGGACCAGATAGCCGTGGTAGGCGTAGAGCAGGACCACGAGCAGCAGCTTGGCGTGCAGCCACGCATTGGCCTTGAAGTAGCCGGGCACGTGCATGAGCCACCAGGCCAGGGTGGCGACGCCGAAGATCAGGGTCAGGGTCGCGCCGATGTTCGTCATCACGAGCAGGCGCCGCTCCATGATCTTGAACCGTTCGCGCACCACGCTCTCGCTCGCTTCGGCGTGGTAGACGAACAGCCGCGGCAGATAGAACAGGCCGGCGAACCAGGTGACGACGGCGATGACGTGGAAGGCCTTGAGCCAGAGCATGGGCAGGGGCGTCGAGTCGGCGGGGCGGCAGTATAGCGACCGCGCTGCGGCTTGACCGCGTTGGGGTGGGGGGCTATAAGGCCCGGCACCCTGTCGTTCCCACGATGAGTCCGCTTTCCTCCGTCGGTAAGCGTGTCCGGTCTGTTCCCTATGTCACGCAGTGCCTCGCCGCGCTTCATCGTCCAGCCGCACGATCCGGCCGCCGCGCGGCGCCGGCTGCTGCTGCTATCGATGCTGTGGCTGGCCAGTCTCGCCGTGGCCGTGTTCGGCGGCTGGCTGCTCTCGCGCGTGCCGGTCAGCGGACCGGACCCGGCCGAGTTCGCGCGCCTGCAAAGCGAGAACGCCGCGCTGAAGCAGCACGTCGCCGTGCTCGAGCGCGCCGACCAGGTCGACAAGGTCGCGAGCTCCGATCTGCAGCAGACCCTGCGCGAGCGCGAGGAAGAAATCGCCGGCCTGCGTACCGACCTCGGCTTCTACGCGCGGCTGGTCGGCGGCGGCGCGCGCCGCGAAGGCCTGGCCGTGCACTCGGTCCACGTCGAGCCGGTCAAGGATTCCAGCGCCTGGAACGTCGTCGTGACCCTGACCCAGAACATGAAGCGTTCGCAGAGCAGCGAAGGCCGCCTGCAGATCGCGATCGAAGGCGTGGCCAACGGCCAGCTCAAGAACCTGAGCTGGAGCGAGCTCGCCGCCGGCGAGGCTGCGGGCCTGCCGTTCTCGTTCAAGTATTTCCAGCGCGTCTCGGGCACGGTGATGCTGCCCGCGGGCTTCACCCCGAATCGCATCAAGGTGGTTGCCGAGGCCACGGGGGGCGGCGGCCGGGTCGAACAAGGATTTGCCTGGAACGAAGCCCAGGCAGCCGAGGAGAGCAGCAATGTTCAGCAGTAAGAAGAGCAACGGCAAGGCGTCCTACAGCACGACGACATTGATCGCCAAGGGCACCGTGATCCGCGGCGACCTGAGCTTCACCGGCGCGATCTATCTCGAAGGCCGCATCGAAGGCACCCTGCGCGCCGAAGGCGACGACGCCTGCCTGACGCTCAGCGACCAGGGCGCCATCGTCGGCGAGATCCACGCACCGCGCGTCGTGCTGAACGGCCAGGTCAAGGGCGACGTGCATGCGTCCGAGCGTCTGGAGCTCGCCGAGGCGGCGCGCATCGAGGGCGACATCTACTACAAGGTGCTCGAGATGGCCGCCGGCGCGCAGATCAATGGCAAGATGGTGCATCAGGCCGAGGCGCCGAAGCGCCTGCCGGCGCCGGGCGTTGCCAACGCCAACGCCGCCGGCGCCGAACCCGCTTGAGACGGCGGCCCGCCGCCCTGATCTAGCGTTTCCGGAATCCCTTGCCGCCCCGATTGCCATGAGCGAAACGCCGAGCTACCAGACCGCCCTCGACCAGCCGCTGATCTTCAGCGACGCGGCCGCGCACAAGGTGCGCGAACTGATTTCCGAAGAGGGCAATCCGGACCTCAAGCTGCGCGTCGCGATCAGCGGCGGCGGCTGTTCCGGTTTCCAGTACGGTTTCAGCTTCGACGAGGAACGCGCCGAGGACGACTTCGCGATCGAGAACGGCGGCGTCATCCTGGTCGTGGATCCGCTGTCGCTGCAGTACCTCATGGGCGCGGAGATCGACTACACCGAGTCGCTGACCGGCGCGCAGTTCGTCATCCGCAATCCCAACGCGAAGACGACCTGCGGCTGCGGTTCGTCGTTCACCGTCTGAGGCCGGCGTGAGCGCCAGCCTGCGCAGCCGTGGCAATGTCTTCGCGGCGCTGGCGCTGGAGCGCGCGGCCGAGCGCCGCGACGACGCCGAATGGCTGGCTGCCCTGCGCGCCGACGCCCGCGCGCGCTACGTCGTTCTGAATCCCGACGGCCGCGGCCTGGCCCGCGCCGATCGCGGCGGGCTGCGCATGCTCGAGGAGGCCGAGCGCCGGGCGTATTGGCCCGAGGCGCCGGTCGCGTTCCTCGGCGCCGACGACACGGCCAGTTACTTCGCCGTCGCCGCGACGGCGGTAGACGCCGACGCGGCCGGCGCGACCCTGCAAGGCCGGTGGATGGACCTGCGCGCGGCCGGCCTCGGCCTGCCGGCCTTCGACGCCGGCCTGTTCGCCTATGCGCGCGCGCTGCTGTTCTGGCAGACGCGCGTGCGCTATTGCGGCGCCTGCGGCCACGCGACCACCTTGGTCTCGGCCGGTCACAAGGCGCTGTGCACGAATCCCGACTGCCGCCTCGAACATTTCCCGCGCACCGATCCGGCCATCATCGTCATCGTCGGCTGGCGCGACGCCTGCCTGCTCGGCCGCCAGCCCGGCTGGCCCGAAGGACGCTGGTCGACCTTGGCCGGCTTCGTCGAGCCGGGCGAGTCGCTCGAGGACGCGGTCCGGCGCGAGGTGTTCGAGGAAGCCGGCGTGCGCGTCGAGGAGAGCGACTATCACTCTTCGCAGCCGTGGCCGTTCCCGGCCTCGCTGATGCTCGGCTTCAGCGCGCGCGCCGCCGACCCGGCGATCCAGGTCGGCCCGGAGCTCGCCGAAGCGCGCTGGTTCGAGGTCGACGACATCGTGCGCGGGCTGGCCGACCGCAGCCTCGTGCTGCCGCCGCCGCTGTCGGTGTCGCATCGCCTGATCGAGCACTGGCTGCGCGAGACCAGCGGACTGGAGCTCGCGACCCTGATGCACGACGAGCCCTGGCTCAAGCCGAAGGCGCCGTAGGGGCGAAAGACCGGCCTGCGGCGCCCGGGCGCAGGGCTTTCCGGCGCGGACTCCGCACTCGGCCGCCCCGTGCTCGACTCCCGCGCATCCGTCCTCTCGCCTGGTCCATGGCGTCCGGCAGCCTGCGGACCGCGCGAGCCCGCTACAATCGGGCCAACCTCGCCAGCGCCCGCCCCATGGCCATCCACCTGCTCGCCGTCCTCGTCGTCTTCGCCCTGGCCCAGGGCCTGCCCGATCTCGCCCGGCTGCGCGACTTCAGCCGCCTGCGCGTCTGGCTCGGCGTGCTGACCCGGGTCGGCGGCGGCGCGCGCAGCGCGCTCGGTATCTTTGTCCCGGTTTTGATTTGTGCATTCATCCAGTGGCTGCTCAACGGCTGGATGTTCGGGCTCCTCGCGTTCGCGTTCGCGGTCTGCGTGCTCTGGTACAGCTGGGGACCGCGCGACCTGTCCGAAGACGTCGACGCCGTCGTCAAGGCGCCCGACAGCGATCGCCGCATCGCCGCGGCGCAGCAGTTGCGTCCCGACGGCGACGAAGCTGCGCTCGCATTCGAGGCGCCGGCGCTCGTCGACGCGGCGTTCCAGTCCGCGCTCAAGCGCTGGTTCGGCGTGCTGTTCTGGTTCCTGCTGCTCGGCCCCTTCGGCGCGCTGCTGTACCGGTTGACCCAGCTGCTGGCCTGGTCGCCGACCCTGGCCGAGCTGCAGAGCGAGGAAGGCCGCCGGCTCGCGCGGCGTCTGAGCCTGCTGCTGGACTGGGCGCCGGCGCATCTGATGGCGCTCGCGCTCGCGGTCGCGTCGGATTTCGACGCCGTGTTCCAGACCTGGAAGAGCTGGCACGACCGCATGGGCAAGGGTTATTTCAGCCTCGATCTCGGCTTTCTGTCGGCGATCGCGCGCGCCAGCGTCGATGCCGACGTGATCGCCGGCGACGGCTACGCCGAAGACGTCAACGATCCGCTGATCGAACTCGCCGACGCGCGCAACCTGCTCGTGCGCGTGCTCATCGTCTGGCTCGCCGTGACCGGCCTGTTCGTGATCGGCAGCCTGTTCTGACCGTCGCGCCGCGCGCCGGCCAGGCCGGCGGCGGTGCTCGCACGTTTCTCCGACGGGTTCGCTCGGCGCTGCCGCATCTGTCCGGCGTGGCCTGCCGGACGACGGATCTGTCGCGATTCGCGCCTCCGCTCAGCGCCGCTCCTCGGCGCCGTTCGTGAAGATCAGATCGACCTGCCGGTCGCGCCAGCGCGCGAGCAGTTGGCGCAGCGCCTGCGGCGTATTCGCCGCGGCCGGTGCGCCCGGCGTGGCCTGGTTCAGCTGGTTGACGCCGTGGCAGCCGTCGCAGGCGCGGATCTCGCCGGGCTGGAAGCTGATCCAGTAACGCTCGCGCACGACCGGCGTGCCGTCCGGCGCGGTCGAATGCCAGGCCAGCGCGCGCTGCGCCGGCACGAAGGCCGCGACCGAGCCGTCGGCGGCGATCGCCGTGCTGCCGGCCGGACCGCCCGGATTGGCGGCGTTGGCCGCGAGCGCCGGTTTGTCGTGCAGCGGCTGGGCCAGCACGCGGCGCCCGGCGCGCGGCGTCGCGAGCCCGCCGAGGCCGCGGATCTGGTCGCCAGATCGGAAGAGCAC
>NZ_JANFVR010000318.1 GCF_024609805.1 Tahibacter caeni | reverse complement strand
CCGCCGGCCGGCACGGGCAGCGCGCGGTCCGGCCGAGGACTGGCGCGGCGCCCCGCGCTTCCGCTAACTTGCACCTACCGCGGTCGGGCCGCGTGCAGGCCGCGGAAACATCCTCCATCGACACTGCGACCATGGACCAACAATCCGGCATCCACATTCGCCTGGCTGATGCCGGCGACGACGATTTCATTCTTGGCCTGGTCGATCGTTTCGTGGATTTCGAGTTGCCGCGCTGGCGCCGCCGCGGCGAGACCGCCGAAGGCATACGCCGCGACATCGCCCGACACCTGCGCGAACAGCCGGCCGGCTCGCACCTGTTCGTCGCCGAGGACGACGATGGCGAGCTCGTCGGCTTCCTGCACCTGCAGCTCATGACCGATTTCTTCACCGGCGCGCAGAACTGCCACATCTCCGACCTGGTCACCGCGCCCGGCCATGACGGCAAGGGTGTCGGCAGCGCCCTGCTCGCCTACAGCGAACGCTTCGCCCGCGACCATCACTGCCGCCACGTCACCCTGGCCGTGTTCGAGGGCAATGCGCGCGCGCGTTCCCTGTACGAGCGCAAAGGCTACGGCGTGGAATTGTTGCGGATGGTCAAACCGGTCAAATAGCCGGCCGGGCAATCCCTCACGCCGCGACCGTCGCCGAGGCATACAATCGGCGCGGGCCGGTCCGGGGGGCGGTCCGCCCACGCAGTTCGCCGCCGGCAATAGGTTCGGCCGCCTTTATGCGCTTTGCCGGTAGGCACGGTCCGCGGTCGCCGCGGTGTCACACACACCCTACTCCCACAGGGGCAAGCCCATGAAAGCCATCGCTCTGATCCGCCAGCTCGTCGCGGTCGTACTGCTGTATTCCCTGTTCATCGCGGGCGCCCATGCCCAGGCCACGCGCACCTGGGTGTCCGGCGTCGGCGACGACGCCAACCCGTGCAGCCGCACGGCGCCGTGCAAGACCTTCGCCGGCGCGATTTCCAAGACCGCTGCCCAGGGCACGATCAATGCTCTGGATCCGGCCGGCTACGGTGCGGTGACCATCACCAAGTCGATCACGATCGACGGCACCGGCACCAACGCGTCCATCCTGTCGGCGGGCACCAACGGCATCATCATCAATGCGGCGACGACCGACACGGTCGTGATCCGCAACGTGAACATCGAGGGCGTCAACACGGGCCTGAACGGCATCCGCGTCCTGCAGGCCGGCACCGTCATCCTCGACAACGTGTTCATTACACGCGTCACGCAGAAGGGCGTGGACGTGGCCCCCGCCTCGACCGCAGTCAACTTCAACGCCAAGAACGTGCGCACGTTCGCCGCCGCCGGCGGCGGCATCGTGCTGACGCCGGGCGCGACCGGCTCGGTCACCGCGACGATCGACGGCTCCAGCTTCGACAGCGGCTCGATCGGCATGCAGGTCAACGCGCGCGCAAAGGCCACGGTGCGCAACTCCACGGCGGCCAACAACTCCGGTGCCGGCTTCAGCGCGAACGGCGGCTCCGGCGCGACGCTGGTGGCGGACAACGTCGTGTCGAGCAACAACGCCGGCGCGGGCTTCGCGGCGGTCAATTCGGGCTCGCTGGTGACGATCTCGCGCAGCGCCACGCTGAACAACGGCATAGGCCTGCAGGCGCTGATCAGCGGCGTGGTGCAATCCTTCGGCGACAACCGCAACGTCGGCAATGCCGTCCCCGGCGGCGTGCCGCCGACCATTCCGCTGCAGTAAAGCCGCGCGCCGGCTCCAGGGGCCGCGCGCAGCATCGCGCGGCCCCACCGAAACTCCGAGAAATCCGTTATGCTCCCCGCGCAATCAGGGAGTTACGACGGCAGGAACGCCCGTTTCGCAGTTGGCGCAAACGGAGGACTGAATGCTCGGAGCTATCCGTACACGGAACGACATCCACACGACGCGCGTGTTGTCGCTGGATTCCACCGGCCGCATCCTCGACTGGATGAGCTGGCAGGAAGCGGTTTGCCTTTATGTCCGCGGCGCGGTCGCCTGGACCCTCGGCGATCCCTGCCTGACGATCCACGGCGGCATGAACCGCGATTCCGGCCTGCAAAGCCAGCTGGACCTGCACCCGATCGTCGCGAGCCGCGGCCACGCCCGGCCGGGCAGCTACGAGCCGGCGCCGGCGCTGACCAATACCGCGCTGTTCGCCCGTGACCGCCATCTCTGCCTTTATTGCGGCCAGCATTTCCACAAGAACCAGCTGACCCGCGACCACGTGCTGCCGCTGTCCAAGAAAGGCCTGGACGAGTGGGAGAACGTCGTCAGCGCCTGCCTGAGCTGCAACGTCCGGAAAGGCAGCCGCACGCCGCAGCAGGCCGGCATGCCGCTGCTGGCCGTGCCGTACCGGCCGAGCTGGGTCGAGCATCTGATCCTGTCCAACCGCAACATCCTCGCCGACCAGATGCAGTTCCTCGTCGGCCACCTGCCCAAGCACCGCCGCGCGAGCTGATTCGAGCGGTTGCCGCGGCTTGCCGGCGAGCGGAGTTTCGTCGAGCGCTTTCCGCGGTTGCGCCCGGACTCGCCGGGCTGCAAAGCCCGACACCGCCGCCGATTCGGCTTTTCCCCTCTCCTCGCCCTCTCTCCCCGACGAGCAGGCCGGGGAGAGAGGGAGCTCTGCAGCACCGCCGCGGCAGCAGCCATGCCCGCTGCCGCCCGGCGGCCGCCGCAACCATGGCCGCATGCCCCTCCGCGTCAGCCTGCCGCAGCGTTTGCCCTTGTTTTGCAAGTTTGTTTCCTTGCCCCCGCCGCAGGCGTCGCCGAAAATAGCTGCCTGACGTCCGGATCTACCTGCAAATGATCGATTCTGAGCGCTATCCGCTCCTTGCCAAGCTCGACACGCCCGCCGCCCTGCGCCAGCTCGGCGAGACCGACCTGCCCGCCGTCGCGCGCGAACTGCGCGACTACCTCGTCGAATCCGTGGCGAGCTCCGGCGGCCATTTCGGCGCCGGTCTCGGCGTCATCGAACTGACCGTCGCGCTGCATTACCTGTTCGACACGCCGCGCGACCGCCTGGTCTGGGACGTCGGCCATCAGTGCTATCCGCACAAGATCCTGACCGGCCGCCGCGACCGCATCACGACCGTCAAGAAGAAGAACGGCCTCGCGCCGTTCCCGCGCCGCGAAGAGAGCGAGTACGACACCTTCGGCGTCGGCCATTCGTCCACCTCGATTTCCGCCGCGCTCGGCATGGCCATCGCCGCCCAGCGCAAGGGCGACCTGCGCAAGATCGTCGCCGTGATCGGCGATGGCGCGGCGACGGCCGGCATGGCCTTCGAGGCGCTGAACCACGGCGGCGACGTGGAGCCCGACATGCTCGTCGTGCTCAACGACAACGGCATGTCGATCAGCGAGAACGTCGGCGCAATGAGCAAGATGCTCGCGCGGCTGATGTCGAGCCGGCGCCTGAACCTGCTACGCGACCGGGCCAAGGCCGCAATGCCGCGCGGCTCGTTCGCCTGGCGCTTCCTGCGCCGCTGGGAGGAGCACGCCAAGGGCATGTTCGTGCCGTCGACTTTGTTCGAGGAACTCGGCTTCCATTACACCGGCCCGATCGACGGCCACGACCTGCCGGCGCTGCTGCACGCATTGCGCACGGTCAAGGAGCTCAAGGGTCCGCAGCTGCTGCACGTGGTGACGACCAAGGGCAAGGGTTACGCCCCGGCTGAATCCGAGCAGATCGAATACCACGCGGTGGGCCCGTTCGATCCGGTCAAGGGCCTGGTCAAGAAGGCGCCGGGCAAGCCGACCTATACCGACATCTTCGGCGACTGGCTCTGCGACATGGCCGCGGCCGACGAGCGCCTCTACGGCATCACGCCGGCTATGCGCGAAGGCTCGGGCCTCGTGCGCTTCTCGCAGGAATACCCGCGGCGCTATTTCGACGTCGCGATCGCCGAGCAGCATGCGGTCACCCTCGCCGCCGGCATGGCCTGCGAAGGCGCCAAGCCCGTCGTCGCGATCTATTCGACCTTCCTGCAGCGCGCCTACGACCAGTTGATCCACGACGTCGCGATCCAGAATCTCGACGTGACCTTCGCGATCGACCGCGCCGGCGTGGTCGGCCCCGACGGCGCGACGCACGCGGGCAGCTTCGACCTGTCTTATCTGCGCTGCATTCCGAACATGGTCGTCATGGCTCCGGCCGACGAGGCCGAATGCCGCCAGATGCTGACGACCGGCTTCCGCCATCCGGGCCCGGCGGCCGTGCGCTATCCGCGCGGCACCGGTCCGGGCCGTGCGGTCGAGCAGGAACTGACCGCCTTGCCGATCGGCAAGGCCGAACTGCGCCGCGAGGGCCGCCGCATCGCGCTGCTCGCGTTCGGCAGTCCGCTCGCGGCCGCCGAAACCGTCGCGCGCGAGATCGACGCGACCGTCGTCAACATGCGCTTCGTCAAGCCGCTGGACACCGAGCTGCTGCGCCAGCTCGCCCAGAGCCACGAGGCGTTCGTCACGATCGAGGACAACGCCGTGCAGGGCGGCGCCGGTTCCGCGGTCGCCGAATTCCTCGCAGCCGAAGGCCTCCTGCGGCCGATGCTGCAGCTCGGCCTGCCGGACGAATTCCTCGACCACGCCAGCCGCGAGGACCTGCTCGCACAGAGCGGCATCGACGCCGACGGCATACGCCGCGCCGTGCGCCAGCGCTTCGCCGCGCTGCTGCCGCAGCAGCCGGCGCCGCTGCGCAGCGCGGGCTGAACCGCCGGGGCCGAGCCCGAAGCCGGCCGCAGCGAGCACGAAAAAAGCCCCCGCCAGTGGCGGGGGCCGTGAGCACGTTCCGTTGGCGGCGACCGAAGTCGGCCTGCCGAGGGTCCCGCCGCGCCTGCCTCACGACAGTCGCTGTGCACTGGAGCCTGAATCGCTCCGCGGCGGGGGCCACACCAGCCATGTGGCCTGGAGCGTATGTTCCGGATTCGCCGGGACTATGTCCGTGAGGTGTGATCCGGTTGGCAGTTGAAGCAGTCGACAGCGCAACTGCGAACTGCGTCACGCTTTTCCGGCGGACCCGGGCCATTCGCCGCCGCTGACCCGGTCATGGCCGGCCAGATCCTGCCAGGTCGCCGTCTCAAGGAAACCAGCGGCCTGCAGCAGCGCCCGTACCGCCGGTCCCTGGTCGTAGCCGTGCTCGAGCAGCAGCCAGCCGCCGTCGCGCAGATGCGCGCCGGCCCCGGCGACGATGCGACGGATGTCGTCGAGGCCGTCGGCGCCGGAGGCCAGCGCGCCCGGCGGCTCGAAGCGCAGGTCGCCCTGCCGCAGATGCTCGTCGCCGGTCGCGATGTACGGCGGATTCGACGCGATCAGATCGAAGCGCCGGCCCGGCACGGCGGCGAACCAGGAGCCTTCCGCAAATTCCACATTGGAAATCCCGTTCTTGTGCGCATTGCCGCGCGCGACCGCGAGCGCGGCCGCGTTCGCGTCGGTCGCGACGACGCGGACCCGCGGCCGCTCGGCGGCGATCGCCAGCGCGATCGCGCCGCTGCCGGTGCCCAGGTCGGCGACGTCC
>NZ_JANFVR010000317.1 GCF_024609805.1 Tahibacter caeni | reverse complement strand
CGTGGCGCTCGAGGCCAGGCCCGTGCGCGTGCAGCTGCAGGGCACCGGCGACCGCGAGGCGGCCGGCGCGCTGACGCGGCGCCTGCAGGCCGCGCCGAAGGAACAGCGCGTGTTCCTCGTGCTGCGCGGTCTCGAGGCGCAGGAACAGCCCGAGGTGCTGTACGAAGTGTATCTGGAACTGCCGGAAAAGCTCGTGCCGGAGAAAGGCGGCGAGTACCACGTCGGCACGTTCTCGTTCTTCGATGCGCTCAAGCTCGACCACGGCGACGGCGGACACGCCGGCCATCACGGCGGCGAAGACAAGTTCTTCAGCTTCGACGTGACCGACCTCGTGCGGCGCCTCGGCGCCGGCAGGACGCTCAGCGACAGGCCCAGCGTGACGATCGCGCCGGCCGGCGATCCGGCCGTGGCGGCCAGGCCGGTGATCGGCGAGATCGAGCTGCAGCTGCAGTGAAACGGCGCTGCGCCGGGCGGCGACGCCCGGCGCAGTGCGGGACTCAGTGGGCGACGACCGCGGCGCCGATCAGCATCGCGGCGACGATGCCGCCGATGATCATCATCGCGATGAACGACAGCACGATGTTGATGACCAGCACGACGGCGAAATAGCCGCCGGTCTTGTCCGGCGGCGACTTCATCGTGTGCGGCAGTCCGAAGTACAGCAGCACGCAGCCGTAGATCAGCGCGGCCCAGATGATCAGCATGCCGAGGATCGGGATGATGCCGAACACCCCGGCGACCCAACCGGCGGTATTGGCGTAGGCGGCGGTCTTCAGCGCCTGGATCTGGTTCTTCTCGCCGCCGAAGGTCGGCGCGAGCGCGTCGATGATGATGGCCATCAGAAAGGTCAGGCCCAGCGACAGGGCATAGCCCAGGATCAGCGCGACGAGGCCGGCGACGACGCTGCCGCGGATGGAATAGGTCAGGAAGTTGATCACCGCCGGGATGGCGGCCAGGATCATGATGTAGCCGGTGTACAGCTTGGCCACGTCGGTCTGTTCCTGGGCGATGACCGGCCACTCGGTCTTCGGCGTCAGCAGAATGTTCTTGACCCGTTCGATCAGCTTGTTGATGTCCATCTATCCTCCCGATTCCGTCGTTGATGGCACAGGGCGCGGCCACCGGCGCAAACGCGGCGATTCTAGCCTCGTACGGGAACTGCCGGGCGACGCCGGGGTCGCAGGCCGGCTGTGCGCAAATGCCGGCACAAAGCGTGCATCCGTTCACAGGATTCGAGCTGCTAAACTTGCCTGCTCCGCGATTTCCCCCGGAATTCCCATGGCCAGAACCAATCCCGCGGCGGCGAAGACCATTCCCGCCAACGCCGAAAACCGTTACGAAGTGACGCAGGCCGACCTGCCGCTGTCCTGTCCCATGCCCGGCATGAGCCTCTGGAACTCGCATCCCAAGGTCTATCTGCCGATCGAGGAGGAAGGTGGCGAGTCCGTCTGCGCGTACTGCGGCGCGCGCTACGTGCTCAAGGCCTGACCGGGTCCGTGCAGGGGCGTCGGCTCACGGTCGTGCAACTCGTCCCCGCCCTCGAAACGGGCGGGGTGGAACGTTCCGCGCTCGAAGTCGGCGCGGCGCTCGTCGCCGCCGGGCACCGCTCCATCGTCGTCTCGGCCGGCGGGCGCCTCGTGCCGAAGCTGCTGGCCGAGGGCAGTGAGCACATACAGCGCTCCATCGGAGCCAAGTCGCTGCTGAGCCTGCGCCACATCGCCGGCCTGCGCGGCCTCTTCAACGAGCTCAAGCCCGACATCGTGCATGCGCGTTCGCGGCTGCCGGCCTGGCTCGCTCATTTCGCGCTGAAGAACGGCCCCGCGGCCACGCATTTCGTGACCACCGCCCACGGCCTGAACTCGCCGGGCCGCTACAGCGCGATCATGACGCGCGGCGAGCGCGTCATCGCCGTCTCGCACACGGTGCGCGACTACCTGATCAGCCATTACGAGATCGATCCGGAACGCATCGTCGTGATTCCGCGCGGCATCGATCTCGACGAGTTTCCGTACGGCCACCGGCCCGACGAAGAATGGCTGCGGGCGTTCTACGCCGACTATCCGCGGCTGCGCGGCGCGCCGCTGCTGACCCTGCCGGGCCGCGGCACGCGGCTCAAGGGCCACGCGGATGCGATCGAGCTCGTCGCCGCGCTGAAGACGCGCGGCATCGCGACGCGGCTGCTGCTGCTCGGCGTCGTCGATCCCAAGCGCGGCGGCTACGTCGCCGAGCTGCAGCGGCTGGCCGAGGAACGCGGCGTCGCCGACGACGTCGTCTTCGCCGCGCCGCGCTCGGACGTGCGCGACGTCTATGCGGCCAGCGCGCTGGTGCTGCAGCTGTCGAACAAACCCGAGGCGTTCGGCCGCACGGTCATCGAGGCGCTGGCCCTGTGCCGCCCGGTGCTCGGCTATGCCCACGGCGGCGTCGGCGAACTGCTGACCGAGCTGTATCCGTCGGGCCGCGTGCCGTTCGCCGATCTCGGCCGCCTGGTCGAGCGCGCGGCGGAACTGCTGCGCCTCGCGCCGGCGATTCCGCCGCTGAAGCGCTACCAGCTCGCCGACATGCAGCGCGCGACCCTGGCGCTGTACCAGGCCCTCGTCACGGGCGACGAGGCCGGCCTGCGCTCGACCTATGCGATGAGCTGAGCCGAGCGGCGCGGCGGTCCGGCCGCTGCGCGGGCTGGGCTATGATCGCGCCCCGCATGAGCATTCCTTCGCTGCGCGAGCGTGTCGCGTCCGAATTCCCTGCCGCGCTGCTGCCGCTCTGGGCCGTCGCGCTGCTGCTGCCGTTCGGGCGCAGCGCCGAGCTCGGCGTGCTGCTCTGCCTAGCCGGCTGCCTGCTGCTGCGCGACCCGGCGCGGCGTGCGTCGCTGCGCGGGCGCTGGCCGCTGTTCGTCGCGCTGTGGGCCTGCTACGCGGGCGCCGCGGCGATCTCCGCGCTCGATGCGGTCAATCCGGACAAGAGCTGGGGCACCGTGCTGGCCGCGCTGCGGCTGCTGCCGCTGGGCCTGTACGCCGCGCTCGTCGCCGCGGCGCCGGCGCGCCAGGCGGCGCTGCAGACCGGCATCGCCGTCGTCGTCGCGTTCTGGCTGCTCGACGCCTGGGTGCAGGCGGCGACCGGCTGGGGCCTGGCCGGTGCGCCCGAGGCCGAACGTCTCAGCGGCGTGTTCGGCAGCGAGAATCTCAAGCTCGGTCCCGTGCTCGCGACCCTGTCGCCGTTCCTGCTGATCGCCGCGCGGCGCCGCTGGGGCTGGCGCGGGCTCGTCGCGGCGTTCGTGCTCGTGCTCGTGCCGGTATTGCTGGCCGGTTCGCGGGCGAGCTGGTTCGCGTTCGGCCTCGTCGCGCTCGCGATGCTGTGGACCGAAACGCGCCGGCCGCTGCGCTTCGCCGCGGCGCTCGCGCTGCTCGCGGCCGGCTTCGCCGTGGCCGTGGTCGTCGCCGCGCACGGATCGTCCGCGTTCGACGCACGCATTCAGCGCACCTTGCAGGCGTTGTCCGGCAGCGAGGCCAACGTCGATTTCGCGCTGGCCGGCCGCGCGCGGATCTGGCAGACCTCGGTCGCGATGATCGAGGCGCATCCGGTCAACGGCGTCGGCGTGCGCGGCTTCCGCTACGCCTATGCCGACTACGCCGCGCCGGGCGATACGTTCGTGCAGCCTGACGGCAGCGGCGCGGCGCATGCGCACCAATGGGTGCTCGAAGTGCTCAGTGAGACCGGCGCGATAGGCCTGCTGCTCTGGCTCGCCGGCATCGTCGCGGCCGTGCGCGGGTGGTTTCGCGCGGATGCCGCGCGGCGCGCTGCGGCGTTCGCGCCGGCGCTCGCGCTCGTCGCGATGACGTTTCCGTTGAACACGCATCTCGCGTTCTATTCGGCCTGGTGGGGCCTGCTGTTCTGGTGGCTGATCGCGCAGTACTGCGCGGCGCTGGCCGGCGAGACGGAGATTCCTGCGCATGCGTGAGCCGCTGAGCCTCGTCGTGACGACCTTCGACAACGCCGCGACCCTCGCGCGCTGCCTCGCGAGCGCGACCTGGGCCGACGAGATCGTCGTGCTCGACTCGGGTTCCACCGACGCGACCGTCGAGATCGCCGCGGCGCACGGCGCGCGCCTGTTCCACGAGCCGTTCAAGGGGTACGCGGCGCAAAAGCAGAGCGCGATCGACAAGGCCGCGCATCGCTGGGTGCTGCTGCTCGACGCCGACGAAGCGCTGACCGACGGCGCGCGCGCCGCGATCGAGGCCGCGCTGCAGGCGCCGGCCGTCGCCGGCTTCCGGCTGCCGCGGCGCGAGCAGGTGTTCTGGACCTTCAACCACGCCGGCGTGCGCCTGAACACGCATCTGCGCCTGTTCGACCGCACGCGCGTGCGCATGAACACGGTGCCCGTGCACGCGGCGCCGGAAACGCGCGAGCCCGTCGCGACCTTGCCCGGCGCCGAGTTCGTGCACTACGGCGAGCCCGACATCGCGACCAAGGTCGCCAAGATCAACGCCTATTCCACGGGCCTCGTCGAACACAAGCGTGGCCGGAGCCGCCGCTTCCTCGGCGCGCGCCTCGTGCTTTACCCGGGCTTCTTCTTCCTGCGCCAATACCTCGGCAAGCGCTGGTTCCTCGACGGCTGGGCCGGTTTCATCAACGCGGTCAGCGCGGGCTACTACGTGTTCCTGAAGTACGCGAAGGTCTACGAGGCGCAGCGCCGCGGATCGCGCCGCGACCGGTAGGCGGCACGCAGCGAACCGCGACGCCGCCGTTTCATTGCGCGGCGAGTAACCGCCGGGAGGCGGTTCGACCGGTTCAATCCGGCTTCTTGCGCAACAGGCTCAGTGCCATCGCGACGACGAGCAGACTGCCGCCGACGAGCACGATCCAGAGCAGCAGGCCGCGCCAGTCGGCCGGCTTCGGCGCGGGCTGTTTCGCGATGAGCGCCGCGTCGCCGCTGACGGTGCGGCCGGCTTCGGGCACGGCCGGGTAGGGTTTCCAGTCGGCGCCGTGGCGCTGGCGCAGCGCATCGAGCAGGGTCGTGATCGGCGCGTCGCGGCGCCGCGCGTTGGCGCTGCCGGCGGCGATCGCGTACGGACCTTCGCCCTGGGCCAGGAAGACCAGCACTTCAGGGCGATAGCCGAGCACGAGGTTCGGCGGCGCGCTCGGCGCCGGCGCCGCCTGGATGCGCCAGTCGCGGTCGCGCACCGGCGCGGTGAGCTGCTGCGGTGTGGAACTTTCCACACTGTCGCCGGACGCGACGCGGTAGCCGGTCCACGGGCCGGCGCGCACGACCCAGGACGCCTTGTCCCGCTCGCGGCTCGCGACGGTCCACGTCGCGATGCTGTTGCCGGCCTCGGCGCGCACGTCGAGCTGGCGCACCGGGATGCGCGCCGGCAGACGGTAGAGGAAATGGATCTGTTCGCCCTCGCGCACGGTTTCGCCGGCCACGCTGAGCCAGCGCCACTCGGGTTCCGGCGGCGGCGGCGCCGCTTCGGCGCGGACTGCGCGCAGCGGCGGCAGGGCCGCGGCCTTCGCCGCGACGCGCAGGTAGCGGAACGCG
>NZ_JANFVR010000316.1 GCF_024609805.1 Tahibacter caeni | reverse complement strand
CGCCGCGACGGCCAGCGCGCGCCGCTGCGCGAGGCGCTGCGGCTCGCCGACGGCTACGGCTTCGCCGACCCGGACGACGTCGCCGCCTTCGAGCCGACGCCGACCGTCGTCATCCAGCGCTCGATCTGCGGCAGCCTCGCCGTCGACGACCGCTACCGCCTCGACATCGAACAGTCCGTCGTCGACGCCGGCCTCGGCTTCGGCGACGCGCCGAACGGCCGCTACGCGATCGCCGCGGCGACCGACCCGGGCAGCCGCTGGGGCGCGGCGCTCGCGTTCGACGGCGTCACCTGCTTCGGTCCGGTGCGCGTCGGGCAGGCGCGCGGCCTCGGCGGCATCTTCGCGCAGCGCTTCGCGGTGCTCGACAACCAGCACGGCTGCATCAAATGGAGCGCGTTCAGCGGCGACGGCGACCGCCTGCCGCCGAATCATTTCTGCGTGCGTGCGCCGGATGCACGCATCGCGTTCACGTCGACGCGGTTCAACGATCCCGGCTACGCGCAGCTGGCGCGCGCGACCGACCGTCGCGTGCGCGAACTCGGCCCCGGCGACGACGCGATGGGCGCGTTCGGATTCCTGCGCGAAGCGCACAAGTGGACGAATCTGCAGGTTCGGCTGCGCGAGTTCATGCCGGTCGGCGTGCGCCCGCTGGCCGTTCCGGTGACCTGACAAGGAGCTCCGCCATGCAAGGCGATTTTTCCGTACCGGTCCTTCAGCCCGACGAGCACCGCCGCGGCGTCGCGCAGCCCGCGCAGGGCGTCCTGCGCAACCTCGCCGGCGTGCTGCACCAGCAGGGCCGCGTGGTCAGCGACGCCGACCTGACCGACGGCGAGCTGATGTCGATCCTGTGGCACGGCCAGGCCGGCCGGGACATCATCGGCGCCGGGGTCTGCGCCGTGCCGGCCGACGCGCCCGACGGCTTCCGCGTCGAGTCGGCCGCAGCCGACGGCGACGGCGTGCGGCTGCTGCTGCATCCGGGCCGCGCCTGGGCCGACGGCATCCTCACGCACCTGCCGGGCATCGAGCCGGACGCGCAGGCGCCGGTGGAACGCTACGCGACCTACTTCGGCCCGCCGTGGACCGATCCCGCACCGGACGCCACGAGCATCGGCGACGGCGTGCGCGACGCCGTGATCCTCGAAGTGTCCGAGGAAGCGCTGCACGGCTTCCAGTATCCCGAGCGCCTGATCGAGCCTGCGCTCGGCGGCGTCGACACGGCCGAACGCGCCTACGTCAACTATCGCCTGCGCCTGCTGCGCCTCGCCGACGGCGAGGACTGCCGCGCCGCAGTCGCGCGCCTGCGCGACGATCCGGCGACGAAAGGCCGACTCCACGCGACGCTCGCGCCGGTCGTCGCGATCGCCGGCGAATGCCCGGTGATCGGCGGCGGCGGCTATACCGGCTTCGAGCACAATCTCTACCGCATCGAGATCGCCGATACGCCGCCGGGCGCGCCGGTGCGTTTCAAGTGGAGCCAGTGGAACGGCGGCCTCGTCGGACGCGGCCGCTTCGATGCGACGGTCAATCCGCGCCGCGTGATCATCGACGCCGGCCGCGCCGCGATCGTCAACTCGGGACTCGTCGACTTCTATCTCGAGGCGCTGCAGTACGACGAGCGCATCGGCGCCTGGCAGGTGGTCTACGGCGCGAACGCGACGCTCGACACCGACCACGACCTCGAACTCGCCGCGCCGGCGGCATTCGGCTCGCTGCCGTCCACGACGGCGCCGGTATTCTTCCGCCTGTGGAACGGCATCGCCGACGTCGTGAACTTCCCGGTCTCGCCGAACCCGGCGCAGCTGCGCGACGGTATCCGCCTCGAATTCGACGCGCCGGCCGGCGGCAACTACCGGCCCGGCGACTGGTGGACTTTCGCGGTACGCGCCGGCGAGATCGCGAACCCCGCGGTGCTCGTCGACCGCTCGCCGCCGCGCGGCATCCTGTATCACCGCGTCGCGCTCGCCGAGATCGAATGGACCGCGCGCGCCGACACGACGGTCTCGGGCACTATCGAGGACTGCCGCCGCCGCTTCCGGCCGCTCACGAACCAGAAGGTCTGCTGCACCTTCCTCGTCGGCGACGGCGTCACGAGCTTCGGCGACTTCAATTCGCTCGAGCAGGCCGCGGCCCATCTGCCCGCCGCGGGCGGCGAACTGTGCCTGCTGCCGGGCCTGCATCGCACGAACCTGCTGCTCGAAGGCCGCCGCGACGTGAAGATCCACGGCTGCGGCCGCCGCACGCTCGTGCTGCCGCGCACCGAGACGCGCGAGCGGCCGATCCTGCACGTCGCCGGCTGCACCGGCGTGGAGATCGGCGATCTCGACCTCGTCACCTACGACGCGATCGCCGTGCGCATCGACGGCGAACGCCGCGGCACCTGCAAGGACATCGAGATCCACGACACGCGCATGATCGCGCGCACGAATGCGATCCGCGCGACGAACGTCGCGGAGCTGTGCATCCGCGACAACCGGCTGCACCTGCTCGACACCGTCGACGGCCTCGCGACGATCTCGCTGGCCGCCGACGACGTGCGCGTCGAACGCAACACGCTCGTGCTGCTGCCGTTCGTCGACGAGACGCCGGACGAACCGGACGTACCCGACGACGATCCGACGCGCGACCCGGCCGACCCGTGCGCGCGCCCGCCGGTGCTGTACCTGCATCCGGCCTATCTGCAGGCCTACGTGTACGCGGCCTGGGGCGTGCTCGTCGCCGAGCTCGCGCCGCAGCAGCCGTACCGCGCGATCGGCGGCATCCACGTGCGCGCCGGCTCCGAGCGCGTGCGCATCGCCGGCAACCGCATCGCCGGCGGCAACGGCAACGGCATCGCGCTCGGCGGCGATCTCGATCCGCCCGACCGACCCGCGCCGCAGGACGGCCCGCGCACGGCCGCCGAAGCGGATGGCGACACCGTCACGATCACGACCGACGGGCAGTTCCTCGCGCTCCTGCAGGACGAACAGGGCCGGCCGGTCGGCGACGTCGACGTCTTTCTCGAAGCCGACACGATCGCGACCGACCGCAGCGACCGCGACGGCCTTGCGAGCGTCATGACGGCGCCGGGCACGCATGCCCTGTCGCTGTCGCCGCGCTGGCAGATCGCCAGCGTCGCCGAAGGAAACAACGATGCGCAGCGCGTCCACGTGATCGTCGTCGCCGAAGGCAAGCGCGCGGCCACGCGCGGCTTCCTCCACGAGATCACGATCAGCGGCAACGACATCGCGCAGATGGGCCTGTCCGGCATCGGCTTCGCCGCGGCGCGCGGCGCGCGCCTCGGCGGTGCCGCGGGCGAAATTCCGCGCGACGACCCGAAGGCCGCCCTGCTCGCCTACGTCGACCAGGCGATCGCCGGGCTCGCGCTGACGCCGCTGCTGCGCGCGACCGATCCCGTGCGCGATCTCGTCATCGAGGGCAACCGGATCCATCACAACCTGCGCACGCCCTTCGACGACGCGATGCTGCGCGAAGCGCAGGTCATCGGCCGCGGCGGCATATCGCTCGCCGTCGTCGAGTCCGCGGCGATCCGCGCGAACCACGTCTACGACAACGGCCCGCGCGCGACCGATCCGGTCTGCGGCGTGTTCATCGGCTACGGCAACGATCTGGACATCGGCGACAACACGCTCAGCGACAACGGCGTGGTCGACGACGGCTACGAGGAGAACCGCCGCGCCGGCCTGCGCGGCGGCGTCTACGTGCGCTTCGCCGGCGCGCTGAAGGCGCAGGCGTCCGCATCGACCGGCCGCAAGCCGGCGCTGCGCGTGCACGACAACCGCATCGACCAGCCGGCCGGCCGCGCGCTCACGGCGTTCGCGTTCGGCCCGGTCGAAGTCGTCGGCAACCATTGCAACAGCGAATACACGGGCCTGCACGGCTTCCTCGACGCGTTCGTCGGCGGCGTGCTCGTGGTCAACCTCGGCGGCGTGCACCGCCTGCTCGCGCGGCGCTCGGGCGCCTACCTCGCGTTCGACGCCGCCGCGGGCCGCCGGAACTGGCGCGCGCTCGCCGAAGCGAGCCTGCCCGGCGGCGAAACCCTGTTCGACGACAACCTCGTGCGGCTCGGCGTCGTCAACCGCTCGGTCACGGCGCAGGTGCTCGCGGCGCTGGACGATCTCGGCTATGCGTCGAACACCGCCTCGGTCTATCGCACCGGCGCGCTGTTCGCCAACGCGCTGCTGTTCGCCGACACCTTGCGCGCGACCGCCTCGCGCTGGCGCGAGGACGCCGATCCCGCGCTGTCGGCGCTCGCGATCGCGCTGCGCGCGAACATGACGGTGCTGAACCAGGGCGACCACTGCATCGTCGTGCGACCGCTGCCGGCCCAGAATGCGGCGCTGCCAACCGTCAACGCGCCGAACCAGGTGCTGCACGGCGAAGGCTGCTCGCGCTACAACGAACTGCCGGCGCTGTTCGAGCTCCTCGCGCAGGCGCTCGCCGCCTATGCCGGCACCCTCGGCGGCGACGTGTCCGGCACCGTGCTCGGTTCCGACGAATTCGGCCGGCTGCCGGTCAAGACCTCGGCGCAGGCGCTGCAGGCCGTGAACGCGACGCAGGTCGCCACGTTCCGCGCCTACCAGTTCGAGGCCGCAAGGTTCCGGGCCAAGCACGGCGACGCGCATCCGCTCGCCGGGACCTTGAACGCGCAGGCCGAAGCGAACCGGCGCAGCGCCGGCGTGCTGGCCGGCGGTGCGGAAGCGTTCGCCGTGTCGCCGCCGGCCGTGCCAGATCGCGGCTCGGCGGTCAGCGGCCGGCTCGTCAATGACCGCGGCCGCGGCCTGCGCGGTTTCGTCGTCGAACTCGTGCGCGGCAACGGCGAGCGCGTCGTGCGCGTCGGCGACACCGATGCGGCCGGCGGGTTCGGCGAGACGTTCGACGCCGAGCGCACGGCCGAGCTGCAGCGTACCGGCGACCTGTTCGCGCGCGTGCTCGACGCCGGCGGCCGCGAAGTGCTGCGCGACCGGCACGCACTGCGCATCGAGCCCGGCGCGGACGTCCGCCTGTCGCTGGTCCTGCCGCTGCGCCCGGTGCCGCGCGCGGCCGTCGCGACGGCAACGCCCATCCACGGCACCCCGCCACCGCCGGTCACGGCCGTGCGCACGCCGCTGACGCGGCTGAAGCTCGACGCGAAGCTCGTGCAGCAGTTGAACGACGGCGGCATCGTCGACGTCGAGGGCCTGCTCGAAGCCGCGCCGCGGCGACTGATCGCGATCGTCGGCGACGAGGCCACGGCGCAGAAGCTCGTCGAAGCGGCCAGGCGCCTGCTCGCGCGCGGCGCGGCGGAACCGGCACCGGCACCGCCGTCGACGACTAGGCCGGCGCCGATACCGACCCCAACACCGACCCCAACACCGACACCGACGCCGCAGAAACCGGCCGGCGCCGGCAAATCCGCGCGGCGCAAGAAGTGATGAAGGCGAGAGCGGCCGCCGCCGCGGACGTCACGAAACCCGCCGCCGCGCGCGCCGCGGCAGCGCCGGCGGCGGTGCGGCCGGCACCGCGGCCACGTTCGGCCTGCGCCTGCGGCGGCCAGTGCGCGCGCTGCCGCAGCACCGCTGC
>NZ_JANFVR010000315.1 GCF_024609805.1 Tahibacter caeni | reverse complement strand
ATCCCGCCGCGACCGCGGCAGTGCATACTCGGCGGCGGTCGTCGCGCAGCGGTTGGGGACGAAGGCGGCCGCGGGGGCCGGCGCAGCGCGCCGGCGACGAGGGGATCGTCGATCGCAGGGAATGCCGCCGTGCCGGTCCGGGCGCGCGGCTTCGCTGCGGCAGCTCGCGGCCGGCACCGGCGGATCGCCGGCGGCGGCCATTGCCGGACAAGGAAGCGCGCCCGCCCGAGGGAGGCGGCGCCGTCGTTCGACACCCATGACCGTACGCGAGGAACCGACTCGATGCTCCATCCCGCCCGAACCGCCGCCCTGACCGGGCTGCTGACCTTTCTGCTCGCGCTGCCGGCCGCGCAGGCTGTGCAACCCGTCGCCGACGGCGGCCACAAGGCCGCGACCGCGCGCCTGCCGGCGCGCCCGTTCGTCGACGCGTCGCTGCAGGCCCTGCCCGCGCTGAGCCTCGAGGCCCAGCACGACCTGATGCTGCAGTCGCGCACCGCCGCGTTCCAGCAGCGCTACGGCGGCAGCTGGGACATCCGCTGGGACGACCGCAGCGACCGGCCCAACGTGGTCCAGGGCAGCGGCATCGCGCTGATCCCCGGCCGCGGCAACACGCTCAAGCCGCAGCAGTTCGGCCTGGCCGGCGAAGCCGACATGACCCTGGGCCTCGTCGCTGCGAAGGCGCGCGAGTTCATCGCGGGCGTGCCCGACCTGCTGCGCACGGACGGCCTGGAACTGCAGCTCGACGGCGAACGCAGCGTGCAGGCCGGCGGCGACCGGCCGGTCTGGTTCCTCGAATTCGGCCAGTTCCGCAATGGCGTGCGCGTCGACGGCGCGTTCGTCTACGTGCGCGTGGCCCAGGGCAACATCGTGCAGTTCGGCGCCGAGCGCGTCGCGCCGGTAACGATTTCGACCAGGCCCGCGCTGCCGCGCGAGCAGGCCTTCGCGCTGGCCTGGGCCGAACTCGGCTTCCCGGCCGACACGCGCATCCGCGAGATGATCGAACCGGGCCAGCTGCGCATCTATCCGGCGCTGCCGGCCGGCGACGACGCCGGCGAGCGTTTCCTAGGCGCACGCGGCACCGGCTACCGGCACGTGCTGGCCTGGCGCTACGTGTTCGACATCGAGGACGACGACGCGACCTGGGAAGTGCTCGTCGACGCGCGGACCAACCGCGTGCGCGAGTTGCGCAACCTCACGGTCAACGTGGCCGCGCGCGTCAGCGGCGGCATCTATCCGACCACCAACAGCGACACCGAAGTCGTCGTCGACTTCCCGTTCGCCGCCGTCACGAACGGCACCGCCAAGGTCACCGACGCACTCGGCATCTACGACTACTCCGGCGGCACGGCGACGGTCACGCTCGACGGCAAGTATTTCCGCATGGTCGACACCTGCGGCTCGGCGAGCCTGAGCAATTCCACCGACGGCAACCTCGCGCTCGGCACGAGCGGCGGCACCGACTGCACGACGCCGGGCATAGGCGGCGCCGGCAACACGCATGCGTCGCGCTCGGGTTTCTACCACCTGACGCGGATCAACGAGAAGGCGCGTACGTTCTTTCCGTCCAACACCTGGCTGCAGGGCAAGGTGACGGCGAACATGAACGTCAACAACACCTGCAACGCGGCCTGGAACGGCAGCACCCTGAACTTCTACAAGTCCGGTCCGAACGCGAACAACCCGGCCATGATCTGCTCCAACACCGGCGAGATCGCCGCCGTGTTCCTGCACGAGTGGGGTCATGGCATGGACACCAACTCCGGCGGCGCGGCCAGCGAGAACGGCTCGGGCGAAGCGGTCGGCGACACCTTCGCGTTCCTCGAGACGCGCGATTCCTGCATCGGCCAGAACTTCGTGCCGGGCACCAACTGCGCAAACTGCGACGCCTGCACCGGCGTGCGCGACGTCGGCGACTTCGGCGTGTCGGCGCCGCCGGCGAAGATCGCCACGCCGGCCAACCTGGCCAACGACGCCGGCATCAACTGCGACCGCTACGCCTGTCCGTACCTGTCCCAGGGCATCATTCCGTACCAGGGCCCGATGGGCTACGAAGGCCACTGCGAGTCCTACATCGCCAGCGGCGCGAACTGGGACCTGACCCAGGCGCTGATCCAGCGCCACGGCGCGAGCGGCTGGAGCAAGATGGACCGCATCTGGTACGCGAGCCTGACGCCGTCCAAGAGCGCCTACCAGGTCGCCTCCGGCGGCAAGTGCAACGTCAACGCGACCGTCAACGGCTGCGCCGCGACGAACTGGTACACGGTGTTCCTGCCGGCCGACGACGACGACGGCAACCTCGCGAACGGCACGCCGAACGCCTGCCGCATCTGGGACGCGTTCAACGCGCACGGCATCGCCTGCGGCGCGCGCCCGGCCTGCTCGGGCGACGCGCCCGACTTCCGCCTCAGCGTGACGAACTCGCCGCAGGCGGTCTGCGCGCCGGCCCAGGCCACGTTCGACATCGCGACCCTCAGCGACCTCGGCTTCGCGAACCCGATCACGCTGAGCGCGAGCGGCAATCCGGCCGGCACGAGCGTCACGTTCCTGCCGAACCCGGTCGTTCCGGGCGCGGCGGTCGCGATGAACGTGAGCACTGCCGGCGCGGCCGCGAGCGGCACGAGCACCGTGACGATCAGCGGCGCCGCGAGCGGCAGCCCGGGCCATGACGCGAGCGCGCAGCTGACGATCTCGGTCGGCGCGCCGGCCGGTCCTGCCCTGCTCGCGCCCTCGGACGGCGCGACCGGCGTCAACTCGCTGAATCCGGTCAACCTGAGCTGGTCGGCGGTCAGCGATTCCACCGCCTACACGATCGAGGTCGCGACCGACGCGGCGTTCGCGAACATCGTCGCGAGCCAGCCGGGCCAGAGCGCGACGAACTGGAACGTGACCGGCCTGCAGTCGCTGACCACGTACTACTGGCGCGTGCGCGCGACGAACATCTGCGGCGCCGGTGCGAACTCGCCGGTGTTCACGTTCCGCACGGCGCAGGCGCCGGGCAGCTGCGACGAGAACCAGACCACCAATGTGGTGTTCAGCGACGACGTCGAAGGCGACGTCAGCGCTTGGACCGCGACCGCCGGCAGCGGCAGCCAGACCTGGGCCGTCAGCACGGCGCGTCCGGCCTCGCCGACCAAGGCCTGGCTCGCGACCGACATCGCCACGTCGTCGGACCAGCGCCTGGTGTCGCCGGTGATCACCTTGCCGGTCGGCGAAAACCCGCTGAGCCTGAGCTTCCAGAGCGATCTGAACCTCGAACCGCGTTCGGCCGGCGGCTGCTACGACGGCGGCCTGCTCGAAATCTCGACCAACGGCGGCAGCACCTGGACGCAGGTAGGCGGCGCGCAGCTGCTGACCGATCCGTACACCGGCGCGGTCAACTCCGGCGCCGCCGCCGGCCTGCAGGCCTGGTGCGGCACGCGGCCGTACAAGAACTCGATCGTCGATCTGAACGGCTACGCGGGCCAGACCGTGCGCTTCCGCTTCCGCGTCTCCACCGACACCTCGCAGGGCCTGACCCCGCACGGCTGGTACGTCGACGACGTCAAGGTGCAGAGCTGCCGCAGCGGCCCGACCGACCGCCTGTTCGCCGACGGCTTCGAGAGCTGAGCCGGGAGCCGCTCTCGACGCAGCGACGCGGCATTCCTGCGCTGCGACGTTCGATCAGAGGCCGCCTTCGGGCGGCCTCTTTCGTTGCGGCTGCGTGGCCGCTTCAAGCGGCCTTTGAATATTCAGTCGCGATTTCAACGGCGATCCGGGCTCCGGCAGCGATCCGTTCGCGAGAGCAAGCGCGTCGCGCCTCAGGTCAGCCCGAGCTGGCGGTCGTGCACGCGCGCGAACAGCAGCTGCGCCGCGATCGCGCCGGCGAGCGCGCAGAACATGTCCCACTGGGTGTCCCAGACATCGCCCTGAGTCGCGAGGTAGGCGTCGGCGGAGCCGCCCATGATCAGCGCGGCCCACCATTCGATGAATTCGAAGAACGCGCTGAAGCTCAGGCAGACCGCGCAGACCAGATAGAACAGCCAGCCGCCGCGCACGAGCGGCGTGCAGCGCAGCAGCAGCTCGCGCGCGAGGATCGCGGGGATGAAGCCCTGCGCGAAATGGCCGAGGCGGTCGTAGTTGTTGCGAGCGAGACCGAACCACTCGCGCCAGAGGTCGCCGAGCGGCGTCAGCGCATAGGTGTACTTGCCGCCGTAGATCAGGATCAGGCAGTGCACGGCGATGAGCCAGTACAGCAGCCGCGTCAGCGGAAAGCGCGCGCGCGTCGCGAGCAGCAGCGGAATCGCCGCGAACACCCAGGCGATTTCCATGAACCAGGTCAGGCGGTCGTGCGGCGCCCAGCCGGACCAGACCAGCACGGCCAGGACGACGGCGAGCAGGCAGGCCCCTTCGCGCGGACTGACGCTGGTGGCGATGCGTTCGACGCTGGCGGCGCGCATGGAGATCCCCGGGTGGCGAGGTTCGTACCATACACGCCGCCGGCGGCGCTGGTCAGGATGGTCCGCGGACTACGCGAAGTCGGTACTGCGCGACAGCGCCTCGAACGCATCGGTTTCCCAGGCCAGCCGCGCGATCTTGCCGCGCACGACCTCGACCGCATCGGAACCGGCCGAGAAGCGCAGCGGCGCTGCCGGGTGGTGCGCCAGTTCCACGAGCACCCGGCCGAGCTTCGCCGGATCGCCGGCCTGCTGGCGGTTGCGGCCGTCGAAGAAGTTGCGCAGCTGTCGCGAGGCCTCGGCGTAGTCGGCAATGGCGTGCTCGCCATGGCGGATGGAGCTCGCATCGAGGAAATCGGTGCGGAAATACCCCGGACCGACGATGGTCACGCGGATGCCGAACGGCTCGACCTCGGCCGCGAGCGCCTCGGAAAAGCCTTCGACGGCGAACTTGCCGGCGCAGTAGATGCCGCCGCCGGCGACGCCGATGATGCCGCCGACCGAGGTGATGTTGAGAATGCGCCCGCTGCGCTGGCGGCGCATCGCCGGCAGCACGGCGCGCGTGACGTCGAAGAGCCCGAACACGTTCGTGGCGAACTGCCGCTGCGTGGCTTCGGCGCCGATCTCCTCGAACAGCCCGAGCTGGCCGTAGCCGGCATTGTTGAGCAGCACGTCGATGCGGCCGAAATGCGCCAGCGTCGCATCGACCGCGGCCTGCACGGCCGCGGAATCGGCGACGTCGAGCGCCAGCGGCAACAGCCGGTCGGTGCCCGTGCCGGCGAAGCGCTGCTGCAGGGCCGACAGGTCGCGCCCGGTCGCGGCGACGCGATCGCCGGCCGCCAGCGCGGCGCGCGCCGCCTCGTAACCGATGCCGCGGCTGCTGCCGGTGATGAACCAGATCCTGGACATGACGAACCTCGTGGTCGGAAAGTGCGAGCACGATGCCTGTCGCGTCGAAAAAGGCAGTAGACGAAAGTTGCGCGGGAATTGCCCGATTCTCGCGGGGAGGGCCGGGGCCGCCGGAATGAGGCCGGCGCAAAGGCGTGTGGCATTGCCCGAATGCGGCCGCGTCGGCGCGATGCCGGGCGGACCGCAGCCCGCCGCCGGCGGCGGCGCGCGCCAGGGCCGCCGCGGATCGCCTGCGCGCACTCGAAC
>NZ_JANFVR010000314.1 GCF_024609805.1 Tahibacter caeni | reverse complement strand
CGCGGATGCGACCGGCGCTGCGCCGGGACCGTGGGGGGGCGCCGGCGTCCTCGCCGAGCGTCCGCTCCGGGCCGCCGCGGCACCGCGGCAGCCCGTGCTAGCCTTCGGCCTTCCCCGGAAGCGGAACGGCGGCATGGTCTCGCAACAGGAGCCCGGCGTGCGCGAAGACGGTTTCGCCGACCGCGGCCGCGAGGTCACGCGGCACCAGTCCTTTCTCGACGCCTCGTTCGCGTTCACCCTGACCGTGCTCGTGATCGCCGGCGCCGAGGTGCCCGACAGCATTCCGAAGCTGCAGTCGGCGCTGAAACTGGTGCCGACGTTCGCCGCGAGCTTCCTGATGGTCATCGTGTTCTGGTCCGGCCACGAGGTCTGGACCCGGCGCTACGGTCTCGACGACCGCCGCTCGCGCCAGCTCGGGCTGCTGCTGATCTTCCTCGTGCTCGTCTACGTCTATCCGCTGAAGATGCTGTTCGGCGCCCTGTTCGCGTGGCTCAGCAGCGGCTTCCTGCCGGCGCGCTTCGTCATCGAGAACATCGGCGAGCTGCGCGCCGTGTACTACGCATACGCGCTGGCCTTCGGCACGCTCGGCGGCGTCATGGCGCTGCTGTACCGGCATGCCTGGCAGCTGCGCGACCGCCTCGCGCTGTCGGCATTCGAACGCCGCGCGACGTGCCGCGAAGTCGTGCGCTGGTCCCTGCTGCCCGCGTTCGCCGCCCTGTCGATGCTGCTGGCCTGGGCGCTGCCGGAACAGCCGAACGGCTGGCAGATAGGCCTGCCGGGCGCCGTCTATTTCGCGTTGCACGGCTGCACGCGCTATCTGCGCTACCTGTCCGCGCGCGATCACCTGGCCGAGACGCCGCCGCCCTGAGAGCTGCCGCCGGCGCGCCGTGCCGCGCCGGAACGCGGCAGGCGCCGTCGGGCGCGCGATGCGACGCGGTCGGCGCCGCTGCCGTGCGGATCTCAGGCGGCCGGCGGCTCGCCGCTCATGTGCATGAGCACCCAGGTGTGGCCGTCGAGGTCCTCGATCGCGCGGCTGTACATGAACCCGTAGTCCGCGGCCTCGCGCGGTTCGCGGCCGCCGGCCGCGACGCCCCTGGCGGCGAGCTCGTCGACGCGGGCGCGGCTGTCCATCGACAGCACGTGCCAGCCCTCCAGGTGCGTGCGCGTGTCGCAGACCGCCTTGTCGGTGAAGGAACGGAAGAACGGCTCGCTCAGCAGCATCACGTAGATCTGATCGCTGATGACGATGCAGGCCGAGTCGTCGCCGGTATAGGTCGGGTTGTGCGCGTAGCCGAGCGCGGCGAAGAAAGCCATGGACTGCTTCAGGTCCTTGACGGCGACGTTGACGAAGATCTGCGTGCTCATGCGGTGCTCCGGGGCGGTGGCGGCGGGAATGGGCCGACGCGAAGGACCGCCGTGGCCGGCGGTCAATCGTTCGGTATCCAGGCGTCGAACCGGAGAGCGCCGGATCGACATCGCCCGCGGCGATTTTTCTCCGGCCGTCGTCCGGGCCGGCGGACCGCGTGCGCGCCACTCAGTCGATCAGGTCGGCCTGCAGGATCGAGGTGAACCAGAGCAGCTGGTAGTGGTAGTAGGGATAGGTGTAGCTGGCGTTCTCGCCGGCGATCGACGAGGAATGCACGCCGTAGACCAGGCAGGTGCCGGTCGAGCAGACGATCTCGTCGACGTAGGACTTGATCGAGTATTCGCGCGCGGCGAGCTTCTTCGCGTAGAGGCCGTTGAGCAGCGGGCTGCCGATGGACAGGCCGTTGCTGCCGCAGGTCGAGGTCGGCACGTTGTACGGATAGATGCCGCAGCTGTAGAGGCCGCGATAGGCGCCGGCGATGCCGACGAAGGTGTCGACCTTCGCGGCGAGGCCGAGCTTGAGGATTTCGCGCGCGGCGAGGGTCACGCCCATCGAATGGCCGATCACGTCGATCTTGCCGGTGCACGACGAGGCGATCGC
The DNA here is from genome assembly GCF_024609805.1 of Tahibacter caeni. Lineage (GTDB taxonomy): Bacteria > Pseudomonadota > Gammaproteobacteria > Xanthomonadales > Rhodanobacteraceae > Tahibacter > Tahibacter caeni. The sequence continues at coordinate 3,624 of NZ_JANFVR010000314.1, read as the reverse complement.
CGCGTTCAGCGCGTTGGCGACCGGCGTTTCCTCGCTGCCGCTGTGGTCGTTGCAGGCCGGGCAGGTCTTGCTGCCCCAATCCGGTAGCCGGATCTGCGCGTCGCTGTAGCCGCGCGCGCGCAGCTCCACGTAGGTGTTGTCGAAATCCGGCGGCGAGCCGCTGTTGCCGTGGACGAGCACGACGTTGTCGACGCAGGCCGCCTGCGCGGCGGCGGCAAGACCCAGGCACGAGACGACGGCCAACGCGAAGCGAGCGACAGTATGCATGGCGAACCCTCCCAAGGTTGCCGCGCAGCGTAGTCCTCGGCCCGCGCCGGTGAATCTGTACCAAAGTACAGGTAAGGACTCCGCTGCATTGCACAAGCCGGGTCGCGGTGCGGCTCAGTCGCGCGGCGGCGTCCAGGCCACGCGGCGCAGCACCAGCGCGAGCACCGGGCCGATCACGAACAGATGCATCAGCAGGTTGGTGGCCTGGGACAAGGTGCTCGTGTTGCCGACCTTGACCGCCGACAGCGGCACGACGATGTGATTCATGGCCAGATGGATCGCCAGGCCGTAGGCGACGCCGGCCGCCGCGGCGCTGCGCACGAGCCAGGACAGGCGCCGGCTCGCGGCGAGGTACAGGCCGGCCGCGACGATCAGGATGAAATAGTGCGCGGCCGCGCCGAGCGCCGCGCTGGCGGCGCCGCCCTCGAACGCCGCGGCGCCCTGCAGCCCGCTCGCGATGTACTGCAGGATGCGCACGGGGCTGACGCCGCGCAGGCCGTGGAACAGGAACACGTAGAGCAGATCGAGGCTGCCGGCGGCGAGGCCGGCCAGCACGCAGGCCAGGAGCGGGCGGTACGGACGCGGTGCGGCGGGGACGGACGGCATGGGGACATCCGGTGCGGGAGTCCGCGCACGATACGCGCGCCGGCCGGCGCCGCAGCGGCCGGCAGAGGCAATGCGCAAGGCGCGCAACGCGGCCGTCCGGCGGCCGCGTCGCGCGCCGGTATCACTCGGCCGGTGCCGCGGCTCGGGGCTGCAGCTGCGGCAGGCGCCGGCGGAATTCGCGCTGCAGCAGCAGCCAGCTGATGACGGCCTGCAAGGCGAGCGTGCAGACCGACAGCCACCAGAGATGGCGCAGCTGGAAGCCCGGCTGCGTCGACAGCCAGACCGCCGGGATGACGAAGGTCAGCAGGCGGCTCGCGCTGCTGACCAGCGCCGGCACGGTATTGCCCAGTGCCTGGAACATGCCCGACGCGCTGAAGATCAGCCCGGACGCGACGAAGTTCCACGAGATCACGCCGAGGAATTCGGCCGCGACCGCGACCACGTCGGCCTCGTGTGTGAACGGCGCGACGAACACCTGCGGCCGCCACTGGCACAGCAGGGTCAGCGCGAACATGATGACCGCGCCCATGCCGGCGGCCGAGCGGAACGTTTCACGCACGCGGTCGCCGAAGCCGGCGCCGACGTTCTGTCCGGCTACCGGTGCAGTCGCGAACGCGATCGCCATCGCCGGCAGGAAGATCGCCTGCATCACGCGCGAGCCGATGCCGAAGCCGGCCTGAGCCGCGGCGCCGAAGTGGCGGATCAGCCAGTACATGACGCCCATGTAGACGAACATCAGCGCGAACTCGCCGCCGGGCGGCAGCCCGATCGCGAGTATGCGTTTCCAGACGGCCGGCTGCGGCGCGAGCAGCTTGCGGTCGAAATGCACGTAGTGTTCGAGGCGCACGAAGTAGACGACCATCATGATCACGCCGGCGACGATGGCCAGGGTGCTCGCGAGCGCCGCGCCGGCGACGCCGAGCGGCTTGCCGGTCAGCCAGCCGGCGATCAGCACCGGCGCGAGCAGCGCGTTGATGACCACGGTCAGCACCTGCACGACCATCGTCGGCTTGGCGATGCCGGTGCCGCGCAGCGCCGAGCCCATGCCGACCAGCGCGAACTGCAGCGCCATGCCCGGCAGGAACCAGTGCAGGTAGTCGAGACCGGCCTGTACCGTGGCCGGATCGGCCGCGAGCGTGCGGATGTAGCCGCCGGCGACGCCGTAGCCGCCGAGCAGGGTCAGCGCCGCGCACAGCAGACCCAGCAGCAGGCTCTGGTTGAACACGAGATTGGCGTCGGTCGCGTCCTTGCGTCCGGCCGCGCGCGCGATCAGCGCCATGGTGCCGACGCCGAGCACCTGGGTCACGGCCATGATGATGAACTGCACGTTGCCGGCCGTGCCGACGCCGGCGATGGCCGCGTCGCCGAGCTGGGCCACGAAGTACAGGTCGATCAGTACGTACAGCATCTGGAACAGCATGCCGATCGCGATCGGTACCGCCATGCGCAGCAGATGGCCGGGAATCGAGCCTTGGGTCAGGTCTTTCATGACGGGGTCCGTGGGGGCGGGGCGGCGCAAGGTAACGTGCGGCCCGGCGCTTGTCAGGACTGCAAAACGCGCCGGCGAATCGATAAAATATTCCCCATCGGGGCCGCACGCAAAATTTCGCGCGGCCCGCCCGATCCGCAACGCCGGCCGGCCTTTCTCCTGGCGGATCCTTCCAAAAAACCCGCGTCATTTTTTGTCGGCCGCCGCCGCCGTGAGCCGCAAACGCACGCCGCGAAAGCGTGCCACCGGGCTGCCGTTCGGCGTCCATGCGTGGGCGGCAACGAAGTGCCGTCGTCGTCGCGGTGAACGCGAAAGCATGCCGGATAGATTATTCATTGTGCATTGTTGCAATCTGCAAAAGCATCCATTCAAGAAGAGCGCCCGTGATGCGCGAACGAACACCGCAGCGCCGCGGATCCGCCGTGCGCAGCGTTGCGGCAATGCGCTGCTCAGCGCAGCAGCGAGCGCCGTGTCGGCTGCAGGCGCAGGGTTTCGCTCGCGCGCGACAGGTATGGTTGCAGCGTGCTTTCGAGCTCCCGTGCGACGGCGACGGCACGCGCGTAATGCGCCGCGTCGTCGAAGGCCGTGAACGTCACGAGCACGTGCTCGCCGCGGCGCACGGGCAGGGCCGGGAAGGTGTTCTCGGCGTCTTCGCTGATCAGGACGGCCAGCGGCCGTGCGCCGGCCGCACGCCAGCGTTCCGCACCCTGCGTGCGCGCGAGCTCGATCACTGCGGGCGACGCGGGCTGTCGCAGGTAGTGGATCTGCGCGACGACCAGAATCGCTGCATCCTCATCTGCGTCGACGGCGGGCCTCGCGCGGCCCTCGAGCATGAAGCGCGTCTCGGGACCGGCCGGCCGCAGCAGCAGCACGTTGTCCGAATCGATCATCGTCGCGTTCGCGGCCTCGCGATGCGTCTTCCAGACCGGGCCGCCGTAGAAGCGCTGCAGCGCGTCCTTGCGCGCGAGCATGCTGCGGAAGCTGCGCAGCCAGACGAAGCGGTCCGGATCGTCCAGATCGCGAAACTGGCCGAGCAGGCGCATCCCCTCCGCTTCCTGCGTTTCGACGAACTCGCGCTCGAACAGCGCGATCAAGGCGTCGCGCCGGCCCGGATGCAAGGTGTATTGGCGCAGCTCGATGACGGCCTGCGCGCCGGCGTCGGCGGCAGCGAACGTATCGGCCTCCGTGTCGGCCGCGGGGACCGCCGCCGGCGCAGCGGCGGCGAGCACGCCGAGCGCGCGCAGCAGCCGCGCAGTGCCGAC
>NZ_JANFVR010000313.1 GCF_024609805.1 Tahibacter caeni | reverse complement strand
ATCTGCGGCGACGCCGTCGCGCCCGGCGCTCGCCGTCGCGGCGCCGGCCGGCGAGGCCAACGAAGTCGCCGTCAGCGAGCTCGTGTTCGAGGTGCTGCGCGCGGCGCGCTCGCCGGGCATAGCGCCGCTGGGCTCGGCGTTTCCCGGGCCCGACCTGTTTCCGCTGGCCCAGCTCGCGCGCGCCGCGGCCAAGGGCCTGCGCCGGCTCGCGCCCGAGGCCATCGTCGACAACATCGCGCCGGGGCATCCGCGCCTGCGCGAACAGATCGCCTTGCGCTACCGCATCGATGGCATACGCGTGCAGCCCGACGAGATCCTCGTGACCAACGGCGCGCTCGAAGGGCTCAACGCGGCGCTGCAGGCGGTGACCCAGCCCGGCGACACGGTCGTCATCGAATCGCCGGCGTTCTATGCGGCGCTGCAGGCGATAGAGCGGCTCAAGCTCAAGGCGCTGGAGATCCGCACGGATCCCGAGCACGGCATCGATCTCGACGCGCTGGCCGAAGCGCTCGCGCGCACGCGCGTCGCGGCCTGCTGGCTGATGCCGACCCTGCAGAATCCGCTGGGCAGTCTGATGCCCGAGGCGCACAAGCGCGCGCTCGTCGCGCTGCTCGCCGAACACGGCGTGCCGCTGATCGAGGACGACGTGTACGCCGAACTCTATGCGGGCTCGCAGCGGCCGCGCCCGGCCAAGGCCTACGACGAACACGGCCTCGTGCTGCACTGCTCGTCGTTTTCCAAATGCCTCGCGCCGGGCTATCGCGTCGGCTGGATCGCCGCGGGCCGCGAAGCGCGGCGCATACAGCGCCTGCTGCTGATGACGACGATGGCCGCCTCGGCGCCGGCGCAGACGGCGATCCTGCATTACCTCGAGGAAGGCGGCTACGACCGCCATCTGCGCCGCCTGCGCGCGGCGCTGACCGCGCGCCGCAACGCCGCGATCGCGACGATCGAGGCGGCGTTCCCGCCCGGCACGCGGCTGACGCGGCCGCGCGGCGGCTATTTCCTCTGGCTCGCGCTGCCCGGCGGCCTCGACGCGATGCGCCTGCACGAGGCCGCGCTGCGCGAAGGCATCGGCATCGCGCCGGGCCACGTGTTCTCGCCCGACCACCGTTTCCGCGATTGCCTGCGCATCAATTGCGGCCATCCCGGCAGCGACGTGCTGCCGGCGCTGCGCCGCCTCGGCGCGCTCGCCCACGACCTGCAAAGGATTACCGCATGAAAACCCTGATCGTCCTCGCGTTCCTCGCGCTGATCGCCTACAACCTCGGCGCCGGCCTGTATTTCATGCTGACCGACAAGGGCGGCAGCAGCCGCATGGTCAAGGCGCTGACGCGGCGCATCGCGCTGTCCGTCGTGCTGATCCTGCTGCTGATCGCCGGCATCGCGACCGGCTTCGTGCAGCCGCACGGCGTTGTCGGGTGACGCGATGAATCCCGTCGTCGCCCTGAATCTGTCGCTGATCCTGCTGCTGCCGTGGTATCTCGTGCTCGGCATCGTGTTCTGGCGCACGCGGCGCAGGCCGGCCTCGGCCGCGCAGCGCCTGTTCGATTCGGCCAGCCTCGTGCTCGCGCTGCTCGCCGCCGCGTACGGCGGCTACTGGGGCCTCGCGCATGCAGATCCCGGCGCCGGCGCGATCTGGAAACAGGTGCTCGCGAGCCTGATCGGCTACGGCCTGTTCCTGGCCGTGCTCGCACTTGCGTTCCTCTGGCGCCGCCGCGGACCATCGGCCGCGTCCTGAACGCCGGCGCCGCCGGCGAGCCCACCGGAGCACGCCATGCATCGAGGTTCCTGTCTCTGCGGCGCGGTACGTTTCGAGGTCGCCGCACCGCTGCACGCGCCCGACGCCTGCCACTGCACGAGATGCCGCAAGACCTCGGGGCATTACTGGGTGTCCACCGACGTGCTGCGCAAGGACCTGACGATACACGGCGCCGAGCACCTGACCTGGTACCAGTCCTCGCCGCGCGTGCGCCGCGGCTTCTGCGCGACCTGCGGCTCGGCGCTGTTCTGGGATCCGCCGCCGGACCGCGAGAAGATCGGCGTCGCCATGGGCGCGTTCGAGGCGCCGACCGGCACGCAGCTCGGCATCCACATCTTCGTCGCCGACAAGGGCGACTACTACGAGATCACCGACGGCCTGCCGCAGAACGCGCAGTAGGCCGCGGCGAAGCGGCGCCCTGCGAGGCGGCGCGTATCAGATCGGCGTTTCCGCGAGCCGCCTGAGGTGGCTGGACTCGATGTACTGCACCGGCTTCCAGCGGCCCTCGCGGCGCAGTACGACGAACGTGTCGCCCCAGCACAGCAGCGCTTCGTCGCGCGCGGCATTGAAGCCCACGCGCGAGACGCGGCCGCGCGACGGCGGCTCGGCGACCGCCGCGTCGCTGTCGGCGACGAGCAGGCTGCCCTGCGCCGTGGCCAGCCGCACGGGCGGCGAGCCGGGCGGATTGGAAGCCTTGAAATCGTCGATCAGCGCCTGCGGCAGGCGCATGTAGAACTCGGTCAGCATGGCCGGCGTTTCGGGATCGTCGCAGCGCTGCGGCGAGCTCACGTAAGGCGCGCCGCGCAGCCGGCCCTGTCCGTCGATCTGGCCGTTGTGCGCGAACCAGTCCTCGAACACCTGCGCTTCGGCGGCTTCCTGCAACCGCAGGGCTTCGGGAGACTTGAGCTCGGAAGTACAGCCGGCCAGCAGCGCCAGCACGACAAGCAGGGCAATGCGCATTCACGATCGTCGGTTGCGCTGCGCCGGCCGCAGCTGCCGGCGGCGATGGTAGCCGGCCCCGGCCGCCGGAGTCCGTGCGACGACTAGCGGCTGCGACGCCGCGCAGGAATCAGGCCGGCATGCCCGGATCGAACAGTTGCTCGAAGGCCAGGCGGCCGTCGCGGTCGAACGCGAGCAGGTCGGCGACCCAGCCGTAGCGGCGCAGTTGTCCGCAATAGCGCTTGCAGCCGCAGACTGCGGCTTCGCGCGTCGGATAGCACGCGACGAGCTCCGGCGTTTCGTCGGCCGCGACGCGGCGCAGCTCCCAGACCTCGGCCAATGCATCGAAAACCACGTGGTACTTGCGCAGGATCATGGCGGCTCGTCCGTGCCGACGCGTTGGCGTCGATACTGCCGCAGTGCCGCGGCCGCACAAGCAGGGGTTTACCTCATGCGACGACGGAACAATTCGTCATTGCGTCGACGACGGAACGCGCCGCGGCCGCGCCGGCACGGCAATGCTTCGGGATTGCCGAAGCATCCGGCGTTCCTACAATCCGGTGCATGTCCGAGCTCGACACCTGCATCGCCGAAGTCGCCCGCCTGTATCCGGCGGTCTACGAACTGCTGCACCAGCGCTGGACCCTGCACGAGAAGCGCCCGTCGCCGGAGACCCTGGCCGTGCTGCAGCACCTCGCGCGGACCGGGCCGCTGACCGTCAGCGAAGCCGCGCGGCATTTCAGCCGTGCGCTGTCGGCGGTCAGCGAGCTCGTCGACCGCATCGAAGCCAACGGCTGGATCGCGCGCAGTCCCGACGGGCGCGACCGCCGCCGCGTGCTGCTCTGGCTGACCGACGCCGGCAGCGCCGTGCTCGAGCGCGCGCAGCGCGTGCTGTCGGCCGAGGCACTGAGCGCGGCGCTCGCGCGCCTGACTCCGCAGCAACGCGAGCAGCTCGTCGTCGGCCTGCGCGCGCTCGTCGATGCCGCCCGTCTTTCCCTGCCCCCACGGAGTCCGCCATGAACCACACCGAACACTGCCAGAGCTGCGGCATGACCATCGACAGCGGCGTCTACTGCGCCTATTGCGTCGACGCGAACGGCGAGCTGCAGCCGTTCGAGGAACGCTTCGAGCGCATGGTGCAGTGGCTGCTCGGCCGCGAACCGGCGCTCGCGCGCGCCGACGCCGAAGCGCGCACGCGCGACTACATGCGCCGCATGCCGGCCTGGAGCGCGCATCCGGCGCTGCAGCAGGTCTGACGCAGCGAACTGCCGCGGCCGCCGCGGCGGGAGCCGCCCGAAGACCGCGGCCGGCGATCGACGGCCGCGAATCGGCAAACCGTTCTTCGCGCTTTGAGCGGTGATCGCGTCCGCGGCCTCGATCTGCCCTGGCGCGATACGCGACCGCACGGACCGGGCGCCATTCACTTAATCCACCAAAACAAAAAATATACCAGGCACTGAGCTCAAATCCCCGCGCTGCCTGGTGGAAACCCCGCACGCCGTCACGTGTCCAGATTGCTACATTGTGGCCAACCTCGTCGGCAACGGAGGGAACCCATGAGCTTCAACTGGACCAGCATGCGGTCGATCGCGATCAACCAGGAACCGGATCTCGCGCGCGAAACCTTGCTGAACATCCTGTTCGAGGCCATGCCGCAGGGCCACTACCGCGTACGTCAGCTGCAGACGCCGCGCGACGACTGGCCGACGTTCGCGATCGAGGTCGACGCGACGCTGTACCAGGGCGAGCTGAACCCGGACCGGACCTGGCGTCACGTAGCCGACGCGTTGCACGAGGACCAGCTTTGCGGCTTGCAGTGCCGCATCATCTGACCGGCGCGGCCGCGCCGGACAAAGGCAGCAGGAGCAGTACGCGGCCACGACAGGGTTTTCTGAGCGGACCCTGACGTTTCATCGCCCGGATGGGATCGCGGCGCAGCTGCACGGAAGCTCGCCACCTCCCGCGGTCCCATCCAGGCCCCTTTTGAACGATCTCCACGACGTTCGCGCTGTCGCTCCGGTGCCCCCTGCGGTTCTCCAGTCCCCGCCGGACGCGCGCTGCGCTAACGCCCGCGGCCGAGCCGCGGGCCAGCGGGATTCCGGATCGGCCCGCTGCTCCGTCCTTTCCGTTTACTCGCACGCCGGCGGCCGGGTCAGGCCGAAGTGAGCCAGGCCGTCGGCGTCGCGTTCTGGTCCAGGTGCTCGAGCAGGCGCGCGAGGGTCACGACGTCCTGGCGGTTGTGTTCGAGCACGCGCAGCAGGTTCGTCGTGCGGCCCGCGCGCAGATAGCTGCGCCAGGCCGCCGGCGCTTCCGAGCCCGGCAGGTCGTCGTCGCGCACGATCTGCAGCAGGTGCCGCTCGACGGTCGCGAGCCGGCAGTTCTCCCAGCGCCCGCGATAGGCGCGCCGCACCGGATGAAGCAGGTCGACGTGGACGAGCCCGCGCAGCGGATCGGCCAGCCGCTGCAGCCGGTAGCGCGTCGCGAGCAGCGGCGCGTCGTAGCTGCGTCCGTTGTAGCTGACGAGCACGCTGTCGGGGCGCAACCAGGCCGCGAACGTCGCGAGCATGGCGGCCTCGCCGGCCATGGCCGTCAGATACAGCTGGCGCACGCGCAGCCCGCCGTCCTGCCAGTCGGCCGCGCCGAGCATGAACGCGCGCGTGCCGCTGCCGCCGGCCAGGCCGGTCGTCTCAGTGTCGAAACACAGGAAGCGTTCGCGCGCGACCGGCAGGCAGTCGGGCCAGCGCGGCGGCAGCAGCGGCGCCGACGCGGCCGCGGCATAGCGCCGCTCGATCGCATACAGGCCCGGCGCGATGCAGTCCCCCTGCAGCGGCGGTTCCTCCGCTGCCGCGGCGCGCGCCGGCAGGCCGCGCGCCGGACGCAGGTCGAGCAGGCGGCGCAGCCGCGCGAGC
>NZ_JANFVR010000312.1 GCF_024609805.1 Tahibacter caeni | reverse complement strand
CGACGGCGCGCCGCCGCTGGCCGAGCTGCGCGCGCGCGTCGAGCGCGATCCGGCCGACCTGAGCGCGCGCGACCTGCTCGGCGTGCGCCTGCTGATCGACGGCGACGCAGCGGCCGGGCTCGACCAGTTCCTGCAGGTGCTGAAGATCCAGCGCGACTGGCAGGACGGCCAGGCGAAGAAGCGCCTGATCGCCGCGTTCAACGTACTCGACGACGAGGACCTCGTCGGCAGCTATCGGCGCAAGATGTCGGCCGTGCTGTTCTGAGCATGAAGGCCACGCCCGCGCGGCTGCGCCGCATCATGAACCTCTGGCCGCCGTTCCTGTTCAGCGGCATCCGCGTCGAGCGCGTCGCCGCCGACTGGCGCAGCGCGCGCGTGCGCCTGAAGCTGGCCTGGTACAACCGCAACTACGTGCGCACGCATTTCGGCGGCAGCCTGTTCGCGATGACCGATCCGTTCTGGATGATCCTGGTCATGGAGTGCCTCGGCCGCGACTATCTGGTCTGGGATCAGGCCGGCAGCATCGAATTCGTCGCGCCTGGCCGCGAGGACGTCTATGCCGAGTTCGTCGTCGAGGAGTCGGTGCTCGACGAACTGCGCGCGGCGACCGCGAACGGCGAGAAATACCTGCGCTGGTTCGACACCGAAATCCGCACGGCCGGCGGCGAGCTGATCGCCCGCGTGCGCAAGCAGCTCTACGTGCGGCGCAAGCGCGACCGCACGTCCGCCGACGCTGCGGACCTGACCCGCAATGACGATCCCGGCCGTGCGGCCTGATCGCCGCCGCCCGCGCTGCAGCACCGATCCACAATCGATCATCCGAACCGGCACCACGCCGGCCCAGGCAGTCTCGGCAGCCGCAACGGCTGCTCCCCCGCTTCGAACCGACGACACCGGTTAAGGTCCGCCGCCCGATAGCACGTATCCACTGCCAGCGCCCGAGGTGACGGCGCGGGAGTCGAGCATGCGTTGCACTGCCGTCGGGATTCTGCTGGCCGCCGCCCTGGCGATGCCGGCCGAGGCACGAGCTCAGGCGGTCTTCGGCCGCGTGACCGGGCGCAACGGCGCGCAGCCGAACGCCGTGCTGCGCGATCCGGCCGTGTCGGCCGACGGCACGCGCATCGTGTTCACGTCGACGGCGGGCAATCTCGGCGCGGCGGCGAACGGCCTGCTCAATGTGTACGAATTCCGGCCCGACGGCGGCGCCGTGCGCCTGCTCAGCCGCAATACCAACGGCGCGCCCGCCAACGGCAACTGCTATCTGCCGGTCGCCTCGCTGCAGGCGCGCTACGTCGCCTATGAAAGCCTGGCCGACAACCTCGGCCCCGGCGCGGCCGGCCTGCAGATCCTGCGCAGCGAAAGCGGCAGCGGCCCGACGCGGCGCGCGAGCGAAAGCATCGGCGGCGCCGCCGGCAACGACCAGTCGCGCTATCCGTCCATCTCCGCCGACGGGCGCTTCGTCGCGTTCCAGTCGTTCGCGAGCAATCTCGTCGCGGCCGACGGCAACAGCCGCGCGGACATCTTCGTCAAGGACTTCGCCGACGGCTCGGTCGAGCTCGTGAGCCGCAACGCGGCCGGCAATCCGGCCGACGACAACGCCGCGGCCCTGTCGACGGCAGCGCTGTCGGCCGACGGACGCTACGTGGTCTTCGCGAGTCCCGCGTCGAACATGGTGTCGGGCAATGCCGGCGGCGTGCAGCAGGTCTATCTGCGCGACCGCGCCGCGGCGACGACGGTGCGGATCAGCGAATCCGCCGCCGGCGTCGCCGGCGCGAGCCAGTCGGACCAGGCGGCGATGTCGCCATCGGGCCGCTACGTCGTATTCCGCTCGTTCGCGGCCAATCTCGTCGCGGGCGCGACGAGCCGCGTGTTCCTGCGCGACCGCCAGGCCGGCACACTCGTCGCGGCGCCGCTGCCGCAGGCCGGCGCGTTCGCGCCGCCGCTCGCGCAGAACGCCAGTGCCTGCCGCAATCCCAAGGTCGCCGACAGCGGCCACGTCGTGATGCTCTGCGACCTGCAGGCCGGCGCGCCGGCGCAGGCGTTCCGCTGGCACGCGCCGACCGGCGATCTCGCGCTGCTGAGCCGCGCGACCGACGGCACGATTGGCAACGCGCTGTCGGGCAGCGGCATCGGCGTCAGCGCGGACGCCGCGACCAGCGTGTTCGAGTCCCAGGCCGCCAACCTCGTCGCCGGCGACAGCAACGGCACGGCCGACGTGTTCTGGCACCTGGCCGCGGCCGGCCTCGACGCGATTTTCTACAGCGGCCTGGAATAGGCCGCTTCCTGCGTACCCCTGCGAGGATCCCTGTGATGTCCCTGAACCCCCTGCGCCATTTCCGCGCCTGGCTGCTCGCGGCCGCGGCGCTGTTCGCCGCGGCCGACGCCGCGGCGCAAAGCCGCTTCGTCGTCACCAGCCCGGGCGATTCCGGTCCCGGCACCCTGCGCGACGCGATCAACCAGGCCAACGCCAATGCCGATCGCAGCACCATCGATTTCGACATCGACACGAGGACCTTCGGCAGCGGTCCCTGGCGCATCACGCCGCGATCCAATCTGCCGGAATTCAAGACGCCGGTGACCGTGCGCGGCTACTCGCAGCCCGGCGCGATCGCGCCGACCTCGATCGCCAACGGCCGCCTGATGATCGAGATGGACACCGGCAGTGTCGAATACGGCCTGCTGTTCATTCGCGGCGCCGAAGGCAGCGCCGTCAGCGGACTGGCCTTCGTCAACGGCCACGGCACCTCGCCGGCGCTGCTGATCATGACCGGCAACGTGCGCGCGACGGCCAACATGATCGGCATCCGCGCCGACGGCACGCCGGATCCCTACGGCGGTATCGGCATCGGCGCGGTCTGCGGCGACGGTATCGTCATCGGCGGTCCGCAGTCCTCCGCCGGCAACATGATCTACGGCGCCCGCTCCGGAATCCTGATCACCGGCGCGAATCACGTCGTGCAGAACAACTGGTTCGGCGTGGACACCCTCGGCACCAGTCCGATGAGCGGCATGATCCTGCACGATGGCGTAGTGTCGGGCAGCATCGCCGTCAATCCGCCCAAGCATCTGCTGACGATGTATTCGGCGGCCGTGCAGCAGAGCTTCTTCGGCCTGCGCGACTCGCTGATCGCGGACAACCTGTTCGCCCAGGTCGGCGACAACGCGATCCGCCTGCTCGGCGGCAACCAGAACCCCACGCGCGGCAACTCGATCCGGCGCAACATCTTCGGCCGCGACGTCTGGGGCGGCAGCTTCGCCTATGTCGACGTCGCCGTGCGCCTGAGCAAGGACGCACGGGACAACCTCGTCAGCGACAACATCATCGCCAAAGCCAACTCCGGCCTGCTGCTCGGCGACGCGCAGCAGTCGCCGCCGACCCTGGCCGGCAGCGGCAACCGGCTCAGCCGCAACCTGATGTACGACGTCGCCTATCCGCTGATCGGCCTGGATGCCGCCAACCAGTTCGCGCCGCTCGCCAACGACCCGCAGGACGCCGACAGCGGCCCGAACGGCCTGCAGAATCATCCCGAGCTCACGACCGCGAACGCCGCCGGCGGCGTCGAAGGACGCCTCGACGCCGTACCGCGGGGCCGCTACACGATCGAATTCTTCCTTGCCGCGAGCTGCCATCCCAGTGGCAGCGGTCCGGCGGATTTCTACCTCGGCAGCACCGACGTGGACACCGACGGCAGCGGCGTCGCCAGATTCTCCACGCTGTTTCCGCAGCGCCCGTTCGGCGGCCTGCGTGCCGGCGATCAGGTCAGCGCGACGGCGACCGACGCGGCCGGCAACACCTCCGAGTTCTCGCATTGCCTGAAACTCGACCCGGCGGTCCGGCCCACGCTCGTGATCGACGCGCTCGGCTCGCCGCGGCCGGCCATGGACACCGCGCTGCCGATCGCCGCGACGATCAGCGGCAGCGCGTCACGCCCGCCCGGCGGCGAAATCGTGTTCTATGCGCGCACGGCGACCGACCGCCGCGAGCTCGGCCGCGCCGCGATCAGCGGCGGCCGTGCGGCGCTGGCCACGCCGGCGCAGGGCTTCTTCGTCAACGCCGGCCGCTACCAGATCGAAGCCGAATACGCCGGCGACGGCTTCCACACGCCGGCCAGCGCGGCGCCGCAGCCGCTGGTCGTGTTCCGCCCGGCGATCGCGACCCTGGACTACGCCTATTCCTCGCCGGTGCGGCGCGACCTGTCCAACGGCGACCGCGAATACTACGAGACGCCGATGCGCACCTGGCGCCGCCTGGACAGCAAGCCCGACGACAGCTGGATCGACAGCGACCGCTTCGGCGGCGCCGCGCTCGACAGCATGATCGTGCGCGACAGCCTCGGCTTCTATCAGCAGCTCGACCCGCGCGGCCAGCGCAATCCGCTGTTCAGCGGCGCGATCCGCGCCACTGCGCAGATCGCCGACCTGCTGCAGGCCGACGCGGACGTGCGCGCCGACGCGATCGTGCGCGATCCGTCCGACGGCTGGCTGCTCGTACATTGCGCGTTCGTCGTCGACGGCTGCGAACGCGCCGAACGCCTCGACATGAACCTCGAATACGACTTCGTGCTCAGCGGCGAATTCAACGGCGACGGCCTGGCCGACCTGGCCTGGCGCAACCGCTCCAGCGGCGAGATCACGATCTGGCTCATGGACGGCAGCAAGCCGTTCCGGAGCTACGTCGTGCGCCCGCCGAACAATGCGCCGCTCGCCGCCGCGGTCGACGTCAACGGCGACGGCTACGAGGATCTGGTCTGGCAGGACGCGGGCAAGGTCATCGTGAGCCTCATGGATCAGGGCGTGCCGCGCCAGGACTTCAGCACGGCGCTGCCCTCCGCGACGACCGCGGTCGCCGGCGGCGCGCACCTCGGCTTCCCGGGCGACGGCGACTACGGTTCCGGCCATCTGCTCCTGCGCGACGCGGCGACCGGCGAAACCCTGGTCTGGCGTGACACGCGCATCGTGCGCGGCGTGCTGACGGCGCGGCCGCAGACGGTGTATTTCGATCCGAACTACACGCTCGAACGCACGCGCTGAACCGGCCGGCGGCCGGCGCCGTCGCGGCGCCGGTCCGCTCGCGTCAGCGTTCGATGCCGGCGATGCCGGCCACGGCTTCGACGGCGAGGCGGCAGACCTCGGCCGCCGGCAGGCGCGCATCGATGGTCAGCGCGCCCGGGGGCGGCGGCTCCATGCGTGCGAGTACGTCGCCGACGATGGACGGATCGCGGTCGCGCGCGAGGTGGCGGTTTCCGGCCACGTCGCGCGCGATGCGCTCGCGGCAGAGCTCCGACGGGCAGTCGAGGAAGATCGACACCGGCGTATAGGCGTACTGGCGCACGACCTGGTCGACACGGGCCAGGTCGGCGCGGCGCGAGAATGTGCAGCCGTCGATGACGCTGGACACGCCGAGCATGCAGTTGACCTCCAGCGCCAGCAGCACGCCGCGGAACGAGGCGCGCTTCTCGACGAAGCTGTAGCCGCAGCGCGGGAACATCGCGTGGCGGATCTCGTCGCGGTCGACGCGGCGGTAGTCGAGCTGATCGGCCAGCGCGCGGGCGACGACGCTCTTGCCGGCGCCGGGCAGGCCGATCAGCGCGACCACCACGGGCCGGCCGGCCTGGG
>NZ_JANFVR010000311.1 GCF_024609805.1 Tahibacter caeni | reverse complement strand
CTCGCGCGCGTGCGCGAGCGCCTCGGCGTCGTCGCCGACCAGCGCGGCGCGCCGACGCCGGCGCGGCTGATCGCCCAGGCCACGGCTTGCGTGCTCGCGCGCTGGCTCGCACTGGCGCCGGATCAGCGCCGCGCGACGGCCGGCCATTACCACCTGGTCAGCGCCGGCGAATGCAGCTGGCACGAGTTCGCCGGCGAGATCTTCGCGCTGGCCCTGGCCGCCGGCCTGATCGAACGCATTCCCGAAGTCGCCGCGATCGCCACGGCCGACTACCCGACCAAGGCGCGCCGGCCCGCCTATTCCGTGCTCGATACGCGCAAGATCGCCACGACGTTCGGCCTGCAGCTGCCGCACTGGCGGCAGGGGTTGCGCGACGTGATCGGCGAGCTGGCCTGAGGGATGTGCCGCTCTCGCGCGTCCTGGACCACCGATTCGGACATTTGCCCATGCTGATACCCGTAATCCTTTCCGGCGGTGCCGGCACCCGCCTCTGGCCGGTGTCGCGCAGCGCGTATCCGAAGCCGTTCATGCGCTTGGCCGACGGCGAGTCGCTGCTGTACAAGACCCTCGATCGCGCGCTGTCCGTCGCCGACGACGGCCACGTGCTGACCGTGACCGGCCGCGACTACTACTTCCTGACGCGCGACGAATACGCCGCGCATCCGCAGGCCAAGCTCGACCGCCTGCCGTTCCTGCTCGAACCGGCCGGACGCAACACGGCGCCGGCGATCCTGCTCGCCGCGCAGTACGCGGTCAGCCATCTCTCGCCCGATGCGGTGCTGCTGGTGCTGCCGGCCGATCACCTGATCCGCGAGCTCGACCGCTTCGCCGCCGACGTGCGGCGCGCGCGCGCGCTGGCCGAGGACGGCTGGCTCGCGACGTTCGGCATCGTACCCACGCATGCGGAGACCGGCTTCGGCTACATCCGCGTCGGCGCGCCCATCGCGGGCCGCGACGGCAGCGAGATCGCCGCGTTCGTGGAAAAGCCGAAGCGCGAAGCGGCCGAGGCCTATCTTGCCGCCGGCGACCACCTGTGGAATTCCGGCATGTTCTGCTTCCGCGCCGACGCGCTGCTCGCCGCGGCCGCGCAGGCCTGCCCGGACGTGCTGGCCGCGGCGCAGGCCTGCCAGGCCAGCGCGAGCGGTCTCGACAGCCCGATCGAATACGCGCGCGAGGCGTTCCTGGCCCAGCCCGACATCTCGATCGACTACGCCGTCATGGAGCACGCGGCGCGTCGCGCCGTCGTGCCGGCGACGTTCGACTGGAGCGACATCGGCTCGTGGAAGGCGGTCAGCGAGCTCGAAACCGAATCCGACGCGCAGGGCAACCGCGTGCGCGGTCAGGCCATCCTCGTCGAGAGCGCGAACTGCTACATCCAGAGCGACAAGCGCATGGTCGCCGCGGTCGGCGTGCGCGATCTCGTCATCGTCGACACCGACGACGCCGTGCTCGTCGCCGACAAGGACCGCGCCCAGCAGGTCAAGCTCGTCGTCGACCGGCTGCGCGCCGACAAGCACGACGCGGCCGCGTTCCACCAGACCGTGCATCGGCCCTGGGGCAGCTACACCGTGCTGGAGGACGCCGACGACTGCAAGGTCAAGCGCCTTGTGGTCAAGCCCGGCCACGTGTTGAGCCTGCAGAAGCACCACCGGCGCAGCGAGCACTGGACCGTCGTGAAGGGCACGGCCAAGGTCCGCGTCGGAGACGAGGAATTCCTGCTCCAGGCGAACCAGTCGACCTACATACCGACCGATACCTTGCACCGGCTCGAGAACCCGACTGCCGAGGACATTCATCTGATCGAAGTGCAGTGCGGCGACTATTTCGGCGAGGACGACATCGTCCGGCTGGAAGACCGCTACGGCCGCGCGGCGCAGCGCTGAGCGCGGCGCTGATCACGTCCGGCGGCGTTTTACGATGAAGGACCGACGGCCAGCGCTTCGGCGCGGCCGGCGCTGTAAAACGGCAACGACGGCCGCCGGCCGGCCGTATCGCCGGGATCGTGCGTGCCGCGGCGGTCATGGGGGCCGTCGCCGGAGTTTTCCCTGGAAGGAGCATCTTCATGTCGATCCGCCGTCTGGCCGCGGGCCTGGCCATGCTTCTGGGCGCCGCCGGCGCCCAGGCCGAAGTGCCGCTGGCCGATTTCGCGCGCCACATCCAGTATTCCAGCGTCAAGATTTCCCCGGACGGCGAATACATCGCCGCCGATGCCGTCATCGACAACCGCCGCTCGCTCGCGATCCTGCGCCTGAGCGACATGAAGGCGACGCGGATCACGCCGCGTGTCGACGAGGTCGCCTCGTTCCAGTGGGTCGGCAAGCAGCGCCTGATGTACACGGTCGGCGAACCGGTGGGCGGGCTTGAGAGGCCGGATCCCAGCGGGGAGCTGTATTTCGTCGACGCCGACGGCGGCCGCAACGAGATCCTGTTCGGCTATCGCGCCGGCAAGGAAAGCGTCGGCTCGCACATCAAGTCGGTCAAGCCCGAGCGTGCCAGCGCCTATCTGATCGACGAACTGCGCAACGACGACGACAACATCCTGATCTACGTCTACGAGTGGAAGAGCACGGGCGAGCCAACGCCGCCGGTGGTCTACAAGTTCGACGTCAACGACGGCTCGAAGAAGCAACTGTTCGTCTCGCCGCTGCGCGCGCCCGACGGCTTCCTCGCCGACCACGACGGCAACGTGACGTTTGCCTATGGCTCCGACGTCGACAACCGCTGGCAGGTCCTGTATCGCGGCAGGGGCGACGGCGAATGGACCAGCGTGCTCGACGGCCCGAACATCGCCGGCCGCCCGCGTCCGCTGGCCTACGACGCCGAGAACAAGGTCGTCTACTGGTCCTGCCAGCCCGACGGCAAGATCGGCGGTCTGTGCACCTGGAACGCCGAGGACCGCAAGCTTACGCCGGTCTGGACGGCCAAGGACGTCGAGGTCGACCATCTGCTGAAGGATTTCGACGACACCACGGTCGTCGGCGTGCTCGCCTATCCGGGGCGCTCCGCGATCGGCGTGGTCAACAAGAAAACGGCGATGATCGAGGCGCTGACCGCGCTGATGCAGCAGTTCCCCGGCGAAACCGTCGAGATCACCTCGGTCAGCCGCGATGGCAAGCGCGCGATCGTGTCGGTCGACAGCGACGTGAACCCCGGCGAGTTCTACCTGTTCGACCGCGACAGCAAGAAGCTGTCGCCGGTGCTGCGCCGCGCCGACAAGATCGATCCGGAACAGATGGCGTCGATGGAGCCGATCAAGCTAAAGGCGCGCGACGGACTGGATCTCAACGGCTATCTGACGCGGCCGCCGGGCCAGGAGCAGGGCAAGAACCTGCCGACGGTCGTCTACGTCCACGGCGGTCCGTTCGCCGTGCGCGACTACTGGGGCTACGACCCCGACGCGCAGGTGCTCGCGAGCCGCGGCTACGCGGTGCTGCAGGTCAACTTCCGCGGCTCCGGCGGCTACGGCGCGGCGTTCGAGAACGCCGGCTACAAGCAGTGGGGCGGCAAGATGCAGGACGACGTGACCGACGTGACCAAGTGGGCGATCGAGCAGGGCATCGCCGATCCCAAGCGCATCTGCATCTACGGCGCGAGCTATGGCGGGTACGCCGCGCTGATGGGCGCCGTGCGCGAGCCGGATCTGTACCGCTGCGCGATCGGCAGCGTCGGCGTCTACGACCTGCGCCTGCTGTACACGCGCGGCAATGCGCAGAACTCGAAGTTCGGCACGAACTACCTCAAGAAGACGCTCGGCGACGATCCGGCCATGCTGGTCGCGGGTTCGCCGATCACGCAGCTCGACAAGATCAAGGCCAAGCTCATGCTGATCGTCGGCGGCCAGGACAAGGTCGTGCCGCCGGTGCACGGCGAGAGCGTGCACAACGCGCTCGAGCAGCGCGGCGTCAAGCACGAATGGCTGTATCAGCGCACCGAGGCGCACGGCTTCTACGACGAGAAGAACGTCGAGGAAATGTACGCGCGCATGCTGGCCTTCCTCGACGCGAACATCGGCGCGAAGGCCGCGCCGACTTCGCCCTGAAACGGTTGCGCGGCGCCGGCCTCATGCCGGCGCCGTGAGCCGTGTCTGCATGCCTGTCGCAGCCGATGTGTTGGCGCATCGGCCGCAGCCGTCGGTTGCCGTCCGTGCGCGACCGTCGTTACCGCAACTGCGATCGCATGACGGGACCGCGCCGGCCTGGCCGCGCGGCCGCGTTCATTCGGCGCTCGTCGGCGTCAGCTGCAGCAGGCGCCCGGCCGTGCCGTCCTCGAGCAGCCAGAGGCTGCCGTCCGGACCCTGCTCGACCTCGCGGATGCGCTGCTTCATGTCGTAGCGCGCCGCTTCGCGCGCCCGGGTGCCGTCGAACGCGACGCGCACGAGCGCCTTGCTCGACAGTCCCGCGATCAGGCCGTTGCCGTTCCAGCCCGCGAAGCGCTGGCCGGAGTAGATGATGAAACCGCCCGGCGAGATCACCGGCGTCCAGCTGACGGCCGGCGCGTGGAATTCGGGCCGCGTCGCGTGATCCGGAATGTCGCGGCCGTCGTAGTGGTCGCCGTTGGAGACGATCGGATAGCCGTAGTTGTCGCCGCGCACGACGAGGTTCAATTCGTCGCCGCCGCGCGGGCCCATCTCGATGTTCCAGAGCCGGCCCGACGCATCGAACGCGATGCCGAGCGGATTGCGATGGCCGAGAGTCCAGACCTGGGCCGCGACGCCGCCCTGGGCCGCGAACGGATTGTCCTTCGGCACCGATCCGTCGTCGTTCAGGCGCACTATCTTGCCGAGGTTGGACTGCATGTCCTGGGCCGGGTCGAAATGCTGGCGTTCGCCCGAGCTGACGAACAGATGGCCGTCGGCCGCGAATGCGAGACGGTGGCCGTAGTGGCCGCGGCCGTCGAGCTTGGGCACCTGGCGCCAGATCACGGCGAGGTCCTGCAACGCGCCGCCGCCCTTGTCGTCGAGCACGAGCTTCGCGCGCGCGACCGCGGCGCCGCGCACATCGCCGTCGCCGGCTTCCGCATAGCTCAGATAGATCCAGCGGTTGTCGGCGAACTTCGGATGCAGCACGACATCGCCGAGGCCGCCCTGGCCGCCGTAGTCGACCTTGGGCGCGCCGCCGATCTCGCCGGTCTTGCCGTCCTGCGTCACGACGCGCAGCCGGCCTCGCTTTTCCGTCACCAGCAAGCGGCCGTCGGGCAGGAATGTCATGGCCCAGGGTTCGTTGAACGTGGCGACGGCGCGGATCTGAAACGGCAGCTCGTCGGCCGCAACGGCCGTGGCCAGCGACAGGCCCAGCATCGCGAACAGGGCAGAGGAACGGAGCATGGAGGCGGTCCCGGCAGAGCGCGCAATGCGCAGGCAGGACCATATGCCTCAGGCGACGCAAAGAAAACGTCAGCACGGCGCGTCGCCGCCGTCCCGGCGCCGCCATGCGCGCGCAATCGATCTGCAATCAAAGTCTCACGGACGCTGGGTACTTTGCGGTTTTTCCCAGGCGGGTCAGGAATCCGGCGCATGCCCCACGCATCTGCGATCGTCGTCGGCGCCGGCATGCTCGGCCTCGCGCTCGCCCGCGCGCTGGCCCTGCGCGGCCGCCGCGTCGTCGTGTTCGAGCGCCACGAGCGCGCGGTCGGCGCCGC
>NZ_JANFVR010000310.1 GCF_024609805.1 Tahibacter caeni | reverse complement strand
GAAGCCGAAGAACGACGACGCATCGTGACCGCCTCGGTTACCATCTGACCAACGCGCAACACCCCGCAGCCCCCGGTCACGATCAACCGAAACGGCCGGTCACGATCGGCGAAATACGCACCTACGGCATGCGACCGGGAAAACACAGGACCGGACCCGGCTGAGCTTCGGCTGCTCTACGTCGCACTGACGCGCGGCAAGGCCGCGCTGCAGGTGCCTGACTCGCTGCTTTCACTGATCGGTCCCCATTAAAGGCGTGACCCGTTTGCGGCAGTCAAGGCGATGGAGGATCGCAATGACTGGTTTGAGCGTGTTTCTCGTTCGCGGACACATTTCGATCGAGGATGCATCGCCACAGGATAAGATCTACTCCATCTCTGCAGCAGCATATAAGGGTCGATAGAGTGTCGAGGATGCGCTCATGACTCACGGCAAGCGAATAGCAGCGAGTGTCGTCATCGGGGCGGTCGTGTTGCTAGGATTGGCCTTCGTTGGGTACGGGCTCGGCAGCTCTGCTGGCGATGTGGTGCTTCAGGCGGCCAACGAGGCTGCCGCAGAGATCAATCGTCGGGCGCCTATGGCGTTGCCGTACTACGTGCTCGAGTCAGCGGAAGTAGGGCCGGGGCGCCGATTCACCTACCATGTGGCTTGGACGAGCCAAGCCATTCCAACGTTCGACGCCGCGCGATTCGTCCAGCTTCTAGAACCGGATGTCGTTCGATCGATTTGCGCTTCAGCCATGCGGCAGATCTCCGATGCCGGCTGGTCGATCCACTACCAATATAGGATTGCTCCCGGACCGGAGTTCGCTCAGGTCGATGTCCGCCCACGAGCCTGCATTGGCACGCCATCGGAGCCGGCAGCAGCGCCGCTCGTCGGTCAAGTGATTCGCGCCGGCCGCAGCTTCAAGGGCTACGTGTGCAGCGACGATTGCCAAGGTCACGAAGCCGGTTACGAATGGGCGCGCGATAAAGGTATTTCAGATCCTGCGGACTGCACTTCCGAATCGGATTCGTTCAATGAAGGCTGCGAGGCGGCAGTCATCGAAGCCTATGATCTCGAACAGGAAGAGACCCATTTGATGTTCGAGGATCAACAAAATCGGTATTGAGCCTTTCGCAGTTCGCTGCAGTCGCAGGCCTTCTATCTGCTCAGGACTCAGCCGCGGACCATTGCCGGCTGCTCGCGTGCGCGACTCGGCCAGCCTGGACCTCCATGTCGAGCCGTTCTCCGAGGGGCTGGCTGTGCCGCGAAAACGGGGTCCGAAAAGGGCGGATTCACCTGCGACGTTTGTGCAACAAGAAAGCCCGACCCTGTTCGAATAGCCGTTGCCAGGAAAAGAGACGGGCGATTTACTTGCCGCGCGTGCGTGTAACTGACGCTGTTCCCGATTGTCCGCTGGGCGCTTTCTGGATTTGGCCTCTAGCTGTATGAAATAATTCCCCATTTGTACAAAATGAATTTCAACAGGCAAAAATATCCGAGCATGAGAAGGGTGGATTTTGCATAGAAAAAGAAGTCGCCCCAATTGCTGGTGTTTCCAGCAGGAAAGTCCTTGCCGGCGATGGGGTTTCCATGTTCATCCTTGTCGCGCTTTTCCATGCAGGACTCCGCCTTCAGGTGCCAGGCGAGCGCTGCGACGATGTAATGGAGAAAGTCGCAGGCGAGGCAGGAAACAAGAAGGAAGACGGCGGGCATGAGATCGCCGGGGGCGATTGGAGGCGAGGTTTCGCTTCCTCCTGAAGATCCTCCCCCGATCTTGAAGACCCAGATCACGGCAATGCCCGCGAAAGCCAACTGACGCGCGATATCGCTCGCTTTCGCTGAGAAAAACGCCACCTGATCACGCATTTCCGATATTTTCATGAGCGCGTTCTCGGCTGGAAGGCGAGATGGAAAAATGGGCTTGTTCGCCTTCGTCCTAGGCTTTTCCTCTGAATCCGGTGTGTTCCTCGTTTCCAGATGCGGTTGATTTCTTGGCCGTCTTTTTCGCCGTGTATTTTTTTGCGGCTGCTTTCTTTGCCGGAGCCTTTTTCGCGGCGACCTTTTTCGCTGCAGCTTTTTTTGCTACGGTTTTCTTGGTTGCGACCTTCTTGGCGACGGCTTTCTTGGCAGGCGCTTTCTTAGCCGCCGTTTTTCTTGCAACAGTCCTGCGGGCTGTGGCTCGGATTAAGATTTTCATATCGCGTCCTTTGCAATGAGGTTCTTTGCGCAGGTTTGCCGATGTTTGCTACTTGCTCGCCTTACACCCCACCGGCTCCCCAAACTGCTTGTACTGCCCGTACTGCATGAACGCGACCTGCAGCTGCAGCGAGGTGTCCATGCTCAGCAGGCCGGGATACTGGCCGCCGGTGTAGGCCATGGGGAACTGGATGTTGCTGAAGTACTGCGCGTTGTCGACGGAGTTGACGGCGCACTGGCCGGCGTAGCCGAAGATGGGCGGGGTGGTGGTGGCGGTCGCGGCGTAGCCGACGGGCGGGGCGTAGCCGCCGCCGTGGCAGGACAGGCAGGACGACAGCTTGTTGTCGACGGGGCCGGCGAGACGCTCGTTGCAGCCGAAGTGCTGCGGTGTGCCGATGCCTTTGTTCAGCACGCTCTCGTGCGCGGGGATGCTGCCGGACTGGGCGACGGCCGGGAAGGTCCACGGGTCGCTGCCCCATTGCAGGCCGACGGGTTCGAGTTTGTCCCAGGCGGTCTTGCCTTGCTTGTTGCCGTTCCAGGCGAACGTGCCGAACACCCAGCGCGTCGGCGAGCGCGAGTCGACGACGGCGACGTCGAGCTGGATCAGGCGCACGTCCTGCACTTTTCGATCGCAGAGGAACAGGTCGCCTTTCTGCACGTGGCGGTCGGTCTGCCAGGCCGGCGAATCCTTCAGGTAGGAGACGTCCGCCGGCGTGGCGGTCGTGAACAGCAGCTTGGCGACGACGGTGCCTTCGGGGAAGGGCAGTCCGGCCGGCGCGGTCACGCCGCCGTAGTTGCCGGTCTGGGGCACGCCGTTGCGGTCGATGCTGCGGCCGATCGCGTAGGCGCCCCAGCGGTTGTAGATGCCGAAGGCCCAGGTTTCGAAGAACTGGCTGGATTCCTTGCCGTTGGCCAGCAGCAGCTTGCTGACGCCGCGGTCGATCTCGACGTCTTCGCCGAAGTCGCTCAAGGTGGCCGTGCGCTCGTTGGTCATGCCGTGCACGTATTCGCGGCCGCGGGTCGGGTCGTAGGCCATCCACGGCACGTGGAACCAGCGGTTCTCCTTGTCGACCGTGGTCTTCCAGCCGACGTCGTTGCGCAGCGCCTCGTCCTGGCCTTTCTTCACGTAGTCGAGCACGCGCGTGATGTAGTCGGACCACGGCGAGCCCCAGGTCGGCGCCGGGCCGTCCAGCGGCAGGGTGAAGTCGACCTTGAGATCCAGCCAGGTACATTCGCTCTTCGGGCAGGCGCCGGGATCCTGGGTCGGGTAGTCGTGGGCGAGCTTGAAGGTCGGGCCTTTCCAGCCCGGCGGCGCCGGCACGACGGCGTTGCGGTAGGCGAACGTCGCGGCGTCGGGGCGCAGTTGCGCGTCGGCGCGGTCTTGCGCCTGGGCGCTGGCGCCGGCGAGCGCGGCGAGCAGGGTGGTGGCGAGTACGCTGGCGGTCTTGGACATGACGGCTTCCTGTGACGCTGGCTGGGTCGGTTGAAAAACGGTCGAGGGTTTCAACGGTCGGGATCGGCGCGCCGCGACGGCGGCGCACGCCGCCGCACCGGTCGATGCGGCGGCGGCGCGCTGCGTGGGCGTCAGCCGGACTTGCGCGCCGACGGCTTGGGCCGGTCGGGCGACAGGATCGGGCTTGCGACGGGCTGCGGGCTCCAGGCGCGCAGCGCGAGAATCCAGCTGAAGTCGGCGCCGGAGCGCTGCGCGCCCTGGTGACAGTTCTGGCAGCTGTCGTACTGGTGGTAGGTCTCCATCGTCACGTTGGACACCTGGCATTGCGGGAACGCGAGGCCGCCCTGGGCCGGCGGCGTGCCGTCCTCGCAGCCGAAGTCGCTGTTGAGCGGCGTGGTCGGCGGCACCGACGGCGCGGTCGACCACTGCGTGCCGATCAGCACGTAGTTCTCCCAGACCGTGCCCTTGAGCAGGGCGCGGTAGCGCGCATTGAGCTCGGTGGTGGAGTTGCCGGCCGGCGTGCTCGGTATCGCCGACAGGCGCACGACGTTGATCGGCGCCGGGTCGTAGTCGTTCGGTCCGGGCACGCGGCTCGCGCCCGGATGGTCGGCCGGATTCGCGCGCGGGATCTTCTGTTTCTTGTACAGCTCCGGGTCGTAGTACGAGGCCTGCATGTCGGCCGGCGTCGTCGGGTCTTCGCCGAGGTTGTCCACCTGCTCGAACGTGGACCAGACCCATTGCGGGAAGTCGGCGGTCTTGTGCGAGATGTGGAAGCCGACGAGGCCGGCCTTCATCGGCTCGCAGTCGCAGGTCGTGCGGCCGCCGCTTTCGGTCTTGCAGGTGCCGGGCTTGGCCGCGAGCGCGTCGATCGCGAAGAAGCGCGCATGGAACTTCGGCGGCACCTTGGCCAGGTTGCGCCAGGCGGCCTTGACCTCGATGGAGCCCAACTGGTCGGCCGAGCTGGCCGGGAAGCTGATCGCGGGCTTGCCGCTCGCGGGCCAGTTGCTGCGGTTGTAGTAGCCGTTGCTGCGCACGTAGTCGTACTCGACGCGGTTCACGCGCACTTCGAAGCGCGTGAAGTAGCCGGTCTGGTCGGGCAGCGGGCCGGCGAAGGCCTCGTCGATCTCGTCGGCGATGCTGCCGAATTCGCTGGTCATGTCCAGGCGCGGCCGCGGATCGTTCGGCGGAATGTTGCGGCAGACGGCGTAGCCGTTCGGCTGGTCCCAGGCCGGCGGCTCGCTGCCGTTCTGCGGGTACAGGTCGAACGCGGTCTTCCAGCGCATCCAGGCCGGCGCGAGGCGGGCGTCGTATTTGCCGAACACCGACGGATCGTCGGGCTTGTACGGTTCGCCGTGGGCGTCGGCCAAGGACGGCCACATGACGGCGATGAAGTTCTGCCAGGCGAACGTGTCGAACATCGGCCGCGTGTCGATCGGAAACGCCGAGAACGGAAACGACGGCACGGTGCGCGGTATGTCGCCGCTCAGGGTCGGCTTGAGCCTGGAGTAGTCGGGCGTGGTCTGGGCCGGTGCGGGGCTCGCGGCGAAGGCGAGCAGCAGCAGGCCGAACACGGCGCCGGGCGCCGCATTGCGATGGGCTTGCATCGGTGATCTCCCCTTGTGCCGCGGGCGCGCTGCCGCGCGGCGCGTATAACAGTGAACCTTTGATTTTTGCGTGTCAATGCACGTTTTTGCGTGATAGCCGCGCGCGGCGGATCGCGCTTGGCTGTCAGAAATGCGTGCTCGCGGCGCGGCGTCGTGCGTCGCCGCGCAGTGCCGCAGCACCGCGCGTCTGGCCGTCTTGACGGCTCGACGGACGCTCGGGAAACCCGGCGGAAATTCCGGGCTGTCTTCCGGTTCGGCCGATATGCCGCAGGCAGCGGCTGCGTCGCGGCCGGGCGCCGCCGTACGGGGCGCGGCCAGATCCGGCCGGCCTCCGCGAGCCCGTTCCCCGACACGGAGCCCGGGCCGCGCGCCGGCCGGGCCGGCGCGCTCTGCTAGCATGAGCG
>NZ_JANFVR010000031.1 GCF_024609805.1 Tahibacter caeni | reverse complement strand
ATCAGCGCGGCCGGCGGCAAGGGCGCCGACGCGCTCGGCGGCGCGTCCGGCAGCGCGGCCTCGGGCGGCGGCGGCGGCGGCGTCGTCAACCTGCTCGCGCCGTCGTTCACGATGCCAGGCACGATCAACGTCGGCGGCGGTGCGGCCGGCAGTGGCACGAACTTGAACTCGAGCACCGGCTGGGGCGGCGGCGGCGGCGGTTCGGGCGGCGCGGGCGGCAGCAGCGGCAACGGCAGCACGGGCGCGAGCAACGGCGGCACCGGATTGTCGTTCCAGAAGACCACCACCGATCCGTCGACGTTGTTCGTCGCGCCGACGACGCGTCGTTGAAGGCGTCGGGTCGACGCGGCACGATCAGATTTGGCGGTACCTGATCAATCGATAAGGGCGAGTCCGGACGAATGCCGGACTCGTCGTTCGCGCTGCTGCGCAGCCGCTCGGGATTCGGACTCCGCCGCGCCGCTCGTTTCGCAGCTTCAGTGATGTTCGATGAGACAGATACGTCCGTCTCTGTGCACCGGGTTCCGGGCGATCGCCACGGAGCGTCCGGCTGGTCATCGATGCGTTTCTTCGGGAGATGCCAACAGCAGCGTCAGCGTTGGTTCCGGCCAGCGCGGGTGCCGTATTCAAGAACACATGGCACGGCGGACCGGGAAAGACGGACGGTGTGGTGGCGGTGTCGTCGAGCAGCTTGCGTGGCCGATGAATAGGTCTTCCTGGCATCAGGGACTGGCGTCCAGAACCGCGATTTCCCTCAGCCAGTTCTCGACCAGCGACGGCCACGACGACAAAGAATGCCCGGTTCGCCTCAATCCGAATGCGTGGCCGCCTTTGGCGAAGAGGTGCACTTCCGCGGAAACGCCGGCTTCGTCCAGCGCGCGTGCATAGATCGTGCTGTTGCAGATTTCATCGACGGGATCGTCCCAGGCTTGCAGCAGAAACGTCGGAGGGGTTCGCTTCGTGACGTGAATGCCGGGATCGAGAGTGGCGCCGGAGCGGCACAGGTGTCCTGGATAGAGTGCGATGGCGAAGTCCGGGCGACTGCTCAGCGCGTCGATCGCATCGATCGGGCTGTAAGAACGCTCGAACAGATTGCTGGTTTGCGCGACCAGATAACCGCCTGCCGAAAATCCGATCACGCCGATCTTGTCGGGACTGATGCGCAGTTTCGCCGCATTGGACCGCACGGTCCGGATCGCCCTCTGCGCGTCCTGGAGCGCGAACGGAACTGCCGGAGTGACGTGGCGTTTTTCTTCCTTGTCCCAGTAGTGGTTGCTCTTGGGGACGCGGTATTTGAGCAGCGCACAGGTGACGCCGAGAGTCGTGACCCAGTCGCATATCTCGGTACCTTCGATATCGATCGCAAGTATCTGGAAACCTCCGCCGGGGAACACGACGATGGCCGCGTCGGTACGGCGGTCGTCCTTCGGTTCGAAGATCGTGATCGTGGGATGCGATACATCGGCGACGCCCGTGTAGTAGCGTCCGGGAACTTTCCTCACCTCGAATACGGTCTCGTCGGCCCTGGGGCCAGCGGGCATGTCGGGAGCACCCTGCGGCCAGATCGGAATCTGCGTCAGTCCCGCCGGCTGCTTCCACCCGGTTGCGTTTTCTCGAAGTCCCCGTGCCGCATTCGGTTCAGCCGAATGGGCGACGAAGGTAGCGCAGACGAGAGCGGCGAACGCGAGAGTCTTGAGCATCGGAGGTCTCAGGAGAGCGCAGACAAGAGCCAGGCTGCGCTTCGAAGCGGAGCTGGCTCGAACGAATCGAGGTGGCCGAGCTTACGCGAGAACCCTTCCGAATGGCTCGATGCCGTTGCCGCCGTGGCGTGAGAGAAGGTGCCGACGCGGTGGCGACAGCGGCTCGGTGCGCCCCGGGGGATTTCGTTGCCGCAGCCGTCGCAGACCGCATCGATGTCCAGAAGGTCGCTCTGGTGTGCATGGAACGGCTGCTCGACACAGAAAATCAGGGAGAAAATCAGGACGCACATGGATTTTCGCCGGGTAGAGAATCAGGACTCCCACGAATTTTTCGCGAACCTGTAGGACGCAACGTCGTGAAGCTGTTGTCTGGGAAAGACCAGAAGCGACTACGAGAAATCGTGACTACGCGACGACGTTGCTGCAGAAGCAGAAGCCGCGCGCTGGGTCGGACAGGAATACGATTTCCGCGCTATAGGCGAATCAATGTCCCGGGACGGCTGGTTCAGAACGTCCGGGCGTCGGTTCAGTGTCGAATTCGGGCGTGTGTGCGGTCATCCAGTATTGTCAGCTGCAGTGCAAGCCGAATGCCTTTGAGCCAGTGCTGGCCGAGACGCGTTGCCCACGCCGCCAGATCCTGCGCCGATCCGGCGGCTCGCACCCGGACGGAGCCATGGCCGCGAACGCGCATCATCCAGCGAGCGGGCCTACTGCCGAGGGTCGGGAGCAGAGCCGGTGCCTGGTCGGTGATCACGTGTCTCGCCTGCCGGTCGACGCGGCAGAATCAGCGCCGCGCCGCCTGCAGCATCGCCGCCATCTTCTCGTGGATCAACGTGACGGCTTTGAGCGGGCGCAGCATCACCTTGAACTCCGTGACGCGTCCCTCGGCGTTCCAGCGAATCAGGTCCACGCCGTTGATGGCGATGCCGTCGAGCTCGAGTTCGAACTCCAGCGCCGCGTCGTGTTCACCGTAGATTTCGCGCCGGTAGCGAAACGAGTCGTTGCCGAACACGGCGAGCGCGGCGGCGAGATACGCCCTGGTGACCGGCTTGCCGACCTGGGGCGTGTGCACCACGGGCGAATGGAATACCACGTCCTCGGCCAGGAGCGCATCGAGTCCGGTGGCGTCGCGCTCGTTCACGAGGCGGTGCCAGCGGGCGATCGGATCGGGGGTCATGCGGTTTGCCTCCGGTAGCGATGGTGCGGTGCGGGCTGGCCGGCGTTGCCTTGGGAGGGCACGGCCACGCGAAACGCGAAATGGTGTCCGTTTGTAGCAGGGAAACGCCGGCGCGGTCACGCCGGCGCGGCGCCGGATCCACGGGCAGCCGCCGGCAGCGCGGCCTCTCCACGAACGTCCACGGTCGTCGTGGACGAGGCCGACGGGCAGCACAACCTGCTGACATCACGGTGTCAGCAGTGCGCCCGTACGCTGGCCGCTCCCTACGGAGGATCCACCATGAACACCACACAGGTAGCCGCCCGGCTGGTCGAGCTGTGCCGGCAAGGCCAGTACGAGCAGGCGCAGAACGAGCTGTACGCCGACGACGCCGTCAGCATCGAGATGGCCGGGCTGCCGCCGGAGGCGCTGGGCGACGTCAGCGGCCTGGCGGCCATCCGCGAGAAAGGGCGTCGCTGGGCCGAGAACATCGTCGAGATCCACGGCGGCAGCGTCAGCGATCCCGTCGTCGCCGGCGAATGGTTCAGCGTCGCGATGGGCATCGACGCGACGTACAAGGATCGCGGACGCATGCCGATGGAAGAGATCTGCGTGTACCGCGTCCGTGACGGCAAGATCGTGCACGAGCAGTTCTTCTATTCGGTGGGGTAGCTCCCGGCGCCGTGGCGTTCGCGAGGCGTGCGCCGCGGCCCTCCACTGTCACCTCACGCCGCAGCCTAT
Source organism: Tahibacter caeni (assembly GCF_024609805.1). Taxonomy (GTDB): domain Bacteria; phylum Pseudomonadota; class Gammaproteobacteria; order Xanthomonadales; family Rhodanobacteraceae; genus Tahibacter; species Tahibacter caeni. The sequence goes on along the minus strand of NZ_JANFVR010000031.1, from coordinate 24,969 downwards.
GACGGGGTAGCGCGTCGAGCACGCGCTACCCCGGATTGCTCGCGTCTTTCGCAACGGCGACAGCACGCCGGCCGATGATTCTGGAAGCCAATGTGATCGCGCCGGCAGCGATGAATCCCCAGCGCGCGGCGTCCACAGCCGGTCCGGAGAGCAGAAGGCGGCGGCGACGAGCAGCACGGTGCTCGACAGATAGAGAGGTGCTGCGAGCACGCGCCACCCGTTCGGTACGACGTGAGCGCCCGCCCAGTGCACGCGAGTCGCGAGGCCGGCCACCGCGAACAGCGCGAACAACCCGAACGCTGCGCGATGTCCTTTGACGGCGGCGATGCACAGCGCGAGGAGGATCAAGCCGTCGACGATCCAGCCGCCGATCCCGACGGCGCCGGGACGAACAGCGGAATAGTCCTGCGGCATGTCGTTCTCGAGCCGATGCGGCCGGCGACGAATACCGAAACGCGGGACTGTCACGCGCGTTCGTCGCGAACGCAGCGGCCTACTCGAAAGTGCCGACGAACAGCCGGTCTACAGCCGGGCAGCCTGCGTTGTAGTCGCTCTGGTATCTCGCCAGATCCGCCGTCGTGATCGTCGGCAGTCCGCTCGCCGACAGGGAATGGTCGTAGTTCGCGCGCACATTGCCCGCGTTGTACGCCGCAGTGAATGCACCGAGATCGTTCGCGTCGAGCACATGGTCCGCGTTGAAGTCGGCGCGGCAGAACCCGGCCGGTGTCGAGTTCGCGTCGTCCGGTTGCGCCGCGTTGTCGCGTTCGTCGCGATCGAAGTAGCCGTCGCCGTCGCGATCCACGCCCATGCGGTATTGCGCGCCGCTCGGTACCACGGTGAAGGTCACGGGCTCGGCCGCGGTGGCGGCGGTACGCAACGCGGCCGGCGTCGTCGGCGCGTTCTCGCGATCGGTCAGCATCACGGCTTGGGTCGCATACAGGTAGCCGCGGCTCGCGCCGTGCGCCACCACGCCGACCGAACCCGCGTCGGCCTGGGCGAGATAGGCATTCAAGCGCGCGATCAGCGCGGCATCGTCGTTGTTCGCGCCGTTGAACGTGATCTGCTTGCCGACCGTGGCGAAGGTTTCCGTGTCGAACGTCAGCAGGAAGGCCTCGACGTCGCGGCGCGCCTGGGCCGCCGTGGCGGGCGGTCCGAAGTTGAAGCCGACCTGCAGCAGCGCGCCGAGCGAGTCGAATTCGGAGTCGCTGTTGAAACCGAAGCCGCGCAGGTTGGTCTGGCTGGTCTTGGACCAGCCCAGCTTGTCCCACAGGCCGCGCAGCTGCACCGCCTTCATCGGCTGCGGCGCCAGGGGCAATTGCGGATTGTCGACGATGTTGCTGGTGCCCAGCGGCAACGCATGGCAGACCGTGCAGGGGCCGCCGCCGAGGGTCGGCTGGTTCTGGAAAATGTTCCTGCCATTGGCCGGATTGCCGTTGCCCCCGGTGACGGCGAGGCTGGCCGGCAGACTGCCGTCGGCGGCGTGGTTCGGATTCGGCGGATAGGCCACGAGCGCGAGGAAGTTCTGCAGCTTGCTCATGTCCGCCGCGCTCGGCTCGGTGTCGCGGCCCTGCAGGCCGACGAACGCGGGCGAGAACGCGGCCACGTCGTGCCGGTCGCCGCGCCAGTGCATGGCGCCGGCGTTGACGATGCCCTGCAGGTTCTGGGTCAGCATCGGTCCCTTCATCGGATGCCAGACGCCGCAGGTCTGTCCCGGCGGGCACGGCAGGTCGACGGCCTTGAGCGTTCCCTGCGGATCACCCAGGTCCCAGGCCAGGAAATCGGATTTCGCGTCGACGTGGCAGCTCGCGCAGGCGATCTGGCCCAGGCCGCTGCTCGTGTGCGTGTCGTACAGCAGCGGGCGGCCCTCCCGGATCGCCGCGGGCGTGGGATCGAAGAACGCGGTGCGGCCCAGTTCGCTCAGTGCGGCTGTGTCGATGCGCGAGATCGTCGCCTCGAAGCGATTGAGCACGTACAGGCGCGAGCCGCTGGCGTTCAAGGCGAGGCCGGTCGGGCCCTGGCCGACGTTGATGCGTGCCGAGCGCGCGCCCGAGGCATCGGTCACGATCACGTTGTTCGAGCCCATGCCGGAGACGAAGGCGCGCCCGTCGGCCGGATGCCAGACGATGCCGCGCGGATCGCCGAGCGACTGCGCGCGCACGTCCTGCGGCACGCGGCGCACGGTGTAGTCCAGGTGCGGGTTGAGATCGGCGACCTGGGTCAGTGCGACGTTGGCCGGGTCGAACGAGCCGATCTGAACGCGCAGGAAAATACTCTGCACCTGGGGTTCGAAGCGCATCTGGTTGAGTGCCTCGGTGCCGACCGCGGCGACGCGGCCGTCGGGTTTCACGCCTAGCGCCATCACTGTCGTCATGAGGCGGTCGGCGTAGCTCACGGCGAGACTGTCCGTCGCGACGACGGCCACGTCGTGGTCGAGCACGTTCCAGCCGACCAGGTTCGACCAGTTGCGGTTGTTGCCGTCCAGCCACTGACCGGCGGCGGTGCGGCGCACGATCTGGGCGACGCGCGGCGCGGCGCCATTGGCGGGGAGCTGCGGCGGATCGAACGCGGCGCCGCTGTTCGGCGGCGGATTCTGTCCGGCGTAGGGCCCGGCCGGATTGGACACGGCGGGAATGTCCACGATGCTGCTGGCGTTGCCGGATTCGAAGAACGCGACATAGACCCGGCTGCCGTCCGGCGAGACCGCCAGCGCTCGCGGGCGGCGTCCCTGCAAGGCCACGACGGCCGGCGCGGCGCCGAGGTCGGCCGGGTCGTACCGTTTGACCTGGTTCGCCTCGGCGATGCTGACAAAGGCGCGTTGTGGATTGCCGGCAAAAACCACATCGCCGGGTTCGTCCCCGACGTCGACGGTACGGGTCACGCGCAATGTCGCCAGGTCGACCACGCTGACATTGTCCGACAGGGCGTTGACGACCCAGGCCTCGGCGTTGCCGCGCGCGCGGACGCTGACCGGTTCGATGCCGACCGGGATCGACGCCAGCGGCGTCAGGCTTCCGTCGGCGGCGGCCACGCTGAACACTTCCAGGCGCTGGTCGGCGGTGTTGACCGCCAGCAGGCGGCTGCCGTCGGGCGTGAGTTCCAGCGGGTGCACCTGCGCGCTTTCCCAATCGACGAGCCGGTTCTGCGCCGTCGCCGTGCCCGCTGCCAGCGCCAGCGACAACAGTCCGCATGTCCTGCGCATTCCCATGTCCCGGCTCCCCGCCTGATTTCGTCGGCTGCGGACACTGGACTGCGAAATGGAAGGAAATGCGCAGACTCTGTGGAGATTGCCGGTCCCCGCGGAATCGTGAAGAAATCGCGGAACTTCTCCCGATGCGGTTTCGCGCTGCGGCATCTGCCGCTACTGTGCGGACGTGCGCCTACGACTCTGGCATCAGCTGTTCCTGCTCAACGCCGTCCTGGTCCTCGCGGCGCTGGGCGGCGTGCTGCTCGTGCAGCAGCAGGCGTTCCGCCGCGGCCTGGCGGACTATCTCAATACCCTGGACCGGCAGCGCGCGACGGCCGTCGCCGGCGTGCTCGCGCGGCACTATCGCGACGTCGGCAGCTGGGAATCGCTGCGCCAGCGCCCGCGCGTCTGGCTCGCGCTGGTCGGCGCCGGCCTGGAGCGCGAAGACGTCTCATCGGGCGACGACGATCGGCCTCCGCAGGAAGAAGGGTTCCCGCCGCCGCCGGTGGACGATCCACCGCCGCGCGCGAACGAGCGTCCCGCGCTTCCGGACGATTTCCTGCCGGGGCGTCCGCCGCCGCTCGCGGTCCGTCCGCCGCCGCGTCGCCCGGGCGGCATGGACCTGCCGGCGCGCCTGATCCTGCTCGATCGTGAGGGCCGGCACGTCGGCGGCGGCGGCGTGCTCGAACACGCCGATTTCGACGTGCCGATCGACGTGGACGGACGTGTCGTGGGTCATCTCAAGCTCACGCCGCTGCCGCGCCTGCGCGGCGAAGAGGATGTCGCGTTCGTGCGGCACCAGGCCTGGGTTGCCGCCGGCGCCGGCGGCGTCGCGCTGGCCCTCGCGCTGCTGGCGTCGGTCGCGCTCGGCGCGCGCGTGCTGCGCCCGTTGCAGCACGTGACCGACGGCGCACGCCGGCTCGCCGCCGGCGACTTCAGCGCACGCGTGGCGGCCGGCGGCGGCGAGATCGGCGCGCTCGCGCACGATTTCAATCGCCTTGCGCTGGCGCTGGAACAGGCGAGCCGGGCACGGCGGCAATGGATCGCCGATATCTCGCACGAGCTGCGCACGCCGCTGGCCGTCCTGCGCGGCGAGATCCACGCGCTGGAAGACGGCATACGTCCGTACACGCCGGCGGCGATCGCGTCCTTGCGCGCGGAAGCCGAGCGTCTCGGCGCGCTGATCGACGATCTGTACCAGCTCGCGCTGGCCGACGTCGGCGCGCTGGCGTACCGGATCGAGCCGCTCGACCTCGGCGAGCTGCTGCGCGAAGCGACGGCGGGTCATGCGGCGCTGTTGCGCGAACGCGGGCTGGACCTGCGACTGGAGTTGCCGGAGGAGCCGATGCCCATCGAGGGCGACGCGCAGCGGCTGTCCCAGCTGTGGGGCAACCTGCTCGCGAACGCCGCGCGCTACACCGACGCGGGCGGCTGCGTGCGTGTGCAGGCACAGCGTCTGCCGGCGTCCTGGCTGATCCATGTCGACGACACGCCGCCGGGCGTTGCGCAAGCCGATCTGCCGCGCCTGTTCGAGCGGCTGTTCCGCAGCGACGCCTCGCGCAGCCGCAGCAGCGGCGGCGCCGGGCTCGGCCTGGCCATCTGCAAGAGCATCGTCACGGCGCACGCGGGCAGCATCGAAGCCGCGCCGTCGCCGCTGGGCGGACTGCGCATCAGCGTATGCTTGCCGCGCCGCGGAGTCTCCCCATGAGCAGTGCGCGCATCCTGATCGTCGAGGACGAACCCAAGCTCGCGGCACTGCTGCGTGACTATCTGGTCGCCGACGGATTCACCGTCGATCACCTGGAACGCGGTGACGCCGCGATCGCCTGGATCCGGCAGAACACGCCGGACCTCGTCGTGCTCGACCTGATGCTGCCGGGCCTCGACGGCTTCGGCGTCTGCCGCGAACTGCGCACGTTCTCGACCATTCCGGTGATCATGCTGACCGCGCGGATCGAGGAGATCGACCGCCTGCTGGGGCTGGAGCTCGGCGCCGACGATTACGTCTGCAAGCCGTTCAGCCCGCGCGAGGTCGTCGCCCGCGTGCGCGCGCAGCTGCGGCGCGCACAGCTCTGGCAAGGCGGAGGCATGCCCAGGCCCGAAATCGAACTGCAGCCCGAGCGCTTCGAAGCGCGCGTGCGCGGCGCGCGGCTTCCGCTGACGCCGGTGGAGTTCCGCCTGCTGCAGGTGCTGATCGCGCATCCCGGCCGCGTGCATTCGCGCAACCAGCTGCTGGATGCGATCTATGTCGACCACCGCGTGGTCAGCGACCGCACCGTCGACAGTCACGTGAAGAACCTGCGCCGCAAGATCGCCGACGCGGCCGGCGGCTACGATCCGATCCAGTCGATCTACGGCGTCGGTTACAAGTTCGACGAAACCGTTTGAGGCGGCGCCGCGGCCGCGACCTGCATTGGCGGGAAGGCCAGTGTGGATCGCGAAAGGGTCACCGCGTTTCAATGCCGGCTCGGCGCTCCATCGTGGCGCTCGCGCCCGCGCGGCGGTGCTCCGGGCGGCCCCGGCAGCAGCTGCTCGAACCTCGCCAACTGATCGGCAGTCAACACGCTGCGCAGACGCGTTCGGGTCTCCTCGTGCAGCGCGTCCATCTTCTGCCGCATCGCCGCGTGATCCGCATTCGCCTGTTCCTGCAGCGCGCGACGCTTCACGCGTTGGTCTTCCACGATCTGTACGAACTGCGGCACCTGCGCGGCGTCCAGGCCCAGCTCGCGCGCCATGTCGGCGGGCGAGGGCGGGCGCCGAGCTCCATGCCCGGGTTCCTGACCCATCGCGTTCGATACGGCTATCGCGTTCATCAGCATGAAAACCAGATGGCGGTGCTGCATGGGCTTCTCCTCGCTCCGCCCGGCAGCATCGCTTGGGGCGTGGAGGCAGGATGACGTCCCAGAATGCACGGAGAATGGAGGAATTGAGGAGATGCGACGCTTACGGCATTGGGCAGGACGACTATCGCAGGCTCCCTCTTCGCAGGTCGCGCAGGTTTCCGCTTCGCGATCGCTTCTGAACATGCACCATCCTTTGTCAGATCACTACTCGGCATCGGTTGTGCGAGCCGCGGCGCTACATCGGCATTCAATGAGACGCTGTTCGCCGCTGGCGGTGACGCGGCAGTCAGCAGGGCCAAGGCGCAGAACAAGTGCGGTTTGGACGATTCATGGGAAGCAGCGAGAACCAAAGCACTGCCCGGTGCCAGCCCGTCGGTTCGCTCGAACAACTCAGTTCCCGACGCAAGGATGTCGCATGAATGAGCTCAATCGCTCCGGCAGCGTGCTGCCGCCGCCGCAGCGAATGTCATCCACCAGCCAGCGACCGTTCTCCCGCCTGAGCACGACGGTTTCGTGCCATGTCAGGTAACCATCGCCTGGGTGCGCGCCACGGTCCTAATGCCGTCAGAAACCGAGCGAAGTCGGTGCCACGCGATCCCGACTCCGGTTCACGAAAAGGCCGGCCAGGCAAGGCCCTGCGCCGGCGTGAGTCAGCGAGCGCCGGCGGGAGCGCTTTCCTGGGCCGCCGGTGCCGGCGCCGCTGCCGGTTTCGCCAACATTCCCAGCTGCCGCATCAACCCGAGCGAATCGGCGCAGGTCCATTCTTCGGCGATTTGCCCATCCGCCACGCGGAACAATGTCGTGCCCGTGGTCTGCACGGCGCGGCCGGTGGCCGGAATGCCATTGCCGGTGCCGGTGTTGGTCCCGCGCGCCGTCCAGCGCACCGCCACCAGATCCCCCTCGGCAACCTGCTTGTCGACCGTGATCTTCAGGTCCGGAAAGGCTTCGCGCCATCCCTTGGCTTCGGCCATGCCGGCGTCGTGGGTGAAAGTAGTCCTGCCGCCGTGGCCGACGAAGTCTGCAGTGTAGGGCACGTCGAATCGACCCTGGCTGAGGCCTTCCTCGTACACCCGGCGAGTGACTGACTTGTTGAGCTCCAGAGATCCGGCGGGAGCGCCGTCGGCCGCCTTGGCCCGCGACGGAATTGCACCGGTGAGCACGACGATGGATGCCACAGCGGACAGCAGGATGTTGAACGTTTTCATGGCCGAGCTCCGAAACGCAGAAGTGCGTGTTGCGGAGGATGGGCTACCGTGCGGTTGCTCGCGTGCCGTTTGTGCCAGATGGATGCGGCGGCGGGAGAAGTGGAGGCTGCGCTGTGACGGCTGTTGCCGTCGATCGGCGCAAACGCGTTCTCTGCCGCGCCTGTGTCCATCGCGTTCCCGGGTGCGAGCTGGACGGGGCGATGCGGCTCGTGTCGCAGCGGTCGATGCGCCATTCGCGCGCACGGCGGCGTTGCGGCCTGCGGTGGCTGGCCTGCGTATTGTCGTCGCGACGGCCGGCGGGATGCATTTCGGTCCCTATCGTGGCGCAGCCGCATGGGCTGCGCGTCCGGCCGAGCCCCCGTCCTGCGCGGACGAGCGTCACCGGCCGGTTCGCTCGCCCCGAAAGCGAACCCTGCGGAAAGCGGCGCTCAGCGAAGCAACACGTCGAGCGCCGCCCGGAAGCGGCGGCTGCCGTTCACCTGTGCGCCATTCTTGAGCAGAACGACGAAGTCTCCATTGAACAGCGGCTGCACTTCGCGAATCTGGGCGATGCTGACGATGGCCGCGCGCGATACCCGGATGAAGCGTTGTGGGTCCAGGCGGGACTCGAGGCTCGCCATCGTCTCGCGCAGCCGGTGTCGTTTCGCGCCGGCGTGGATCTCGGCGTAGTTTCCTGCGGCGACGATGCGATCGACCTCGTCGATGTCGAGCAATTGAACGCGACTCTCGGAACGGATGGCGAGTCGCAGGGGATAACGCCGCCGCTCTCCCCGGTCGACAGCCTTCAACGCCTCGGCTACGCGGCGGACGAGGCCGTCATCGGGATGGGTCAAGTGGGAACGAGCGCGCTGCAGTGCACGACGAAAGCGTTCCGGATCGATCGGCTTCAGCAGGTAGTCGAGCGCTTGTGCATCGAATGCCCGCACGGCGTGCTGATCGAATGCGGTCACGAAGACGACCGCCGGCATGTGGTTGCCGCCGATGGCTTCAATGACGGCGAACCCATCGAGTTCGGGCATCTGCACATCGAGGAAGACGAGGTCGGGCGAAAGTGCGCCGATCGCCGAGATCGCAGCGCCACCGTCACCGCACTCCCCGACGACGTCGATGTCCGGCTCCTGTCGCAGCAGTCGCAGTATCCCGCGACGGGCGACCGGTTCATCGTCGACGATCAGTACGCGGAGGGTCATGGGGCAGTGCGCCAAGGCAGTTCGATCTCGGCGATGACGCCGCCGTCGGCGGAATTTCGCACGTTCAAGCGTTGCCTGTCCGCATACAGCAAGCGCAACCGCGCCCGGGTGTTCGCCAGGCCGACGCGTTCGGTCGTCGCCGGCGGCAGGCCTCGGCCGTCATCGGCAACGCACAGCAGAAGGGAGTCGCCCTGCCGCTCCGCGCGGATTTCCACGCGTCCCGGTCCGGCGCGCGTGGCCAGTCCATGGCGCAGCGCGTTCTCGACCAAGGGTTGGAGGATCAGGTTCGGAACCCGTGCCTGGAGAACCGCATCGGGAACAAGGATCCGGTAGCTCAGGCGCCCACCGAAGCGGACCTGCTCGATCGCGAGATAGCTCTTGAGAAAGCCAATCTCTTCGCCGAGCGTCACCTCATGTGCCTCGGTGCTGTCGAGCGAGCGGCGCAGCAACGCGCTGAGCTGCAGCAGGATCCGATCTGCCGAGTCGACATCCTCGTGCATCAGCACCGAGATCGTGTTGAGGGCGTTGAAAAGGAAATGCGGCTGCAGCTGGAGGCGCAATGCCTGCAGGCGGGCATCGGCCAGCTGCGCTTCGAGGCGCAGTTGCCGACGATCCTTTTCCCGGGCGCTCCGCACGAGTCGTTCCCCATGGGCCGCGGCGACGATCAGCCAATACACCGGCAGGTTCAGCAGCAGCGTCGTGCCCAGTAGCCGGCTGAAGGCACCGAGCCAGGTGGGTTCGACCTGAGTCGCACCGATGACCGGCGCAGCCAGTGCGAAGATCGCCAGGTTGACCAGGGCGCAGATCGCCGAAGCGACTCCGTGCAGCGCCAGCGCGCCAAGCAGGCGCGGTCGCCGGAGCGGAAACCGCGCCTCGAGCCGCAACGCGATCGGCGTGAGGGCGGCCCAGACCGCGGCCCAGACGAGCCAGATCGCGCTGGCACGTGCCCACGCCAACGATTCGCCGCGCACCTGTGCGGCAAACCAGGCCTGCCCCGCGAGGAGCATCGCGACCAGCATCCAGGCCGCCAGAATGACCACGCTCCGGCGGCTGATTACAGGCCCGTCCTTCACCACCGGTCGTGCCCCTTCGTACTCTTCTCTGGCGATCTGTGCCACCGGTCGGGTCGTCTTCGGTCGCCGGCTCTGTCGCCGGCGCCGGAGCATACCCACGCTCCGTCTGTCCGTGCGAGTGGCGCACGTCCAGGCGCCGCAAGACAACGTCGGAGCGGCGCATGGCCGCTCCCGCAGCCAGGGCTTACGGCCCAGATGAAAACTCGCCTCCATCAGCCCGCGCACGTCGCACGAGAGAATGGCGAGAGTGTCGAGCAGGCCGTTGTGAAGCGGGTCGGGGATTCCAACTGTGCCGTCGCCATGCGGCGAGTTGCTGCCACGTGCCAGGGATTTTCCGTTGCCTCCTGTTGCGAGGTGTGCGGCAGTGCCAAGGCTGCACTGCGGGTGCCTGATTACTCCGGGGGGGCAGGCAGCCGCCAGGGCCGGCGAAGCGGTTCGAGTGTCCTGAGCTTCGGCTGCCTGGGCCGCGCTGCTGTTCGAGATCTCCCGCTTTGTTCATGCCGATCGTCGAATTCCGCAAATGCGCATCATCGGGAAGTGGCGCGTCATCTGGCCTCAGCGGCACCATCGTGCCGCGGAAACAGGGATGTAGCTCGCCGTGGAGATCACCTGCCGTACGCCGATCGCTTTGTCGAAGCGATCGATGCGTCCGTGACCATTCATCCTCGGACATCGAACAGGCCCGCGTGCCCAGTTGATATCGGCGACCACAGGGAGACAGAAGCATGAACATCGTGCGCGTTGCCGCCGTGATGCTTGCGCTGGTGATCGCGGCGAATCCGCGGTTGCCGGGAGCGAAGGAAATCAGCGGGGTTCTGTCGGCGCGGCCGTCGGCGTCGGTCGTCGCCCCGGTGTCGGCAGGTCGGCATCGCCTCAAGGCCGGTACGACGTTGTACGTGCCCGCAACGATTCCGGCGGGCGGGGCAGCGCCGTTCCTGTTACTGCTCCACGGAGCCGGCGGCACCGGTGAGAACATGATTCGCCGGTTCAAAGCGCAGGCGGATCGCCGCGGCATCATCCTGCTGGCTCCCAAGGCGGCGGGGCCTACATGGGACGTCGCGTCGTCGATGGGCAATCCCCGGGCACCGCCGAGTTTCGGCGCCGACGTGCGGCGCATCGATGCGGTGCTCATGGACGCGTTCGCGCGCGTGAACGTCGATCCGGAGCGCGCGGCCGTCGCCGGATTCTCCGACGGAGCCAGCACCGCGCTGTCGATCGGCGCACGCAATGCGGCGCTGTTTCGGAGCACCCTGGCGTTCTCCGCCGGCGGCATGGTTCCGCATCGGGCCGGGTCGCCGGGACGCGTGTTCTTCTCCCATGGCACGAAAGACCCGATCCTGCCCCTGGCGGCGATGCGCGAGTCGCTGGCGCCGTCGCTGGCCGCAGCAGGCTTTCAGGTGACGTTCGTGACCTTCGACGGCGGGCACGAACTGCCGGAACCGGTGCTCGAGCAGGCCATTGTGTGGTGGCTCGGATCGTAGAGGCGCCGGATTCCACGCGATTTCCGGCTTGAGCGGTTTCAGGTTCTGCGGCCGCGCGGATGTGCTCGTTACGGTTTGCGGCGATCCCTGGCGTGCGCGGCAGGGCTCGCGGAGCTGTCGATCCCGCATGTTCCAATGTCGCCAATGTCGCGACGGTTCACAGCGGGACAGCGCGGGGAGAAACGATGAAGAGCAATCCGGAATCGCTTTCGTGGCTTGCTACGGCAACCGCGATGGGGCTGGTATCCGATCCGTATGACGACGGGTACATGCGCGACCACCGCTTCGTCACCACACTGACGGAAGAAGGAAGGCCAACGATGACAATGCTTGCAACGCTTTCGGCAAACCGCTTCCTGCTGCTCCGCCGCACGATCATCTGCGTGCTTGCCGGCCTGCTGATCGTCTATCACTGCCTTGTCCTCTACGACCTCTATCTCGGCGCCGGCAACCATGAGGGGCTATACGACAGGACAGCGGGCGGCACGCCGCGGTCCTACGAGTACATCCAGTCGGCGCTCCGTCTCACCATCATCATCGGCCTGACGTTGGTGGCCTGCGGCATCCGCCGCGCTCTATGGGTGATGTGGGCCGGCATCGGCGCACTGGTTGCAACCCACTACTGGGCGCATTTTGGCGGCATCCCCGTCGCTTTTACCGAAGGGCGTCATCTGCTCTCCTATCTGAAGGGCCTTATTTTCCCGACGCTCATCACCCTGTTGACGCTGGTGCCGTCCCGGCCAGCCGGCAGCCGTTGATGCAACGGCGGTAGCCTGCCCGGCCTGCTCTCGAGTGAGCATCACCGGCTCGGGCGAGGCGACATGCCGGCGCAGGGGATAGGACGAACCTTGGCGGATCATGCCGTGTTCCCCGGGGGGCGGGGACGAGGCGCCGACGCGGAATAGCGACCAGGCAGGGTGCCGGTTCCGCCAAACGCTGCCGATTTTCCCTGGACAACTCCCGTAAGGGGAGACGACCCGCAACCGCGAAAGCACGGGGAAGGGCCTGAAGGCCGGCAGGACGGGTCTCCGAACCGGCGGTTCTTGCGCTCCGCGCACACACCCGCCACTGGTCGGTCGACGAGCCGCACGGCAGTCGGGCAGGAAGCACCGACGTTCGGCGCTGCGCCCGAGGAATTCGGGCTGTCGGGCTCGGTTGCCTGGCTGGTCGGAATCGACGGCTTGTTCACCTGGCAGCGAGTTGCGTCGATAGTGGATATTTGTCCATTATGCGGATAACGTAACAAAGACAATGATGGCCAGGATGATGCCTGCTTCCGGACAAGGATGTCGGCGCAAGCCTGTCGTTGCGCGGATTCCGCCGGTCGAACGGCGGGCGTCCCGATCCGCAGCCCGCTCCCGCTCATCACGTCGACGTTCATTGCGCATGCCACGGCGAGTTCCCGGAGGCCGATGTGCGAGTGACTTCCCGCGAGATACCTGGGAAACGACGTCGACACGGTCATTCCTCATCGCCTGCAGTCGACGCGCCGTCTGCCGGAAGCGGAGGCGCACCCCTCCGTCGCGATCGCCATGCGGCGACCGGGACGTTCCCGCCGCTCCCGCGGCATCAGACGAAGGAGCCTTCATGAAAACCCTGTTGCTGTCCGTCCTGTTCGCCGGCCTGCTCGTCGGTCCGGCGATTGCCGAGGAAGAAGCCGGCGGCGAGATGCCGCCCCCCTTCGCCAAGGCTGCCAACGGCTGCTCGTTGCCGCCGCATACGACAACCTTCAGCTTCTGGAATTCCTGCAGCAACGTGGTGCTCGAAGGCTGCACGCTGAAGGCAGATTGCCGGGAAGCCAACGGCAAAACGCGGGCGACCACCTTCGACATGAGCAAGTTCGATCAGTGCTATTCCGATTTCTTCGCCGGCCGAAATCTCGTCAACAACAATGGCAAGCTCTGTTGCGGTTACGCCGGCACGAAAATGATTTGCGGCACCTGACGGCACTCGTCCGTCGTTCTTGTCCGCGGCGTCCCGCTTCTGCTCATCGTATCCGTGCAAGCGTCCGGCGCGAGCAGCTCGCGCCGGTACGCCTGCGACGCGTGCCATCGGCTGACGGGCGTCGACGGTTCGTGGCGGAGAAAGCCGGAGCGGATTTTCACCGCTCCGGCATTCGGAGCTACGGCCCTGATGGAAACTCGCCTCCATCAGCCCGCGCAGTTGCGCGAGAGGATGGCCAGAGTGTCGAGCAGGCCGCCGCGCGAACGCGGATCGGGGATTCCAGCTGTGCCGTCGCCACGGTCCGGCCGAGCGTCAGGGTGGCCGCGATGCATTCGCGCTGATGCGCCTCAACGCCGACCGTCGGCAGATTCTCGACAGCCGGCTAGAAATCGTAGCCGTTGGCAAACAGCACGTCGCCCCCGGAGACGGCAACGACGTTCGAGTATTCCGACGTGTTGTTGGCGTTGCAGGCCGACAGAATGATCCCGTTATTGCCGAGGAAACACTTCAGCTGTCCCTGCCAGCCGCTGCCGGAAGGCACGCTGGTCAGCGGCGTGACGTCGGTGGCGGTCATGACGATACGGCGTCCGCTGGATACGGGCGGCAAGGTGGCCGTGCAACGCGCTCCCGAACAGGCGCCGCTGCTGGCAGGCCTGCCCGTCGCGTCGGTCGTGATCAGCTGCTCGCCGAGAAAGACCATCGACGTTGCCGCGGTGGTCGAGGCGGCATTGATCGAATAGAACTCCATGCGGAAATTGGCCGGGCCATGGCTGGTGAGCGTCCAGCGCGCCAGGGTGTTCGCCCCCGAGTTGCTGGGGGCAGCGGCGCCGACGCACGGCCCGGAGAGCTCGGTGCCCGTGCAGATCTGCGGCGTGTTCTGGTCGCGGTTGGCGTAGTTGGGGGGGAATTCGCCGTGGTCGAAGTCGGCGGCATTCTGGGTGTGCTCGAGATCGATGTCCACGCCGGCCAAGGTCTTGGCATTGCCATACACCCGGTTGCGCTGGAACAGGTTGGCCCAGCCGCTGGTGTCGCCGCCGCCATTGTAAAGCTTGATGCCGTTGCGCTTGTTCGCGACGACCACGTTGCGGTCGGTTGTGTTGGGGCCGCCCACCGTCGTGGAGGCGGCCGTTTCGATGTGGATACCGTCCACGCCATTGCCCAAGGTCGTTGTGTTGGGGAACTTCGCGCTGAGGCCGACCAGGTTCTTGGTGATGCTGGTGCTGTTGGTGCTGCTGCCACGTACCGTGATGCCGTGGCGTGCATTGGCGGAGATGGTGTTGCCCGTGATGGCATTGCCCGTGGTGGTGACGATGATGCCGTCGCCCTTGTTACCGAAGGCGGCGGAGTTGATCGGTGTGCCGGTAGGAAACTCGGCCAGACCGATGGTGTTGTAGAGCACCTTCACGCCGTTGCTCGCGCCCGTGATCATGACGCCGGCATAGTCCGCCCCGACGTCCGGGAAAGCGTTGTTGTTCGCGCCCTTGTTGTCGGAAATCAGATTGGCCGGACCGATGACGGCGGCGGTGAAACTCGGGTTGAAGCTGGTGCCCGAGGTATCCGGCTTGGAATCGACGTAGATGCCGCTCAGGGCGTTGCCGACATGCACCGCCTGATTGGCGGCGCTCAGGCCGATACGGTTGCCCATGATGAAGTTCGGCAGGTATACGGCACCGGAGACGTCGTTGATGCCGTTGCCGTTGTTGCCGCTGATGACATTGCCCGGACCGATCATGTTGCCGAAGGTCGTACCGGTCAGGTTGACGCCGTGGCCGCCGTTCGCGACGGCGATGTTGCCGGTGAGGTCGGTGCCGATCATGTTGCCGCTGACGAATACCGCCGCGAGATTCTGGCTGAAGATCTCGATGCCGTCGCCGCCGTTGCCGGAGATGACGTTGCCGTTGACGAACACCGGCTGCAAGGAGGCGAGCGTCGTGGCCAGCTGACTCTGGAAGGCGTTGACCGCGGACGCATCGACCGGCTGTACCGGGAACTGCGAGTACAGATTGGACAGGAAGCCGGAACTGGTATCGGGATAGACGCGCGAGGCCGAGAGCGAGATGCCGTCGCCCGTATTGGGCATCGCGACGGCGCCGGTCGCGTTCACGCCGATGTAGTTGCCGCTGAACGTGTAGTTGTGGCCGTTGGCGCTGATGCCGTTGCCGTTGCAGTTGCCGATGTTGAGATTGAAGATCTTCGAACCGGTGGCGCCGTCGGCATGACCCAGCGCGGCGGTGCCCGAGTCGGTGAGATCGAAGCAGCTGCGACCGTTGCCGTTGATCGTCACCCGGTTGCCGTTGATCGTGAACGGCGCGCGCAGTTGCGGCAGCCCGCCATTGATCACGGTGATCGAGGTGACGCCGACGAAGTTGATGGTGTGCGAACCCGAGCGATTGTTGCCGAACATGATCGCGGCGCGCAGCGAGCAGTGCGTCGTATCGCCCTGGGCCGCGCACTTGGTGGTGGTTGCCGGATCCTGCGGAGCATCGCTGGACACGTTCACGTTGTAGATTTCGGCGTGGGCCTGCAGGCCCAGCCCACTCAGCAGGGCGCCCGCCAGCCACAGGGTGCGCAGGCGCTGCGCGCCGGAGTGAAACCGCTTGCCGCGCCAGCGCGCGGATTGCCTCGTGTTCATGGACCTACCTGTTGATTGACGTATTGACGGATGTGAGCGGCGTCTTGTCTGTCCGACGCATACCCTTGTCAACGTCCAACGGGAGGAAAGCCGAACATTCCTCGGCGGAAAAGGAACAGGGCGAGGTACGCCCGTTGACGGCTTCGTTGCCGAAAGCCTCTGAACCGTTACTGCGCCGCTCCCGCGCGCTTGCCGACGATTCTCGGAATGGCCTGCCGTCAGTCGATGGTGAAGCTCTGCAAGCCGACCGGCGTGAAACCTACGGTAATCGGCGAGCCGTCACTTTCATAACAGTAGCCGACGATGCTTGCCGGGAACCCGGCCTCGGCGCCGGTGCCGTCGCCCGAGCTGATTTGCACCCAGCCGTAGTTGATGGCGCCCGTGGCTTCGTTGAAGAAACGCAATCCGAGGTAGCGAACGCCGGCCGTGTGAAAGTTCGTCCCCCGCGTGATCGCGCGGTTGTAGAACCCTGTGGCGGGGTTTGCTCCCACGGTCGCTCCTAGTGGCAGGTTTTGCGCTACCGCCGTGTTGCCCGGCGTGCCGGTCGCCAGGATGCCCACGAGTTCCAAGGGCGGATTGGGGACGAAGAATGCCAGCGCGGCGTTCACGCTGGCGGAGGAATAGTTGAAGGGATTGAAGTCCCACCCAGGAACGTCCCGAGGCGTCGTTGCCGTGGCGCCGGTGACCAAGTCGATGTAGAGGCCGTCGATCGTGCTGGGAATCGGGGTCGGCTGCGGCGGAAAACCGCATCGCATCGTCGCCGTGGCGGGTTGGGACATCGCCAGGAGGGCTGCGTACAGCAGGGGCGCGCGGAAGCGCGTCGAGGCGGCGAGCGTGAGCGGCATGATCGGGCTCTCTCCGGTGAAGACGGCGGCCATCCTATCGCGACTCGTCACGGCCGCGCATCGACGAGTCCAGGAAACCGGGGCAGTTTCACGTACTGCGGTAAGTCCCGGCGCCAGGTCGGTGGGCCGGGCGGATGCCGGCGAATCGGCGCGTACGCACTTCCCCATCGCGCGGAAAGCATCGCGCCCCAAGGCCCGCTGTTGTTGCAGCCTGGTGCGGGTCGCTCGGAGATCGTCGTCGGAAAGGACGCCGGCAAGCCGCGAGCGACAGGCGGCGCGGCGCTCCTCGCGTGAGTTGCCGGGTCTGGCGTACCTGCGATGAGGCGACGGAGGCGAGCCCTGCGACGAGTGTCGTCGCCGCCGCCGAGATGGAACGTGTCGATCGCCGATTCGAGGTCAGGAACTTCCGGCCGGCGTCGGCCGAGGTGAACCCGACCCCGTTCTCACCGGTGGCTCCTACCAGATGCGCACCCGGTTTGCAGGCGCGAGATAGAGCTTGTCGCCGGGCTTCACGTCGAACGCGACGTACCACGCATCCATATTGCGTACGACGCCGTTGACGCGGAATTCCGCGGGGCTGTGGGGGTCGGCGGTGAGGTTGGCGCGCACTTGCGTTTCGCGAATGTTCTCGCGATAGGTCTGGGCCCAGGAAAGGAAGAAACGCTGGAGCCCCGAAAAGCCGTCCATGACGGGCGGTTCGTTGTTCCGCACGGAAATCTGATAAGCCTCCAGCGCGACGCTGAGACCGCCGTTGTCGCCGATGTTCTCGGCGAGGGTCAGGTTGCCGTTGAGGTGCGTGCCGGGCAGCGGTTCGAATTGCGAATACTGTGTCGCGAGGCTCGCGACCAGCGTCTTGAAGTGGGCGACGTCTTCGGCTTTCCACCAGGTGCGCTGGATGCCGTTTTCATCCGACTTCGATCCCTGATCGTCGAACGCGTGTCCCATCTCATGGCCGATCACGCCGCCGATGCCGCCGTAGTTGACCGCGGGGTCGGCCCCGGCATCGAAGTAGGGCGGCTGCAGGATCGCCGCGGGAAACACGATTTCGTTGAAATACGCGTTGTAGTAGGCGTTCACGGTTTGCGGCGTCATGCCCCATTCGTCGCGGTCCGTCGGCTGGTCGAGGCGTGCGATGCGGCGACGCCATTCCCACGCTTTCGCGCGCTTGCGGTTGCCGACGGGATCGCCGGAGCGAACATCCAGCGTCGAGTAGTCGCGCCACGTGTCCGGGTAGCCGATCTTGACGCGGAACCTGTCGAGCTTTCGAAACGCCGCCTGCTTCGTTTCCTCGGACATCCAGGCCGCACGCGCGATCCGCGCGCGGTAGGCGGCGCGCAGGTTCTCGACCAGCGATGCCACTTGCGCTTTGGCTTCCGGCCTGAAGTACTTGCGCACATAGAGCGCGCCGATGGCTTCGCCCAGCGCGGCATTCAGCGCCACGGTGGCGCGTTTCCAGCGCTCACGCTTCTGCGGCTGTCCCGAGAGCGTCTTGCCGTTGAAATCGAATGCGAGATCGTCGACGTTTCCCGGCAACACGTCCGCCATGGCGTTGAGATACTGGAACGTCATGTACGCGCGCCAGGTCTTCACGGGTGTCGCGCGGAACAATTTCGCCAGGCCGCCGATGGCATCGAGTTCCTTCACGACGAAGAAGTCCTGATGCGGGATTTCCGCCGCCGACAACGTTGCCAGCCACGGGAAATCCGGCGCGAACGCCACCAGCTCGGCCCGCGATTGGGGGTGATAGGTCAGATCGCGATCGGCGCGCTTCTCCGCGGACCAGTGCAGGGCCGCGATCTTCGTTTCGAGCGCGGCAACGACCTCGGCGGAACGCGACGCCCGGGGATAGCCGCCCATCGACAGCAGCGCCTCGATGTAGGCGCGATGCTTGCGGCGTATCTCGACGAATTTCCCGTCGTCCTTCAGATAGTAGTCGCGATTCGGAAGGCTGAGGCCGGACTGGACGATGTTCACCGCGTAGCGATCGGGATTTTTTGCGTCAGGCCAGGGCGAGATCGAGACGGGGCCGCCCACGTCGATGTCGCGGCGTCCCATGAGGCGGGCGACGTCCTCGTGCGAACGCGCTGCAGCGATCGCGGCCAGGTCGTCGCGGACCGGTGCGAGTCCCGCCTTCTCGATGGCATCCGTGTCGAGGTGCGAGGTGTAGTAGTCGGCGATCTTCCGTTCGATCGATCCCGCCGGATTCGACCGGCTTGCGACGGCTTCGACGATGGCGTTGACAGCCGTCTCGGCATTCGCGCGCAGGAGGGAAAACGTACTCCACGACGCGCGATCCGGCGGGATCGGCGTGTTGGTCATCCATGCCCCGCCGCTATAGCGAAAGAAGTCGTCCCCCGGCTTGATCGTTCGATCCATGCCGGCCAGATCGAATCCCCATGGACCGACGTCCGGCTTGCCCGCTTCGCCACGGGCGACGTCGAGCGACAGCAACAGGAGAGTCGCCGCGACCAGCGCGCGAGCGGCGTTCGATGTCATGGCGATCGACCTATTCCGTAGGTACCTACGGGGTGAGATGGCTGTGAACGGGAAAGGGTTTAGAGGCGTTACATCAGCCTCTTTTCCGTGCGGGGTGTAGTGACCTCGGCGAGCCACGGACTCGCGCGTCATCGCCGTTCGGGTCAGCTCACTTACTGCGATAAGTCTCGGCGCCAGGTCGGTGGGCGGTGCGGATGCCGGCGAACTGGCGCGTTCGCGCTTCCACCATCTCGCGGAAATCATCGCCGGCCCAAGGCCCGCTGTTGCTGCAGATAGGTGCGGATTGCCTGAAGATCGTCGTCGGAAAGGACTTCGGCAAGTAGCGAGCGATAGGCGCCGCGTTCCTCGCGGGAGTTGCAGAGCCCGACGTACGTGCGATAAGGCGACAGCAGAGGATCGTCGCGGCGTCCGCAGTGCGATGCGCAGCTGGACCACGGGAAGGCAGCCGGGTCGTCGCTCATTCGTGCGCGGGTTCCTTTCACGGCCTTCCGCAGTGCTTGCCCACGTGTTGGCGGCTACGGCTGGCCTGCTCATCCGCAATGGATCAGCTCCTGCTATCCGATGAACACGGTGCCGTCATGGTAGGTTTCAAAAAAAGTACTCATCTCATCGCGGAGCCTGCCAAGACGCGACTCAATATGCTCCTTCACTTCCTGCGTTAGGTCGGGGTCTTCAATGACTGATTTTCTAAGTTTTGATAGTTGATCAACAAAATTCGAGAAAATCGATGCGCTGATCTCGGTCATGCTTCCCCATCGTGTTACAAGGTCGAGGTCGAGCCGAACAGCGATGGGTCTGAAAACTTCGCCGAAAAGCGCCTCCGTGCAAACGGGGATTTCGTACGTGCTTGCGCCATCTCCGGGCTCTGGGTGAAACGAGGCGGTTACGCTCACTGCTTGACCTCCGGCTTGTACCCATACTCCACATCGAAACTGTAGTTGGGATGGCGCTGGCGCAGTTCCTCGAGGCGTCTGTCCATGATGTCCTGAAGAATTGGATGATCGCCCTCGAAACGGAACTTCATTCGACTAATGTCCTGGATGCTTTCCAAGCTTGGTGCCGTCAGTGAACCACGCTTATCGGGGTTGGCTCTCGCGTTGACCGCATTTACGAGTGCCGTAATCTTGGCAGTAGCTTTGTCGATCACTTTATTGTTGACGTATCTTGATATTTCCTTTTGCAATGCCGATTCTGATCCGTTTCCTGTCGTGCCGAAGCCTAGCGCTTCCTTGTCCTCGTAGAGAACCCCTTTTTCAATGTCTATCTCATCGAACTCGGCAATGGGTGTGCCTCGTTGGTTCGTGAGTTCAACTCCGCGGTAATGCGTTCGTCCTTCTACTCGCTGCCCCGATCGCGAAGCCGCCGGTCCAACAAAATCATTCTCTGCCAATAATTCTATCCGCCGCTCCATCTGCAGGGCGGTGGTTCCATCAGACGCTTCTGTTGCAACGAACTGGGCTCCGCGGCCAACCAGTCGCTGTATGGTCGGCCATCTCGGAACTAGAGGTGGGGTCACTGCCCCAAGAGTGACGCCGGTAGCGATGCTGCCTTCGACCGAGCCACGGGATCGCCCGGCGCTGCGTAGATCGCCTCGCTCAATAGCTCCGTAGAATGCTCCTTCGTATTGCTGAATACCTTGATTGACGGTCGATAGGGGTGACGACACAAATACCATGGCATCCGTCGCTCTGCCCCGCATTCGGCCCAGAGATCCGAAATCGACGCCGGGAATGAAGTCCGCGAGCGTGCCGGGAATGTCTGCAAGGAATTGCGTCGTATCCTTGAGTGTGCTCCACGTTCCGGATAAATGGCCTTCGCTCTTTCCGATCTGGTACTGCGAAACCGAACGGATGCCTTCTTGCGTATCCAAGTCCGCTCCGGTGATCAGGGCGTCCTGTTCGTATTGCATCCACTGGCAGAACGCATCGTCCGCCATGATGACGTTCGCGCACCGGCCGGTGCGGTCGGTGTAGGTCGCCGGATTGGCATAGGCGTAGAGATACCGATGCAGCGAGGGTGGTTCGAGGTCATTGCCGGCTTCGGGATCTTCGGTCGTGAACCGCGCCGTTGCGGGATCGTAGTAGCGCGCCTTCGCGTAGTAGAGGCCGGATTCGGTGTCCTTCACGTAGCCGGTGAAGCCTATAGGTTGGCTGTCGGTGCTGACGAGTTCTGCGGTGGCCGCGTCGCGGTCCGGCGTCGTCAGTGTGCCGTTCGTACCGAGCTGCGCGCGGATCTCGCCGAACGCGTCGTAGCTCGTTCTGGCGGTCACGAGGCCGGTCGGATCGAGCAACGCGATCGGCGAGCGCAAGGCATCGAGCAGCACGTGGCGGTGGACCGGCGTCGTGCCGGCCTGGGTCTGGCCGATCAGCTGCGTCGCGCTGTAGTGGAACTGGCGCAGGGTGTTGCCGATCGCATTGGTCTCGGCGAGCAAGCTCTGGCCGTCGTACTGGTAGTGCGTCGTCGTGACGCCGTCGGTCTTCTCGCGGCGCAGGCCGTCGGCGTGGTAGGCGAAGCGCAGCGTGGTCGGGCCGTTCGGTGAGCTCGGCAAGGTCAGCCCGACCAGGCGATCGCGGGCGTCGTAGGTATAGATACGCGGCGGCTGCCCGTCGACGGTCTGCGTCGCGAGATTGCCGTTGGCGTCCCAGGTCTGGTCGCCGTGAACGTCGGCGGTGGGATCGCGGCGGCTGGTCAGCTGGTCGCGTTCGTCGTAGGTCAGGATGGAGTCGCTGAGGACGACGCCGTTGCCGTCGACGACCCGCTCGGCGATGCGGTTGCCGACGGCGTCGAGCGTGTAGGTCGTGGTGCGGTCCGGTTCCTTTACTTCGACGAGCCGGTCGGCATCGTCGTAGACGTAGCGCGTGCGCTGCGTCGTGTCGGCCGTCGTCGCGCCGTTGAACTCGCGCTGCTCGGTCCGGTTGCCATTCGGGTCATAGACGTAGTCGTAGCGGGCCAGGGTCTGGCCGGCCTTGCTGTGGCGGATGCTCTGCAGACGGCCATCGTCGAAGAACGTCTGTTCGGTCAGCGAGCCGCTCGGGCGGTTGATCTCGGTCACGCGGCCGCTCGGGGCGTAGCCCAGGCTCGTCGAGCCCATGCCCGGGACGGTCACGCGCGTGTTCTGGTTCAGGTCGTTGTAGGTCCAGACGGTGTCGTTGCCGTCGGCATCGGTCAGGCGCGTGCGGTTGCCGACGGCGTCGTAGGCGTAGCGCACGGTGCGGCCGTCGCCGTCGGTCGCTTCGGTCAGTCGATCGAAGTCGTCATAGTCGCGCGTTTCGGTGCGCGTGCCGGCCGAACCCGTCTCGGTGGTCGTGCGGACGTTGCCGTTGCCGTCGTAGGTGTAGGCGGTCGATTGCACCTCGCCGACGGGCGCGTCGAGGTATGTCGTCCGTGTCGGGCGATTGAGCGCGTCGTAGGTGATGTCGGTGACGCGGCCGTTCGGCGCCGTGCTGCGTATTCGATTGCCGTCGCCGTCGTAGACCCAGCGCCAGCGGTCGCCGCCCGGATAGGTCTTGGCCGCTAGCCGGTTGCGTTCGTCGTAGGCGAAGGTCGTGACGTGCTCGTTCGCGTTGGTGACCTGCGTGCGGTTGTTGTTCGCATCATGGCCGAACTTTGTCGTGTGAGCGTCCGGATCGGTGACGACGGCGAGATTGCCGGCCGCGTCGTACGCGTAAGTCCACGTGGAATCCAGTCCGTTCGGTCGTTCGCGCGACAAGCGATGGCCGGCGCCGTCGTAGGCGTAACGCGTCGTCTCGCCGGCCAGCGATTCGGACTCGAGCAGGCGCCGCGGCGTGTACGTATTCGTCGTCGTGCGGCCATCGGCATCGGTGTACGTGGCGACGTCGCCGAGCGGCGTATAGGTCCAGCGCTCGACAGCCAGGCCGCTGCGGTCCTCGCTGAGTTTGCGATTGGCCTTGTCGTAAGTGAAGGTGGTGACGCGGCCCAGCGCGTCGGTCTGCCGGCGCACATTGCCGTCGGCATCGCGCTCGACGGTCTGCAGCATCAAGCCGGCGCGGGATTCGCTGACCAGGCGGTTCTCGCGATCGTACGCGTTGACCGTCGTGATGCCGCGGCGATCGATATGGGTCAGGACATTGCCTTCGCTGTCGTAGGTCCAGGTCTGGCGGCAGACCTCGGGCGTGACGCGTGTCGCCGGCGGCAGCGACAGGGATTGAGCCGGTGAAGGCGGCCTGGAAGACGGTTCCGTGGGGACTGGTGTCGCCCGCGCCGTGCCGTCGGCCGGCGCTGCCGCGTGGCTCGCGCCCGTCGTTGCCTCTGATGGAGCAACCGAAGCAGCCCTTGTGTGGCCGACCACAGCCCGGAAGGCCACGATGCCGAAGAAAGCCGCCGCTGCGAAAGCGGATAGGCCGAGCAGGGCGCGTCGGCGCCCGGATGCTGCCCGCCAGGCCGGCGACGGGCCGGACCTTGATTCGGCCGGTCTCGCTCCGAATGCTCGAGTCGTCTTGGCTTCCGGCATGGTCGAAGAATTCCATTCGTCCGAGTAGGGCATTGCTGCTGCGACATGCGCGCCAACTATAGCGACGCCGATTCAGCACTGCAGGTTTCTGGCGAAAAACGCGGCGCGCTACGCGTCGATATTTGCATCCGGTGAAAATTGAAATCCGGGATAACTGCTCGTTCGGCGATGATGGATAACTTGGCTGTCGTAAGCCAGTAGCGAACCCGTTCCAGATCTGCTTGTGGGCAGGGAAAAGTCAGCGTCATCGGTCAGTCGAGCGCCTATGCTTTCCATGGATCAACGCCTTCCTGGTCCACGTGGCCCTGGGTCAGATTTCGACTGCCGGGGGGGGGGCGGAAGTGAGTTGCCGCCGACAACAGGCTCGT
The DNA here is from genome assembly GCF_024609805.1 of Tahibacter caeni. Classification (GTDB taxonomy): domain Bacteria; phylum Pseudomonadota; class Gammaproteobacteria; order Xanthomonadales; family Rhodanobacteraceae; genus Tahibacter; species Tahibacter caeni. Next base: position 1,237 of record NZ_JANFVR010000031.1, on the reverse strand, counting down.
CGAGCAGGGCACGCAGCAGCGAGCCGTGAAGTACCCGGCCGGCTGCCGGAGCAGCGCGCCGCCGCTCCGGCAACGAGGACCTACGACCCCGGATGGAAACGCGCCTCCATCAGCCCACGCACGTCGCGCGAGAGGATGGCCAGCGCATCGAGCAGGCCGCCGTGCGAGCGCGGGTCGGGGGATTCCAGTTGCGCCGTCGCCATCGTCTGGCTCAGTGACTGGATCGCCGCGAGGCGTTCGAGAATTTCTTCCTGCAAGGCTTCGCGCTGGGCGGGCTGGTCGAGGACGTAGGCGAACATCACCGGCTCGGCCGAGGCGACGTCGCGGCGCAGGGGATAGAACGAACCGTGGCGGGTCATGGCGTGCTCCTCGAGGAGGAAGGCACGACGCGGACAGCGCGGACAAGGCGGCCGGGCCGGATGCCGGTGCCGCAGGATGCATACCGAATTTCCATGGACAACTCCCTTTGCGTGGAGTCGCCACCCGCAACCGCGAAAAGGGTGGCGAACGGTGTGCGGGCTGGCAGGACCGACATAGGCATCGGCGAGCCTTGCGGCTCCCCGCACACCGCCCGCCAGAAAACGACAGGCTACACCGCAGGAAAATCGGGCATAAAAAAACGCCGACATTCTGTGCGGCGCTGTGTGCGCCTATGAGGTTTTCGAGCTGCCAGACCCGGTTGCCGAATTGGCGGCAACGAGCGGATTGTTCACTTGGTGGCGGGGCGCGTCAAGGGTGCGGATTTGTCCCAGAGAGGGGAAGCGCCAAGTGCCGTAAGCGCAACGCAGGAGTTTGGGGAGTGGATTGACGTCAGTCCTTCGCTGCGCGGGCCTCTCTGCCCGGAGATCGTCCCCCATCCTTCGCTTATTGTTGCTGCCATAAACCAAATGTAGGGGTATCCCGCGCAGATCGAGGGAGAAAGCGATCCATACGATGAGTTTCGTCGCTGTCGCTAAAAACGGCGCGTGTTTGATTCTGGGGTCAGAAATCTCCAGCTAGCATTTTCGTCGAGACTGAACCCGAGCGCGCTGTCTAAGGAAGGTCTGAATAAGCCCTCGTCACCCCATGCCAGAAACACGATTTGCGGAACCGGCATCGAAACCAGGCGCAAAGTTGCCAAAATCTCGCCGCGAAAGCCGCTGTTTGCGGCTTTTCGTCTTCAATAAGCCATCTGCGGACGCAACTTCCCCGTCAGAGCCAACAATCGCTTTCTCGCCATCCACAGATTCGACAGCGC
>NZ_JANFVR010000309.1 GCF_024609805.1 Tahibacter caeni | reverse complement strand
GCCGCTTCGGCCACGCGGTACTCGGCGTCGTCGCCGTGCCGCGCCTGCTGCAGCGCCGCGTACGCGGCCGCCGCCGCGGCCGGCTCGCCGCGCAGCGCGAGGCCCTCGGCTTTGAGCGGCGCGCGCAGGAATTCCGGAAGACTCTGCAGCCAGGCGTCGGCGCGCGCGAGCTCGGCCTGCGCGGCGCTGCGTTGGCCCAGCTGCGCGAGACAGCGTGCGAGCCGCAGGCGCGCGAGACCGAACCCGGGCGCCGCCGCGACGACGCTCGTGTAGGCGCGCACTGCGTCGTTCCAGCGATGCTGCTGCTCGGCGTCGAACGCATCGGCCAGCTGCGGGGCCGATGCGGTATCGAGCGCCAGCGGCGGCGCGGTATAGCCCGAAACGCCGCTGAGGCGCGCGACCACCGCGTCGCCGACGGCGGCGATGGCGGCGACGAGTTGCTTGTCGCCGGCCTGCTGCACGATCGGCGCCAGCGCGGCGTCGCCGCGGAAATGCGCCGATACGCGCCATTCGCCGCCCTGCGCCGGCGTGCCGAGTTCGAGCAGCACGACGGTCTCGCTGCCGTCGGCGAGCACGTCGGAAGGGCTGCGCAGCTCGACCTGCGGCGCATTGCCGAGCTGCCAGCTCAGCCAGTGCTGCAGCAGCCGCAGCGGCCAGCGCTGCGTGTCGGGCAGGCTCGGATCGGCAGCCGCGACGAGCACCACGCGCGTCGCCGGCGTATCGCGGTTGCGCGCGCCGAGCAGGCCGCCGGCCAGCAGCATCAGGCTCAGACAAGCCGCGACGGTCAGCGCGAGCGCCCGGCCGCGCGTGATCGACCGGTTCGTGCGCGACAGCAGCGAAGGGGTCATGGATTCCGCTGCCGCGGCTTCGGCCGGCGCTGCGGTCGGAGCATCCGGGTCGAGGTTCGCGTCGCCTGCCGGCCTCGTCGCTGCGGCCAGCGTCTCGTCGCCGCCGACGAACTCGATGTCCAGGCTGGCCGGCGGATCGAAGATGTAGCCCTGCTTGGAGATCGTGCGTATCCACTGCTTGGCCGCGCCGCCGAGCGCGCGGCGCAGCAGCCAGATCGACGTGGTCAGGTTGGCGTCTTCGACGACGGCGCCGCGCCAGACGCGGCGGAAGATCGCGTCGCGCGTATGCAGCACGCGCGGCTCGCGCAGGAACAGCAGCAACAGCTCGAAGCAGCGCGGATTCAGCTCGTGCACGACGCCGGCGCGGCTGACCTTGCGGTAGCGCGGATCGATCTCGATCTCGCCGAGACGGACGAGCCGGGTGTCGGCGGGCCAGGGCAGTTCGATGTCGGCCATGCGGGTAACCCTTGCGAGGGGCTTGCGCCGGGACCGGGCCCGGAGGCCGCGGCGAACGGAATTCGGACGAACGGATTGCACGGCCGCACGACGCCGCGCCGCGGCCATGATCGATGGCCGATGCGGCAGCGCCGGCAGCAGCCGTCGCCGGAACACCTGGAGAACGCATGCAATCCCTGGCCGGCCGCTCGCGCGGCCGTGCGTCAGCGGCGCGCTGCAGTGCAGCACGCTGATATCCGTCGGAAGCCCCCCCGGGCGCCTAGCGGCAGTCGCACAGTTTGTAGCAAGAAATCCGTCTGGGGAATAGCGCCGCCGGCGCAGTTCGGCGAGCGGGGAAAACGGCATATGGATATGCGGCAAATGCAATAAGACGACAATGTTACTTATCCGCAAGTTGGTCCGTGTCGTGCGTCGGGGCGTGTCCCGTGCGACCGTGGGAATGCGGCAAGGGACACGGACGCTTCGGGGCCTGAGCACGACTTCGGATCTCGGGCACCGCGGAACGCCGTGCCGATTCGTGCCGAGCCGCAGGAAGCATTCGGATCCGGAATGCGGGCTCGTCCGAATGGAGTTGCGTGCATCGCGGACAGAACAGCGCCGCCACCGCGGAGCCGGTCGTCGATCGACGCCTCCGATACGCAATCCGGGCGCGGTCCTGCGGCCTCAGGATTCGCCGGCTGACTCACCGGGCGACTCCAGCGTCCGGCCGAGTTTCTTCATCTTCAGCAGTGCCGCGAGGCGCTCGCGTTCGGCGGCCGACAGGCCCGACAGCGCGTCCGCGGCTTCCCCGAAGCGCACCGCAATGGTCTTGTCGATGAGCTTGCGTCCGTCGCCGTCAGCGCGGCGGCGCTGGACCGGCGATCGTGCGGATCGGCGATGCGCTCGATCAGGCCATTGCGCTCCAGTGGTCGAGGCAGGCGGTCATCGCGCCGGATGTGATCAGCGCCGAATCGCGCAATTCGGTCGGCGTGCGCCGGCTCGTCATGGCGGGCAAGAACCTCAACACGGTGCGCGAACTGATCGGATACGCGGACATCGCCACGACGCTGCGCTATGGCCCATTTGGTACGGAGCACAAGCGCCGCGCGGTCGACGCGCCGCCTGCTCCTCTCGGGAGCGGCGGTCGACAACCCGGTCGAACTCGTTGAGCAGATCGCTGACCCGGAGACACTGCGGTCGATGCGCCTGAGGTTCGCAGGAAAGCCGAAGCGATAGGGCCGGTGCTACGCAGCGCTGCGGAGCCGCGTTCCTCTAGCGCAACAGCAGTCCGAGGATGAGCGGGGCAAGGAACGCAATCAGCGAGCCAATTACCCAGAGCGCCACGACGTGGCTCATCGGGAGATCGGTGCCGCGATTCCTGTAGCAGAAGATCGGAAGCAGGACGAGCAGTTGCACCAGGAGCACAATGACGCCACCACCCGCCAGGAATACGACGCCAATGCAGCCATCGCCGCTGCAGCTGGCGCTGAAGAGGCCGGCGCATACCGACGCAAACCCGATCACGACCAGACCCGCGAACAGGTAGGGCGATCCGAGCGAACTGGACGTGCTCACGGGTTGCATTCCGATGTCCCTGCGAAAAGTTGCGGCATTGCGCGTAGTTCGCACCAGAATACTGTATCGATCGGCGCAAGATCGGCCAGGCGCGTGCTGCCGCGCCGCAGGCGATTTTCAAAGGCTGCTACGTTGATCCGCGGCTCTTACTGAGTTGGGGGAGGGGTTCGTTCCCATCGCTCGCCCATGCCTGAGCTGCCGATCAGGGGCGCATCTACAGCACTCCACGCCACCACCGAGGTTCCGTTGCTGCGTACCTCCCACGGATTTGCCAGCCGGCCGCCGGGAGGTTGACGTTGATCGGAGTGGCTCGTTGACGCTGCGTCGAGTGTTCCAAGCCCGCGCTCCGTGCCCATCTTGCCCGGTCCCGTTTGCTCGTCGATCGAGATGAATGCGCGACCACAAATATCCAAGTAAATTAAGTGGAATTATGGAAGCGTGCGGGCTTCGTTTCGCGTCGATCACGCGAAGCGCTTCTTCCGGTAAGGGTGGCGCCGGACCGGCGTTCTACGCCCGCGAACGGTTTCGTCTGACAACGAGTTCGCCCCGTGCCGCCTCACAGCGGCCGCCTGCAGTGACGTTGGTACGAATTCGCTGCAAGTGCTTGATTCGGTGGCGCGCCCGGAGGGATTCGAACCCCCGACCACCGCCTTCGGAAAGTGTGAATCCAGCGTCCGGGTCAATCTGGCTCCATCTGGATGCCATGATTTTCAATGGGTTAGTGTTCCATGGTGTATCGTTCTGTCCGGTCGCAGCCGTGTTTGTGCTGTCCCAGTGCTGTCCGGAGCGAGAAAAGTGGAAAAGAAACCGCAATCGGTTCGTCGGAAGGTCGAGCTGACCCGGACGCTTGCTGACGGTGCAGAACCTGGCTCGCAGAGCTACCTGATCCATGACACGAAGCAGCCGGGCTTGGCGCTGCGCGTCTATCCGTCTGGCGTGAAGTCCTGGATGTTGGTCTGGGTGTCAACGAAGAGCTCGCGGCCATCCAGGCCAGCAACGATGCGATGGACGAACGCAAGCAGCTCATCAACTCGCTTACGTCGTCCTACAACCTGCTCAGCCAAGCGCAGATCCAGGCCCTGGCGAACGCGAAGATGGAGCAGCAGCAGAACCTCCAGCGCCGGCAGGAGGAGTCGACGCGCCAGCGTGATCAGCAACGCGAGCAGCAGCAGGCGACGAACGCCGGCGGTAGCGGTGGATCGGTGACCCGCGGCGTGCTGGACATCAACATCAAGGGCGCCGCCGCAGACATCAGGCAGACGACGCAGGACCCTGCAGCGGTCCAAGCGCTGGCGCGAGCGCTGGCCCCCGAGCTTGAGCGCCTGGCCCAGCGCGGCGGGTTCCGTGTCAGGCTGCTGTGACGCGCTGCAAGGGGTCGGTGATTCGCCGACCCCTTGCCACCGCCGGCGACCGGGCGCCCCTGAGCCGCAATCGGCTCACAGCGGGGACGATGACTCGCAGGTTCAGCGAGTTTTTCGGGCTCCATAGCGTGGCAGCAGCAGATGGCCGAAACCCAGCAATGGTGCGGTGCTCGGTGAGATTAGGGTGGCACGCGAACAGGCGGCGCTCGTGTCACCTGAGTCGTCCCGAGACTGCCAGCCGAATTTGAGCGCGGCCGGAACGTTGTGGTGAGAGTTCTCTCGCCGTCGCAGCACTGCTGAACAGACACGCATGCCTAGATCAGGCTCGTGAAGTCTTTCGTCTAACGGTTGGAACTATTAGCCATGGCTCTTAGCAAGAAGAAGGCTTCGACAGCAGTGACCGAGGACAAGCAAGGCAACGCCACAAAAGAGCACGGTGGGTGGGGGCTTGCTGCCAGCGTGATCGCTGCGATTGCTGCAATTACAGGCGCGGGTCTAAGCTACCAAGGAGTCTCTCTCAGTACCGATATACAAGAGAAAGGTCTGATTTTTCAGCTCACAAACGCTGACCGTGATCGTGACTCCAGGCTACTCGAGACTGCGCTCAAGATTCTTCAGGACAGCAATACCGCCAGCAACGAAGCGCTTCGAAAATGGGCAATCGATGTCGTTGATAGGATCTCGCCGGTGAAGTTCACGAAGGACGTCGCCCACAGTCTGCAGTCGGGTGAGCTTACGCTGTCAGACGGGCAGGCGCGGCCGATTGGCGAGCCACAAGTATCGCCCCCTGCGGTCCCGACACAGTCTAAAAATCTCGCTTCCCAGCATGAGGTCAGCCCCGCCGAATCGCGACGAGATCTCTCCGAGGAATATTCCCGCAAATGGGATGAAGTGTCGAAGTTACAGGGAGAGCTGCTCAGGTGGGAAAGCGCGGCAAGCGACAATCCTCAGCAACAGGAAAGCGCACTTAAGGTCGCGAGCGTGAGAAATGAGTTAGCGATTCAGCAGGAGGCACTGGCGCGACTAAGGGCTGAGTTATTCAATACGGGTTCGGACCTCAGTTTGAACTTGCGGGGTGCGGCACTGGAAGGGCCCGAACGCCAATCTCGAGACGTAGGATCGAACGCCCCGAATGGCCCGGCGCCTCGTGCAAGCAACGTTGACGGCCGCAGGAAACAGAGACTTGATCAACAACGGTGACGTGCACGGAATAATAGTCGACCACACGCCTCCGCTGCCGCCCGTTTGAGGTCGGAAGTGGAACTAGTCGCCTGCGGCGATTGGCGCTCGCCTTGCTCGATCAGCGAGTCTGTAATTTGAACTGTGTAGCTGCTCTTTGCTAGAAGGCGGCGCAAGTCGCAAGGAGCGAGAGAGTGGCGAAGAAGTTGGACGAGTCGATGCTGGATGGCCTGCTGTCGGAGTGCAA
>NZ_JANFVR010000308.1 GCF_024609805.1 Tahibacter caeni | reverse complement strand
GGCCGCGGCGTTCCGCACCGCCGCGGCAGGGTCGGGAAAAAAATCGGAGAGTGCCGGCGCCGGACGGCGGCGCCGGCGGCCCGGCATCAGCGGCGCTGGGCGCGGCAGGCGCCGCTGCCGTCGAAGCCGTCGGCGAAGATCACGTCGCTGCAGGCGTCGGCGCCGCCGATCACGGCGAAGCTGAAGTCGGCGAGACCGGTATCGAACACCGACGGGCACTGGCTGAACACCGACCAGGCCGTGCAGTCCGACGCGAGCGCGCCGCCTGGATTGCGCCATACCGCCGGCTGGTGGTGCAGCTGCGGCGTCGCGCTCCAGAAGCCGAGCACCGGCGTGGTGATGTTGACGTCGGCGAAGGACCAGGCCACCCAGTACGTGCCCGGCGCGAGGCGGCAGGCCTGCGGCAGGAACACGCCGATCTGGTTCGCGCCGGCCTCGATCGCCGGAACCTTGGTCGCGCTGCAGACCGCGTCGCCCGACGGGCGGCCGGCGCCGTCGTCGCTGAGTACGCGCAGGTTCACCGTCGGCGGCAGCGGGTTGGGACCGTTGCCGAACGCGCTGAAGCGGAAGCCGACGACGGCCCACGGCTGGGTCACGACGAAGTCGTCGGCACCTTCGGAGGACAGTCCCGCGGCCGGTGCCGGCACGCTGATCGTGTTGTTGAACACGTGCTCGCCGACGTCGGGCTCGTTCTGGTCGTACAGCGGCGTGGTCTGGCCGACGGCGAGCGCGACCGGCACGGCCACGGTCGGACGGCGCGGATCGTCGCTGTGCACGCAGATCGTCGCCTGATGCAGGCCCGGCGCGAGGCCGGCCGCATCGAAGCTCAGGCTGACCGGCTGCGGCGCCGCGCCGGCGACGATGGTGCCGCCGGTCGGACCGACGTCGAGCCACGGCACGTCGCCGGGCGCGGAGCAGCCGATCGCCGGCTTGGCGATCGCGATCGCGCTCATCTCGTCGAGCGGATATTCGCCGGCAGCCGGGAACGCGCCGATCGGCTGCGACGCGGCAGTCTGCGGATCGATCACGCGCATCTCGCCGACCGGCATGCCGTCGGCGATGTGCACGGCGGCCCAGTACAGGTCGCCGGTCTGCGGATCGAACTTCAGGTCCTGCACGTACTGCACGTTGAGGCCGAACGACTCGATCACGGCGGCCGCGCCGGAGAACTTGTCGATCGCGATCAGGCTCTGGCCGTACAGGTCGATGCCGTACATCAGGCCGGCCGGCGAGACCGCGATGCCGGAGATGTAGCGCACCGGATGCACGCCGGGACCGTCGATCGCGCCGACGCGCTGCGCGCGGCCGGTCGAGAAGTCGATCGAGTAGAGTTCCGCGGCGGCGCTGCCGATCTCGTCGGTGTAGTTGACCGCATAGACCGTGCCGGTGACCGGGTCCTCGGCCATGCCGCTCCAGGTCGAGCTCCGCGCGCCCTGCAGGCGGCCGAGCAGATGGAACTGGCCATTGGCCGTGTCGAGCCAGCCGTAGCTGCCGGGCGGATAGAACCAGCTGTCGTTGACGATGACGTAGAGCTTGCCGAAGTCGTTGCCGACGAACGTCGCCGCGTAGATCCAGTCGTCGGAATTGCCGAGCGGCGTGTAGGTCGCGAGCGGCGCGAGCGCGTCGAAGCGGGTCAGGCCCGGACGCAGCGAACTGACGCCGTAGGTCGGTACGCCGAACTCGCCGAGCGCGGCCGCCGCGGACTTGCGCGCCGACTTGCCCGTGATCGGGAATGCCGCAGCCGTCGTGCCCGGCTTCGCCGACAGGCTGGTCCGGGCCGGCGCGACATAGCGCTCATGACGCGGGAAATGCGCGCGCGAACCGCCGGGCGCTTCGCCGAGGCTCCAGTGCAGATCGCGGTTGCCGGCGTTGGCGACGTCGAAGCTGCGTGTCGCCGTACCGCCCGGCGCGACGAGCGCGTTCACGCCAGTCTGCGCGACCGACAGCGCCGGCAGGCCGGCAGAGATGCTCGCCGCGGCGCTCTCGGCGCTGCTCGGGGCTTCCGGCGTGAAAGTCCAGCGTATGGCCGAGTTCGAGCGCAACGCCGGCTGGCGGTACGAATACTTGGTGTACAGCCCAGCCGGATCGGCCTGCAGGCCGACGGTCGCCCAGTTGCCGTTGTCGGCGTCGTTGCCGAACACGGTGTTGCGGTACTCGAAGCGGATGACGTCGCTGTTTTCGGTGAACACGACCTGGAACGTCACCGGCGTGTCCGCGGCGATGGAGCTCTTGAGCTCGTTCCACTGCACGACGAGGCGGCGGCTCGGCGCGGCGCCGAGCGTCTGTGCATAGACGCGGCCGGGACCGTCGTCGAGGTCGTTCCACATCGGCGCGATGATGGTCGGCAGGTTCAGTCCGAAGCTCGCCGGCAGGTCCTGGTTCCCCGACAGGCCCGGATCCGGCTTGGTGGCCGGGAACGGCGTCGTGCAGGCCGCGTCGTCGTAGCTGATGACGCCGTCGTTGCTGACGCACAGCGCAGTCGAGCTGCGGCCGTAGAAGCGCACCGGGAAATCGGCGACGACCGGACGCAGTTCGTTGTTGGCGATGTCGCCCGGCGGAATGCCTATGTCGGTGCCGGTCGCGGAGATGTCGATGAAATCCGGCGTCACGCTGTCGTCGAACGCGTAGCTCGCGATCGCCGAATAGCCGGTCCAGGTCGCCGTGCGCGTGGTGTCTCCCTGCGCGACGACCGTGCGCACGTAGCGGTGGCTCTGGCCCGGCGCGATCGCGGTCGGATCGTAGGCCAGGATGCGGCCGTCGACGCTGTCGATCAGCGACTGGTGAGTCAAGGTCTGGCTGCCGTTGTTGGTCAGGGTGTAGCAGATGTTGACCTGGTCGCCGGCGTTGACCTCGACCGTGGCGGCCGTGCCGCAGGCATCCGGATCGCCGGCATACGCGGCGACGGTCACGTTGACCTCGAGCGCGGACGGCGTGAGGTTTTCATGGCCGAGCACGCTGAACGCGAAGTCGTGCACGCTCGCATCGAAGATGCCGCACTCGGAGAACACGCCCCAGCCCGCGGTGCAGCCGGTCCGGAAGCCGTCCCCGCTGTTGCGCCAGAGCGCCGGCGATCCGTTCTGCGCGGCGATCTGGCCCCAGAAGCCCGAGGCACCGGCGAGATCGGCGTCGTCGAACGACCACGAAACCCAGTAATGGCCCGGCGCGAGATCGCAGGGCGCGGCGAACTGCGCGCTGACCTGGAACTGCGGCGCCGCGCTGTAGCTGGCGGTCGCCGCCGGCGCGGAACAGACGACCGTCGCGCCGGGCTGGCCGTTCGCGTCGGCGCGCACCTCGAGCGACAGCTTGGCCGGCGGCGTATTGCCGCCGGGACCGAACGCGTTGAACGAGAAACCGGTCACGGTCCAGCCCGGACCGGCCGGCACGGTGAAGTCGTCGGCGCCCGCAGTGTTCGCGACGGTCGGCGCCGGCGCGAGCACCTCGTTGACGAAGGCGCCAGAAGTCGTCTGTGCGGCGTTCTGGTCGTAGAGCACGCCGGCGCCGTCGACGCGCAAGGTCGCGCGCTGCGCAACGGCGGCGATGTGCGTCACGTCAGCGGCGGCCGAAGCCGGCGCCGGGCCGGCACCGGCCAGCAGCGTCGCGACCAGGGCCGCGAGCAGGGTCTTGTCGGTAATCATTGCGGTCACCCCATCGAAGTGGCGATGCCGACCAGCCTCCCTGCCGGCATGCGCCGGTAACGAACGTGTTCTGTCGTCGTCGAATGGACGGACATCCGTCTAGCCGTCCAAATGCTCAAGGAGTGTGCAGCGCGCCGGGAGCGCCTGTGAAATACGGAATTGCTGGCAGCCTCCCAGGGAAAACCTATGAGGCGGTCTGCCGCGGCGCGGCGGGCACGGCCGTTCCGGGCCGGCAACCGGGCGGCGCGGCCGTACATGAAAAGAAGTTCATCGTCGCGGCGCGCCGGCCGCCGCCGCTCAGCCGGGGCTCGAGGGCTTCAGCACCATGAGCCAGAAGATCGCGATCACGCTCGCGAACGCCGGCCAGCCCAGCCAGAACCACCAGCGCATGATCCGCCGGTACGCCGGCGGCAAGGCCGTGCCGTTCGCGGCGGCGGCCGCCGCGAGATCGCGCGCGCGCAGCTGCAGCCAGAGCACCGGCAGCCAGCAGCAGCCGACGAACACGAACAGGAACAGCGCGGCGCGCAGCCAGAACACGCCGAACGGCAAATGCAGCAGTTCGGTCAGCCAGAGACCGCTCGCGAACTGCACGACGACGGCCGGCGCGGTGAAGCAGGCGTCGGCGATGACCACGGTACGCGCCGTCGCGGCGATTTCGCGCGCGTCGCCGCGGCGGTGGGCGATCCAGAAGAAGAAGGCGATGCCGAGACCCGTGCCGAGCAGCAGGGTCGACGACAGGATGTGCAGCCACTTCACCCAGAGATAGGTCATGTCAGCGCCTGTCGGCCAGCACCCAGAGCACGGCGAGCGCCGGCAGCAGCACGAGGTTCTTCGCCAATCCGCCGAGCGGATCGAGCCACAGCGCGGGCAGGCCCGCGCCGAAGGCCGCCGTATAGACGAGAAGCAGCCCGAGCATGGCCGCGATCGCCGGCCGTGGGCGATATCCGCCGAGCAGCCAGAGACCGAGCGCCAGATCGACGACCGCGGCGATGCGCGCGAGCAGCACCGGCGAATGCCCGGCGAGGACGCTGCCGTCGGTCAGGTTCGCGATCTGTGCCGCCGGCGTCAGGAACCCGGCCAGCGCCGAGATCAGCCAGAGCGCCACGACGGCCAGGCGCAGCAGCGGTTCGAGCAGATACAGGCGCGCGTGCCAGCGGTCCTGCACCTGGCTGGGGCGTTGCGCAAGCATCTCGGCCAATGCACGCGGCGCCGTGCCGAACGCCTGCTCCACGCGGGCGCGCTCGTGCGCTTCGATCGCGACGCCGCGTTTGAGCAGACGCCAGGTCGCCGCGCCGAGCGGCCCGCGGCGCAGGCCTTCGCCGAGCGCGACGGCGAGCGCCACCACGGACAGCGGCACGCGAAACACGCGGCCATCGCGCAGACCGAACCAGCGACGCCACTGCGACTGGTAGTCGTGCAGGGTCTGCGGAGCTGGTGCGCCGATCTCGAACAGGCCGCGCGCATCACCGGCCAGCGCGCGCGCGACGAGTTCGGCCAGGTCTTCGGCCGCCGCCGGCTGGATCTGCCAGCGCCCGTCGCCGGGCAGCGGCAGCAGCGCCGGAAACGCCGCGAGCGCGCGCAGCAGCGAGGTGCCGCCGTAGGAGCCGGCCGTCGAATAGACTACCGACGGCCGCAGCACGACGGCCTGCAGCGGCAGCGCGAGCAGTGCCGCATCGAAGCGATGCTTGGACGCGACGAATTCGCCGTCAGCCGGATCGCCGAGCGCCGAGATCTGCACGAAGCGGCCGACCCCCGCCGTGACGCAGGCCCGCGCGAGCGCGAGCGGCGCAGTCTCGTGAACGGCGGCCAGCGATGCGCCGCGGCCGTCGCGCAGCAGGCCGGCCGCGTTGACGACGGCGTCGACGCCTTCCAGCAACGGCGCCCAGTCCTCGGGCCGGGTCCGGGTCGCGAGGTCGCAGCCGCGCTCGTCGGCCGCGAGCGGCGACCGCGGCCGCAGGCCGCGCAGCACGTCCCAGCCGTCGCGGCGCAGCGCCGCGACGACGAAGCCGCCGA
>NZ_JANFVR010000307.1 GCF_024609805.1 Tahibacter caeni | reverse complement strand
CGGCCGCGGCCGGCGCCGCCCCCTGCGGAACCGCTGCGCCGGCCGCGGCGGACTGTGCTGGCACGGGGGCTTCTTCCGGTTCGGGCCGTGCGATCAGGCGATAGCCCAGCCGCGGCACGGTCTCGATGTAGCGTGGTGCGCGCGGGTCGTCGTCGAGCAGCTGGCGCAGCTCGGCGATCGCGCGCGACAGCGCTTCGTCATTGACGTAGCGGCCTTCCCAGACGTCGCCGAGCAACTGCTCGCGGCGGAGCAGGGTGTCCGGTTCGCGCGCGAGGCGCAGCAGCAGCTGCATCTGACGCGGCTGCAGGCGCACGCGCCCGCTCGCGGCGATCAGTTCGTGATTGGTCGCGTCGACCAGCCAGCCGCCGAGGCGAAAGCGCGCGGACGAGGCCGGGCCGGCGGCGGAGGATGCGCCGGCCGTCATGCGCAAGTGGTTGATGCGCAAGCGCCGGGAACTTGCGCACGGATCGCGAACGGTTGGCGCAGGACGGTGCGTGCCGCGGCGGCCGAGCCTGCGTCCTCCTTTTCCCGGCTGGAGGCCGCGCATGCGCCGCGTGCTGAGTGGATGGTTCGGTGGTTCGGTCCTGCTTTCACTGTGTTTCTCCCTGCACGCCGTCCAGGCGGCGTCCTGCGACGAGGTCCGTGTCCTCGTCAGCGGCTACTACAGCAACGTGCACGTCTATGATGCCTGTACGGGTGCGTTCGTGCGCAATCTCGACGAGGACGGACGCATCCATGGGGCCCAGGCGGTCAAGCTCGGCCCCGACGGCCGGCTCTGGGTCGTCAGCGAGGAAGCGAGCACCCTGCTGCGCTACGACGCCGACACCCTGGCCTTCGTCGACACCTTCGCACGCGTCGATCCGGGCTGGGGCATGACCGGCGTCGCGTTCAGCGGCGGCGGCGCCTACGTCGGCAGCTACGCGACCGGCGCTCTGCGCCGCTTCGACCTGGCCAGCGGCGCGGCCGAGAACCTGCCGCTGGCCGGCACCACCCTGCTGCGCGGGCCCGACAACGGCCTGATGAGCGCGCCCGACGGCAGCCTGTACATCCCGGGCTACGACAGCAGCAACGTCGTGCGCTTCGATCCGGTCGGCCGCAGCTATGCGCAGTTCGTCGCGCCGCGCGACAACGGCCTGCGCGCGACGCGCGGCCTGCTGCTGAACCCGGCCGGCGACCTGCTTTATGTCAGCGGCGAGCGCTCCAACCAGATCCTGCGCTACCGCTTCCCGGGCGGCGGCCTGGATAAGGTGCTGACGACATCCATTGCCACGCCCACCGGACTGGCCTGGCATCCGGACGGTTCCCTGCTCGTCGCCGGCAACGGCGCGCGCGGCGTGGGCGTGCTCAAGGTCGACGCCGCGACCGGCGAGGAAAAGTCGCTGCTGATCCCGGTCGGTTCCGGCGGCCTGTCGGGACCGACCTACATCGCGGTCATCCCCAGGCCGCGCGGCGCGGCCGAGACGCCGGACCCGGCGCGCATCGGCTCGCAGTACTGGCTGACCGCGCTGGGCCGGCTGCAGGGCAGCCAGGTCGAGCTCGAGGCAAACACCGCGCTCGGCGCCGCCTTCGGCGCGGCGTTCGATCCGGCCCAGGTGCGCAAGCCGCGCTGGGGCAGCCTGCGCCTGAACTTCCTGAGCTGCACCGAGGCCGAGCTGACCTGGAGTTCGCACGGCGAGGACAGCGCGCGCTTCGGCGACGGCGGCTACCGCATCGAGCGCATGCTGATCACGCCGGCCGTGACCGACTGCCGGCGTACCGGCATCGGCGGCGCACCGAACACGAACTGGCTGCAAGGCGCCTGGTACGGCGGCCCGGCGCGCGACGGCGAGGGCTTCATGCTCGATACCGACGGCAGCGGCCTCGTGTTCCTGACCTGGTTCACTTACCGCCCGGCGCAATAGCCGCGCTCTTCGCGACGTGGTCCGGACGTCGTCCGGGCCCTTGGCGCCCGACCCTCGGCCGGGCGCCTCTTTTGCGTCGGAATGGCCGGGCTCGCCGCCCCGGATGGCCGGCATTGCCGGCGGCGGCCGAAAACCGTACCATTTCGGTCCACTTTCGGACCGCGGCCATGCTACGCGTCAGCAAACTCACCGATTACGCGACCGTCGTCATGACCGTGCTCGCCGAAGCCGGCAGCGAGGTGCTCAGCGCCCAGGTACTCGCCGAGCGCGCGCGGCTCGAAATCCCCACCGTCTCCAAGCTGCTAAAACAGCTCGTGCATTCCGGCCTCGTCGAGTCCTTTCGCGGCGTCAACGGCGGCTACCGCCTCGCGCGTGAACCTGCCGCGATCTCGGTCGCCGAGATCGTCGTCGCGATGGAAGGGCCGATCGGCATGACCGAATGCAGCGTGACCAGCGGGCTCTGCGACCACGAACACCACTGCGGCGTGCGCGGCAACTGGCAGCGCATCAATCAAGCGATCGCCGAAGCCCTGGCCAGCGTGACATTGGCCGACATGATGAAACCGCCGGGGCCGAAGCGGCCCGTTCCGACGCCGCTGCGCGTCGCCCTGGCATGAACGATCTCTAGGCAGCCCATGGCCACCGAACGCAACGACATCGAGAACGCGCTGAACCGGCGCTACGAAGCCGGTTTCGTGACGGACATCGAAACCGAATACCTGCCGCCCGGCCTGTCCGAGGACGTGATCCGTCAGCTCTCGGCCAAGAAGCACGAGCCGCAGTGGATGACCGACTGGCGCCTCAAGGCCTACCGCCACTGGCTGACGATGCCGGTGCCGGAATGGGCGAAGCTCAGTATCGGTCCTATCGACTTCCAGGCGATCAGCTACTACGCGGCGCCGAAGGCGCGGCCCGGATCGCTCGACGAGGTCGATCCCAAGCTGCTCGAAACCTACGACAAGCTCGGCGTGCCGCTGCACGAGCGGGCGAAGCTCGCCGGCGTCGCCGTCGACGCGGTGTTCGACTCGGTCTCGGTCGGCACGACCTTCCGCAAGGAGCTCGCCGAGGCCGGCGTGATCTTCTGCTCCATGTCCGAAGCGATCAGCGAGCATGCGGAACTCGTGCAGAAATACCTCGGCTCGGTCGTGCCGGTCGGCGACAACTACTTCGCCGCGCTGAACAGCGCCGTGTTCTCCGACGGTTCCTTCGTGTTCATTCCCAAGGGCGTGCGCTGCCCGATGGAGCTCAGCACGTATTTCCGCATCAACGCGATGAACACGGGCCAGTTCGAGCGCACGCTGATCGTCGCGGAGGAAGGCAGCTACGTCAGCTATCTCGAAGGCTGCACGGCGCCGCAGCGCGACGAGAACCAGCTGCACGCGGCCGTCGTCGAGCTCGTCGCGCTCGACGACGCGCAGATCAAGTATTCGACCGTGCAGAACTGGTATCCCGGCGACGAGAACGGCATCGGCGGCATCTACAACTTCGTGACCAAGCGCGGCGACTGCCGCGGCGCGCGCTCCAAGATCTCCTGGACCCAGGTCGAGACCGGCTCGGCGATCACCTGGAAATACCCGAGCTGCGTGCTGCGCGGCGACGATTCGACCGGCGAGTTCTACTCGGTCGCGCTGACGCACCACGCGCAGCAGGCCGACACCGGCACGAAGATGATCCACATCGGGCGCAACACCAAGTCCAAGATCATCAGCAAGGGCATCAGCGCCGGCCGCGGCCAGAACAGCTATCGCGGCCTCGTCAAGGTCGAGAAGAGCGCCGAGGGCGCGCGCAACTACACCCAGTGCGACTCGCTGCTGATCGGCAAGAAATGCGGCGCGCACACGTTCCCGTACATCGAGGTCAAGCACCCGAGCGCGATCGTCGAGCACGAGGCGACGACGTCCAAGATCTCCGACGACCAGCTGTTCTACTGCCGCTCGCGCGGCCTCGGCGAAGAGGATGCGGTGTCGATGATCGTCGACGGCTTCTGCAAGCAGGTGTTCAAGGAGCTGCCGATGGAGTTCGCCGTGGAAGCCAAGAAGCTGCTCGAAGTGTCGCTGGAAGGCGCGGTCGGCTGAGCGTGCGCGGCCATGAGCTTCCGGTGCGCGTTTCCGTGCGTGGAGTTCCTGGCGAAATCGTCGCCGAGCCTGCAGGAACTACTGCCATGCGTATCGTCGTTCTGACATTGCTGCTGTTGACCCTGACCGCCTGCGGCGCGCGCGCCGACGGGCCCCACGGTCTCTATCTGATGACGCGGTATTCGGTCGGTACGCTGACGCTGGAGGCGTACCGCTTCGCCGACGGCGCCGTCGTGCGCAACCCGATTGCCGCTGTCGATGAGATCGAGCGCGAGCGCACGCAGCGCCCGCAGGACGTCGGCACGTACCGGCTCGACGGCGGCAAGCTCGTGATGACGTTCGATCGCCGGCCGCTCAGCAGCGAATACGAGCGTGAAGACGGGGGCTGCTTCGGCTGGGACGGGGGCTCGTTCTGCCCGGTCGAGCCGTTCGCGAGCGGCGCGCGCATCGACGGCGTCTACACCGGCGGGGCGAGCGTCGGCGGCGGTGCGGTCATGTCCGCTGCGACGCTGACCTTGCGCGGCGACGGCAGCTACGCGCTGTCGTCGGTCGGCAGCGTGCGGACCGGCACAGAGGCCGGCAGCTTCGGCTCGAGCGCCGAGGAGCAGGGCCGCTACCGCATCGACGAAAACGCGCTGACGCTGATCCCGTCGGGCGGCGCCGAGAAGCGCTTCTCGAGTTTTCCGTACGACGACGGCAGCGCCGGGCCGGCGCCGCGCCGGATCTATTTCGGCGGCGGTATGCTCAAGCGGCAGAACTGAGGCCGTATCCGATCAATCACGTTCCGACTACCTACAGACCATGCTGAAAATCGAAAACCTCCACGTCCGCGTCGCCGGCAAGGAAATCCTCAAGGGATTGAACCTCACGGTGAAGCCCGGCGAAGTGCACGCGATCATGGGACCCAACGGCGCCGGCAAGTCGACCCTCGGCAACGTGCTCGCGGGCCGCGAAGGCTACGAGATCACCGCCGGCACGGTCGACTTCGGCGACAAGGATCTGCTGCAGCTGGAGCCGGAAGAACGCGCCGCCGAAGGCCTGTTCCTCGCGTTCCAGTACCCGGTCGAGATTCCGGGCGTCAACAACACCTATTTCCTCAAGGCCGCGCTGAACGCGCAGCGCAAGTATCGCGGCGAGCCCGAGCTGGACTCGATGCAGTTCCTCAGGCTCGTGCGGGAGAAGCTGCGCGTGCTGCACATCTCCGACGAGCTGCTGCATCGCGCCGTCAATGCGGGGTTTTCCGGCGGCGAGAAGAAGCGCAACGAGATCTTCCAGATGGCGCTGCTGGAGCCGCGCCTGGCGATCCTCGACGAGACCGACTCGGGTCTCGATATCGACGCGCTGAAGATGGTCGCCGAAGGCGTCAACCACATGCGCAGCGCCGATCGCGCGTTCATCGTGATCACGCATTACCAGCGCCTGCTCGACTACATCGTGCCCGACCAGGTGCACGTGCTGGCCGAGGGCCGCATCGTCGAGAGCGGCGACAAGACGCTCGCACACAAGCTCGAAGAGCACGGCTACGCCTGGATCGAGCAGCGCCGCCTGCCGGAGCATTCCGCCGTATGAGCGCGCCGCTGCTGCAAAGCCTCGAACAGGCCTATGCGCAGCTGCCGCCGGCGGCCGTGCAGGCCGGCCGGCTCGGCGACGCGCGCCGCGCGAGCCTGGCCGCC
>NZ_JANFVR010000306.1 GCF_024609805.1 Tahibacter caeni | reverse complement strand
CTGGTCGGCGCGTTCGCGGCGGTCCGGCTTGCGCGCGTTGCCGGCGGCGGCCGGCGCGGCGGTGGCCGTCGCCGTCTCGGCGTTCTGGCGCAGCACGATGCGGGCGTAGTCCTCGAGATCGCCTTCGTACGGCTGCACGCGGCCGCCGCCGACGAACAGCAGGGTCTCGCAGCAGGTGCGGATCAGCGCGCGGTCGTGCGCGACGAGCACGACGGCGCCATCGAAGCCGTTCAGGGCTTCGGTCAGGGCCTCGCGCATGTCGAGGTCGAGATGGTTGGTCGGCTCGTCGAGCAGCAGCAGATTCGGGCGCTGCCAGACCACGAGAGCCAGACACAGGCGTGCCTTCTCGCCGCCGGAGAACGGCGCGACGGGTTCCAGAGCGCGATCGCCGACGAAGCCGAAGCCGCCGAGGAAGTCGCGCGCGGCCTGCTCGCCGAGCTTGTCGTCGAGGCGCTTGAGATGCTCGACCGCGCTGGCCTGCGGATCGAGGGTTTCGAGCTGGTGCTGGGCGAAGTAGCCGATGCGCAGGCCCTTGGCCTCGAAGCGCTCGCCGCTGCGGTTGGCGATCGTGCCCGACAGCAGCTTGATCAGGGTCGACTTGCCTGCGCCGTTGGCGCCGAGCAGCGCGATACGGTCGCCGGGTACGAGGCTGAATTTCACGTTGGCCAGCACGACGCGGTCGCCGTAGCCGGCCGAGGCTTCGTCGAGCCGCGCGAGCGGATAGGGCAGCGCCTCGGGTTCGCGGAATTCGAAACGGATGCTGGAAGCGGCGCGGATCGGCGCGATCTCGACCATGCGCTCGAGGGCCTTGACGCGGCTCTGCGCCTGGCGCGCCTTGCTGGCCTTGGCCTTGAAGCGGTCGACGAAGCTCTGCAGGTGCGCGCGTTCCCGCTGCTGGCGCTCGTACTGCAGTTGCTGCTGCACGAGGCGTTCGGCGCGCTTGCGCTCGAAGCCCGACAGGTTGCCGGCGAACAGCTCGACCTTCTCGTCGGCGATCTCGAGCACGTGGCTGATCACGTTGTCGAGGAATTCGCGGTCGTGGGAGATCAGCAGCAGGGTGCCCTCGTAGCGGCGCAGCCAGTCCTCGAGCCAGAACACCGCGTCGAGATCGAGGTGGTTGGTCGGCTCGTCGAGCAGCAGCAGGTCCGAGCGGCACATCAGCGCCTGGGCCAGATTCAGCCGCATGCGCCAGCCGCCGGAGAACTCCGCGACGCTGCGCTGTTCCTCGCCGGGCTTGAAGCCGAGGCCGTGCATCAGCGCCGCGGCGCGCGCGCGCGCCGCATAGCCGCCGATGGCCTGCAGGCGTTCGTGCAGGCGGGCCTGGGTCAACGCGTCGTGTTCGGCTTCGGCCCGGGTCAGCGCGCGTTCGATCTCGCGGTATTCGCGGTCGCCGTCGAGTACGTAGTCGATGCCGCTCGTGGCCAGCGCCGGCGTTTCCTGGCGCACGTGGGCCAGCACCCAGTCGCGCGGTCGCGTGAAGTCGCCGGAATCCGGCTGGAGCTCGCCGGCGACCAGCGCGAACAGACTGGATTTGCCGGCGCCGTTGCGTCCGGTTACGCCGACGCGCCACCCGGCATGGAGCTGAACGCTGGCATCGGAAAAAAGCAGCTTGCTGCCGCGCCGCAGCGCGACCGAATCGAATCTGAGCATCCGGCTAGTCTAGCAGCCGGGCCCGGCCGGCGTTTCCGGGCCGCCCGGGGGCTGCCGCGAAGGCCGCCGGGAACTTCGCCGGGCCCGGGCGGTCGCAGCCCGCCGGACGTTTGCCTTCAACCCGCGCCGTCTCCACAATACGCCGCCCCGTAGCGCCTAAGCGGCCATCGGGCCGCTAACCATCATTTTCAGGAGCATCGCTAGATGAGTAAGTTTCTGCAGAAGAGCCTGACTGCTGCCGCGGTCGTCGCGGCGCTCGGCACCGCCGGCGGCGCGTTCGCCCAGGAACTCAAGACCGAGAAGGACAAGGTCAGCTACATGGTCGGCATGGACGTGGGCAAGGGCCTGTCCTCGATCAAGGACGAGATCGACATGGCCGTCGTGATCCAGGCCCTGCAGGCCTCTGTCAAGGGCGACAAGACCGCGCTGACGCAGGAAGAAGCGCTGAAGATCCGACAGGACTTCATGACCAAGCTGCAGGCCAAGCGCGCGGCGGAAGAGAAGGCCAAGGCCGAGACCAACAAGAAGGCGGGCGACGAATTCCTGGCCAAGAACAAGGCCAAGAAGGGCGTGACCACGACGGCGTCGGGCCTGCAGTACGAAGTCGTCAAGGCCGGCACGGGTCCGAAGCCCAAGGACACCGACACCGTCCAGGTGCACTACACGGGCACCCTGCTCGACGGCACCAAGTTCGACAGCTCGGTCGATCGCGGCGAGCCGGCGACGTTCCCGCTCAAGGGCGTGATCCCGGGCTGGACCGAAGGCCTGCAGCTGATGCCGGTCGGCTCCAAGTACAAGTTCTACATCCCGTCGAATCTCGCCTACGGCGAGAACGGCCCGGGTCCGATCGGCCCGAACGCCGTGCTGACGTTCGAAGTCGAGCTGCTCAAGATCGTGCCGCCGGCCCCGGCCGAACCGGCTGCCCAGCCGGCTGCCAAGGCGGGCGACAAGAAGTAATCGCGCGTTTCCTGCGCAAGGCGTGACCGGGGCGCGGCGAGCGGATCGCCGCGCCCCTTTTCGTTGCGGCAGCGGCGCGCCGCTGCCGGTGTGCCTCCACCGATGATGCGAAGAACTCCCGCGGTTCGATGGCTATCCGTGGGGCAGGGCACTAAAATTCCGCGTTTCCCGAGGATCTGCTGCGCATGAACGTCACCGTTTTCGGCACGGGCTACGTAGGCCTGGTCACGGGTACCTGCCTCGCGGAAATGGGCAACACCGTCGTCTGCGTCGATGTCGACGCCGGTAAGGTCGCGCGGCTCAAGCAGGGCCAGATTCCGATCTACGAACCCGGCCTCGAAGAACTGGTGCTGGCCAACCACGCCGCGGGCCGTCTCGCGTTCACGACCGAAGCCGCGCCGGCCATCGCCCATGGCGAGGTCATCTTCATCGCGGTCGGCACGCCGCCCGGCGAGGACGGCAGCGCGGACCTGAGCCACGTGCTCGCGGTCGCGCGTACGATAGGCCGTCATCTCGGCGCCGGCAGCGTCATCGTCAACAAGTCCACCGTGCCGGTCGGCACCGCCGACCGCGTGCGCGACACTATCGCCGACGTGCTGGCCGAGCGCGGCGTGTCCATCGATTTCGACGTCGTCTCCAATCCTGAATTCCTCAAGGAGGGCGATGCGGTCAACGACTGCATGCGCCCCGACCGCATCGTCATCGGCAGCGACAGCCAGCGCGCGATCGCGCTGCTGCGCCGCCTGTACGCGCCGTTCAACCGCAACCACGACCGCATCGTGCTGATGGACGTGCGTTCGGCCGAGCTGACCAAGTACGCGGCCAACGCGATGCTCGCGACCAAGATCAGCTTCATGAACGAGATGGCCAACATCGCCGAGCGCGTCGGCGCGGACATCGAGCTCGTGCGCCACGGCATAGGCTCGGATCCGCGCATCGGCTATCACTTCATCTATCCGGGCGCCGGCTACGGCGGCTCGTGCTTTCCGAAGGACGTGCAGGCGCTGGACCGCATCGCCCGCGCGCACGGCTACGAGCCGCGTCTGCTGCAGTCGGTGGAGCAGGTCAACGACGCGCAGAAGAACCGCCTGTTCGAGCTCGTCGACGGCCATTTCGGCGGCGACCTGCGCGGCCGCACGTTCGCGCTCTGGGGGCTCGCGTTCAAACCGAACACCGACGACATGCGCGAAGCGCCGAGCCGGCGCCTGCTGGAACAGCTCTGGCGCGCCGGTGCCACGGTGCGCGCCTACGATCCCGAGGCGCGCGACGAGGCACGGCACATTTTCGGCGAGCGCGACGACCTGATCCTCTGCGAACAGGCGCTGCAGGCGCTGGACGGCGCCGACGCGCTGATCGTCGTGACCGAATGGAAGGCATTCCGCAGTCCGGATTTCCGCCAGCTCGCCGCGCGCCTGAAGCACAAGGCCGTGTTCGACGGGCGCAACATCTACGATCCGGCCGCCGTCGAGGCCGCCGGTCTCGCCTATTACGGCATAGGCCGCGGCCGCAGCGTCGCGCAGCACTGAGGTATCGCCGTGTCGGCCAGGGAGGGGCAGAAGTGACCAAACGGGCGTTGATCACGGGAATCACCGGTCAGGACGGCGCGTATCTGGCCGAACTGCTGCTCGGCAAGGGCTATGAGGTGCACGGCATCAAGCGGCGCACGTCGTCGTTCAATTCCGAGCGCATCGATCATCTGTACCACGAGTTCGACGAAGCCGTACCGAAGGTGCATCTGCACTACGGCGATCTGACCGATTCGCTGAGCCTGCTGCGCGTGGTGCAGCAGGTGCAGCCCGACGAGATCTACAACCTCGGCGCGCAAAGCCACGTGGCCGTGTCGTTCGAGGAACCGGAGTTCACGGCCAACGCCGACGCGCTCGGCACGTTGCGCCTGCTCGAAGCCGTGCGGATACTCGGGCTGACGCAGCGCACCCGCTTCTACCAGGCCTCGACCTCGGAATTGTTCGGCCAGGTGCAGGCCTCGCCGCAGAACGAGAGCACGCCGTTCCATCCGCGTTCTCCCTACGGCGTGGCCAAGCTCTACGCGCACTGGATCACGCAGAACTACCGCGAGGCCTACGGCCTCTACGCCTGCAGCGGCATCCTGTTCAATCACGAATCGCCGCTGCGCGGAGAAACCTTCGTCACGCGCAAGATCACGCGCGGCCTCGCGCGCTGCGTCTACGGCCTGCAGCAGTGCGTCTATCTCGGCAATCTCGACGCACGCCGCGACTGGGGCCACGCGCGCGACTACGTCGAGGCGCAGTGGTTGATGCTGCAGCAGGCCGAGCCGTGCGACTACGTCATCGCGACGGGCAGCCAGCACACGGTGCGCGAGTTCGTCGAGCTCGCCGCGCAGGCGCTGCAGCTGGAGCTGGAATTCAGCGGCAGCGGCCTGGAGCAGACCGCGCGCGTGCGGCGCTGCGGCCTGCCCGGCAGCCGCCTGCAGGGCGGCGAGGTGGTCGTGCGCATCCATCCGCGCTATTTCCGGCCGGCCGAAGTCGACACCCTCGTCGGCGACGCGTCGCGCGCCGCGCGCGAGCTCGGCTGGCAGCCGCGCATGACCTTCGCCGCGCTCGTCGCCGAAATGGCCGAAGCCGACCGCCGGCTGGCCGAACGCGAGACGCAAGGACTGATAGGATCGCGCCATGGCCGCCACCTGATCGAGAAGCTGGGCTGACATGCCGATAGCCGCCACCCTGGAAGAACGCCTGACCGAACTGGAAGTGCGCTTCGCCTTCCTCGAGGAGACCGTCGCCGTGCTCAACGCCACGGTCGCGGCCCACGATCGCGTGCTCGGGGATATGCGCGAGGAATTCCGCCGCCTGCGCAGCGAGCTCGGCGTCGTTCGCTCCAGCCTGAGCCACGATCCTGCGACTGAGCCGCCGCCGCCGCATTACTGACCGATCCGTTCCGCCGTTAGCCTTTGCCGTCGAATACCTGCCATGGCCGATTCCCTGCGTGACCAGCTACTGAAAAGTGGACTCGTACAGAAACTGAAATCCGAGGCCAAGCCCGAACCGCCGCGCGCGCCCGCGGGCAGGCCGGGCGGCCGCCCCGGCGACGTCCGCGGCCCGCGTCCG
>NZ_JANFVR010000305.1 GCF_024609805.1 Tahibacter caeni | reverse complement strand
GCGGGCGATCGGCCTGCTGCCGCGGCGCCTGCGCGGCGCGCTGGCCGGCGGTCCGGCCCACGGCCACGCGGCGCACGATCCCTACGCCTCGCCGTTCTATCGCCACTTCCGCAATCTGGTCGACTGGTGCGTCGCGCACCGGCGCATCGTGATCGCGGCGACGCTCGCACTGTTCGTCGCCTCCATCGTCGGCTTCCGCTTCGTGCAGCAGCAGTTCTTCCCGGACTCGACGCGTCCGGAACTCATGGTCGACATGAAGCTGACCGAGGGCTCGTCGCTCGAAGCGACGGCGACGCAGGTGCGCAAGCTCGAGCAGTGGCTCAGCGCGCGCAACGAGCTCGAGAACTACGTGAGCTACGTCGGCACCGGTTCGCCGCGCTTCTATCTGCCGCTGGACCAGCAGCTGCCGCAGGCCAGCTTCGCCCAGTTCGTGCTGCTGACCAAGGGCCTCAAGGAGCGCGAGAAGCTGCGCGCCGATCTCCTCGCCCTGTTCGAGAGCGACTTCCCCGAAGTGCGCGGCCGCGTGCTGCGCCTGGAGAACGGCCCGCCGGTCGGCTATCCGATCCAGTTCCGCATCTCCGGCGAGGACATCGGCCTCGTGCGCAAGTACGCCCGCGAAGCCGCCGATCAGGTGCGGCGCAATCCGCACATGCGCAACGTCAACCTGGACTGGGACGAGCCGAGCAAGGTCATCCGTCTTGAGATCGACCAGGACCGCGCGCGCGTGCTCGGCGTCAGCTCGCAGGATCTTTCCAACTTCCTGCAAAGCTCGCTGTCGGGCGTGCCCATCTCGATCTACCGCGAGAAGGACGAACTGATCCAGGTGCTGCTGCGCGGCCCCGCCGAGGAACGCGCGCAGCTGTCGCTGCTGGAAAACCTCGCCGTGCCGACGGCGTCGGGCAAGTCGGTGCCGCTGAGCCAGATCGCGCGCCTGCAGTACGCGATGGAGGAAGGCATCATCTGGCGCCGCAACCGCCTGCCGACCATAACCGTGCGCGGCGACACCGACGGCCTGCTGCAGCCACCGACGATTACCGCCCAGATCGAGCCGACGCTCGATGCCGTCCGCGCCAAACTGCCGGCCGGCTATCTGCTGGAAGTCGGCGGCACCGTCGAGGATTCGGGCAAGGGCCAGCGCTCGGTCAACGCCGGCATGCCGCTGTTCCTGTTCGTCGTGTTGACCCTGCTGATGCTGCAGCTGCGCAGCTTCAGCCGCACGATCATGGTGTTCCTGACCGCGCCGCTCGGACTGATCGGCGTGGCGCTGTTCCTGCTCGTGTTCAACGTGCCGTTCGGTTTCGTGGCCATGCTCGGCACGATCGCGTTGTTCGGCATGATCATGCGCAACTCGGTGATCCTGATCGATCAGATCGATCAGGACATCGCCAAGGGCCACGCGCCCTGGGAGGCGATCGTCGATGCGACCGTCCGGCGCTTCCGCCCCATCGTACTGACCGCCCTGGCGGCCATCCTCGCGATGATCCCGCTGTCGCGCAGCGCGTTCTTCGGACCCATGGCCGTCGCCATCATGGGTGGCCTGTTCGTTGCAACGGCGCTGACTCTGCTCCTCCTACCGGCGCTGTACGCGGCCTGGTTCCGGATCAAACGTCCGGCCGCGGACGCCGCTCCGGTCGGCGCATAGGACCCCAGACATGTCATCCGTTCCCGAACTGCAATTGAGTCAATCGTTCAAACTGGCGCAGCGGGCCTTCGCCGCGCTGCTCGACGCGCCGCATTTCGACGCCAGCCTGGCCATGGCCGGGCGTGTACGCATGGCGGCGCTCGACAAGCTGGACCTTGCTCGGCTGACGCGCTGGCTGGCCTGGCAGACCTTCGTGCGCAACCCGCAGGCGCCGGCGCGCATCGAACGCGTCGATCAGCGCCTCGCGGCCGGGGTGCTGCATGCCCGTGCCCGGCTGCCGGCGAACGGACGTCCGGCCCTGTCCGGAACGCCGCGCCGGACAGCGTAAGGTGAGGAATGTCAGGTACTTGCGGTGACTTCCGGCACTACGGAGCGGGGCCCGGAGCCGCCATGCTGAATTTGCCGTAGCGGGCGTCAGCGCCTATGCTTTCGCCCCTTTTCCGCTGGAGTCGCGCCGTGTCCCTGAATGTCGAAAGGGCTCGTTTCAACATGATCGAGCAGCAGGTGCGTCCCTGGGACGTGCTCGACGAACGCGTGCTCGCGGTACTCGCCGACGTGCGGCGCGAAAACTACGTCGACGCGGCGCATCGCCAGCTGGCCTTTGCCGACCTCGAGCTGCCGCTGGCCCACGGCGAAACCATGATGAAGCCGATCGTCGAAGGCCGCGTACTGCAGGCCCTGGATCTGCGTCCGGGCGACAGCGTGCTGGAGATCGGCACCGGTTCGGGCTTCCTGACCGCCTGCCTCGCGCGCCTCGCCGGCGAGGTGCTCAGCGTCGAGCAGCACGCCGACCTTGCCGCGACCGCGCGCGAGCGCCTGCAGCGCGACGGCGCGACGAACGCCAAGGTTGACGTCGCCGAAGCCGTGCTCGCGTTTGAGCCAGGCCGCGAGTTCGACGCGGTCGTGCTGACCGGCGCCGTCTACGCGCTGCCCGAGCGCTTCAGGAGCTGGCTCAAGCCCGGCGGCCGCCTGTTCGCGGTGGTCGGCGAATCGCCGGTGCAGCAGGCCATTGTGTTTACGCGCGACGGCACCACTCTGCGCGAAACCTCTTTGTTCGAAACCGATCTCGCCTACCTGACGAACGCCGCTCCACCCAAGCGGTTCAGTCTGTAACGTTCCCGGCCGAGCGAGTTCGCAACCCTTTTGAGCCTTAATCCAGGACGGCTCCCTTCCAGGAAGCGACAATGACCAAGCGAAACCCGTTCAAGCTGCTGCCCCTGTCACTGGCCATCGCGCTGGTGCCGGCACTCGCCTCGGCCGACGATCTGATCCAGGTGTACGACCTCGCCCGCCAGAACGATCCGGTTCTGTCCGGCGCCGAGGCCCAGCGCCTGTCCACCGGCGAGGGCGTCGATCAGGCGACCGCGCAGCTGCTGCCGCAGATCTCGGCCCTGCTCGATTACAACGACAGCAGCCGCGAGACCTACAGCGCCGGCATCTCCGCCGACGCCGAAGGCAACCTCGGCCCACGCGTCTCCACGAGCAACAGCGACGGTCGCAGCACCACGCTCAGCGGCACCCTGACCCAGTCCATCCTCGACTTCAGCCGCTGGACCGCGCGCAAGGCGGCCAAGGAACTCGCCAACCGCGGCGACTCCCTCTACGTGCAGGCCGAGCAGGATTTGTCGATCCGCGTCGCCACGGCGTACTTCGCCGTGCTGACCGCCGAAGACACCCTGACGTTCTCGCAGGC
The DNA here is from genome assembly GCF_024609805.1 of Tahibacter caeni. Taxonomy (GTDB): domain Bacteria; phylum Pseudomonadota; class Gammaproteobacteria; order Xanthomonadales; family Rhodanobacteraceae; genus Tahibacter; species Tahibacter caeni. Next base: position 2,371 of record NZ_JANFVR010000305.1, on the reverse strand, counting down.
CGAAGAGAAGGCGCTCGGCCGCCAGCTCGACCAGGCGCAGCAGCGCTTCGAGGTCGGTCTGTCGGCGATCACCGACGTCAACGAAGCCAAGGCCCAGTACGACTCGGCCCGCGCCGCGACGATCAATGCGCAGAATGCGCTCGACGACGCGCACGAAGCGCTGCGCGAGATCACCGCGAAGGAACCCGGTCCGCTGGCGCGCCTGCGCACCGACATCCCGATGCAGGAGCCGGTGCCGAACGACATGGAAGCCTGGGTCAACAAGGCGGTTGCCGAGAACCCGGGCCTCAAGGCGCAGGAATACGCGGTGTCGGCAGCGCAGGCCAACATCAACACGGCACGTTCGGGTCACCTGCCGACCCTGTCGGGCACGGTCAGCTGGTCGCGCAACCCGACCTGGGGCGACGGCGGCAGCAGCCAGTTCCCGGGCACCTTCCACGACAACGGCAAGACCACGACGCACGGCTTCGGCCTGCGCCTGAGCGTGCCGATCTTCACCGGCGGCTACACCCAGTCGCGCGTGCGCCAAGCGGTCTACGACCGCGACGTCGCGCAGGACGCGCTGGAACAGCAGAAGCGCGCGCTCGTGCGCAACACGCGCCTGAACTTCCGCGCCGTCGTCGCCGGCATCAGCGAGGTCGAGGCGCGCAAGCAGGCCGTCGTCTCGGCCAACAGCGCGCTCGAAGCGACCCAGGCCGGCTTCGAAGTCGGCACGCGCACGATCGTCGACGTGCTGCTGTCGCAGCGCCAGCTCTACCAGGCCCAGCGCGACCTGTCCCAGGCGCGTCACAACTTCGTGCTGAACCAGCTGCGCCTGCGCCAGTCGGCCGGCAACGTCGGCCCGAACGACCTGAAGGAAGTCAACGCGCTGCTCGAGTGATCGCGCCGCGCACTTCCGGCAAAGACGAAAAAGCGGGCATTGCCCGCTTTTTTGTTGCCCGCAACCCGCGATCCGTCAGGACCGCTCCGGCGGCAGATGCGCCGCGAGCACGGCCTCGATCGCCGCCATGTTGCGCGCGACGGCGCCGCGCTCGCGCTCGAACACGGCGCGCGCCTGGGCGCCCATGCGGCGCCGGCCGGTCTCGTCGGACAACTGGCGCACGATGGCCGCGCCGAGCGCGTCGGCTTCGGCGATCTGCACCGCGCCGCCCTCGTCGACGAGGCTGGCCGTGATCGCCTCGAAATTGAACGTGTTCGGCCCGACCACGACCGGCACCGACAGCGCAGCCGGCTCCAGCACGTTGTGGCCGCCGATCGGCACGAGGCTGCCGCCGACGAAGGCCACGTCGGAGGCGGCGTAATAGCGCAGCAGCTCGCCGAGGGTATCGATGACGAAGCACTGGCTGACCGTGCCGGCGTGCTCGTCCTCGCTGCGCGTGCGCGTCGTGAAGCCGAGATTGCGGCAGGCCAGCGCGACCGGCCGGAAACGCTCGGGATGGCGCGGCGCGATCAGCAGCAGCGCGTCGGGAAAACGCCGCAGCACCGCCGCGTGCGCCTTGAGCACGGCGAGCTCCTCACCCTCGTGCGTGCTCGCGGCGATCCAGACCGGCCGATGCGGGCCCCAGCGCGCGCGCAGCGAGCGGCCGAGCTCGGCCAGTTCGTCGGGCACGGCCATGTCGAACTTGATGTTGCCGAGGACGGCCAGGCGCTGCGGATCGGCGCCGAGCTCGAGCAGGCGCTGGGCGTCTCCGACCGACTGCGCCGCGACGTAGCAGGCCGAACGGATGGCGACGCGCGCGAGCGGCCGCACCGGACCGTAGCCGCGCAGGCTCTTCTGCGACAGCCGCGCGTTGGCGACGACCAGCGGGATGCGTCGCCGCGCGCATTCGTGGAACAGGTTCGGCCAGATCTCGGTTTCCATGATCACGCCGAGCCGCGGCCGCACGCGATCGAGGAAGCGCGCGACCGACGCCGGCAGGTCGTAGGGCAGGTAGACGTGGAAAACGCGGTCGCCGAACAGCTTCTGCACGCGCTCCGAGCCGGTCGGCGTGATCGTCGTGATGACGAACGGCAGGTCGGCGTGCTCGCGCATCAGCGCCTCGATCAGCGGCACGGCCGCGTTGACCTCGCCGACCGAAACGGCGTGGATCCAGATGCTCTCCCGGTAGCCCGGCGCCGGGAAGAAGCCGAAGCGCTCGCGCCAGCGCCCGAGGTAGCTGCGGTAATGCAGGCCGCGCCGCGCGAGCCGGAACAGGATCACGGGCGTCAGCAGGTACATCACGAACGTGTAGAGGGAGCGCGGGAACACGTAGCCGTATCGTGGCGGGGGCGGCGCAGTATAACGGCGGCGGCCCGCGAGCCCGGCGGGCCGTGCCGCCGACCGCCGGGGCCGCCGCCGACTGCGGCCGCGAGCGGCCGCCGCATTGCGGCT
>NZ_JANFVR010000304.1 GCF_024609805.1 Tahibacter caeni | reverse complement strand
CCGGGCCGGCGCGCGTCATCCCGCCTGCGGGCCCGCGGCTCAACCGCGCTGCGCGCGCGCCCAGCGCACGATGTCGGCGCGGCCGATCGCGCCGGACTGGCGCGCGATCTCGCGGCCCCGGCGCAGCAGGATCAACGTCGGAATGCTGCGGATCGCGTAGCGCGCCGCGAGCGCCGGCACGGCTTCGGTATCGACCTTGGCCAGACGGAACTGCGGTTCGAGGTCGGCCGCGGCGGCCTCGAACTGCGGCGCCATCGTGCGGCAGGGACCGCACCACGGCGCCCAGAAATCCACGAGCAGCGGCAGCTCCGCGCGCACGGCGTGCGCGTCGAAGCTCGTCGCGTCGAGCACGACCGGCCGGGCTGCGAACAGGACCTGGCCGCAGCGGCCGCAGACCGGCGCCTCGGCCAGGCGCGCCGACGGCGCGCGATTGACGGTGTGGCAATGGGGACAGGCGACCAGCAAGGCGTCGTTCACGGGATTCTCCGGTCCGCGGCGAAAGAGCGGCGGCGAGCGCCGGCCCGCAGCTCATCTTGTGTCGCGAAACGGCGAATCAAGGCATTGAGCGCAAAAGAAATAATTCCGGAGTCACGGTGCCGTCGCGTTGCCGTCAGGCAGCCGCGGCGGCGGATGCGGACAGTGCGCCCCGTCCGCGCCGAACCGGCGCCACTTTGCGAGCCGCGTCCATGTCCATCCGCCCGTCCCGCCATTCCCTGTTCCCGCGCTGCCTGATCGGTCTGGGCCTGCTGCTGCCGGCATTGCCGGGCCACGCGTTCTCCGTCTGCGTCGGCACGGCGCAGCAGCTGCACGACGCTCTCGTGAGCGCGGAGATCACGAGCGACACCAACGTCGTCATCAAAATACGCACGGGCACCTACATCGCGACGGCAGCGACCGGCAGCTTCAAGAGCACCGTCAGTCATTCCAACCAGGTCGTCGAGGTCTCCGGCGGCTGGAGCGGGCCGAACAACAGCTGCCAGGACAAGACATTCAACAGCGCGGCCACCATTCTGGTCGGACCGGCCGACAGGATCGCGCTGCATCTGAGCACCAACAGCGCGATCAGCGGCAGCACGCTGCACGCCCACGACCTGACCCTGAGCAGCCCGGGCTACACGGGCACCAGCCTGGGCGCCTGCCTGAACACCTACGTCACGGCCGGCAACGAGGCGCTGCTGGAACGTCTGCAGATGGTCGAATGCCTGGCGCCCAACGGCTACAACGCCGCCGGCTACCTCGAAAATACGGCGGGCCTGCTGACCGTGCGCGACGTGTTCGTGCGCTCCAGCTCGGCCAAGAGCAACGGCGGCCTCTCGGTCAGCACCTACGACGGCGGCACGTCGCGCATCGCGCACCTCAGTGTGGCCAACACGGTCTCCAGCGCGGCCGACAGCCTCCTGAGCGGCCTGTACATCGCCAACTTCGGCAACAGCTTCACCTATCTCGGCAACAGCGTGTTCTGGGGCAACGACCCCGACCCGACGACCGCCGATCTGTCGGTATTCGGCAGCGGCGTGTTCCTGACGCGGACCCACTACGGCAGCCTGCGCGGCACGCCGGCCGCGAACCTGTCGCCGAGCAGCGGTGATCCGGGCTTCGTCGCCTACAACAATCCGCGCCCGCGCGCCGACTCCATCCTCGTCGACAGCGGCATCGCGAACCCGCAGGGCGGCTCGGGCACGTTCGACGCGGACGGCCGCACGCGCGTGCTCGGTCCGGCCGTCGACATCGGCGCCTTCGAATCGGAGCTGATCTTCGCCGACGGCTTTCAGACCACGGCGCCGTGATTTCCGCCGACGCGTGACGCGGATCTTCCGGGCGTGCGCCGGGCCGGCACAGCCGTTCTCCCGTCATGCCACCTCCACCGGCGGCCCGAGCGGCGCCACAGCGCCGACGTCCGCTGTCGAAGCAGCCGGAGGCTGACAGCCTCCGCGCTGCTTTTCCGTTCCCGGAGCATCCCTACTGCCAAGGATGCTCCATGTCGATGCGCTGGATCCCTGCCGCGCTGTTTCTGCTAGCACCCCCGCTCGCGGCGCAGAATGCGCCGCATCGCGCGTTCGTCACTTCGGTTCAAGGCAACGGCAATCTCGCGAGCTGGGCCGACTCCGGTGGCCGCGCCGGACTCGCCGGCGCCGACGCGGTCTGCCGTGCGCGCGCCCGCGCCGCGAATCTCGTCAACGCCGACGCGTTCGTCGCCTGGCTGTCGGACACGAGCGACGACGCCTACTGCCGCGCGCACGGCCTGCGCGGCAAACGCAGCGCGAACTGCGGCCTGACGCAACTGCCGACCGACGCCGGGCCGTGGCAGCGCACCGACGACAGGCTGATCGCCGCGAGCCTCGCCGACCAGCTGGCCGGCCGCCTGTTCCATCCGATCAATCGCGACGAATTCGGCCGGCCGCTGCCGTTCACCGGCTATGTGCAGACCATCGCTGACGGCACGGACGCCGCCGGCGCGAACGCGGCCGGCGCCGACTGCAACGGCTGGAGCACGAGCGCCGGCGCGGCGATGAGCGTCGGCGGCGCGGACTCCACGAGCGGCGGCTGGTCCGCCGGCGGCGGCGTCGGCTGCAATATCACGGCGCGTCTGTACTGCCTGGAACCCGGCAGCGGCAATGCCGCTGCGGCCAGACCTCGCGAATTCGGCAAGCGCGAAGCCTTCGTGACCGACGGCGGCGGCCCAGGCAATTTCGCCGAATGGCCCGAGATGCAAGGCCAGTCCGGCATCGCCGCCGCCGACGCGATCTGCCGTCTGCGCGCCGCGAGCGCCGGCCTGCATCGGCCGGACCGCTTCAAGGCGCTGCTGTCGGACGGCGCGACGCCGGCGTTCGCGCGCGTCACCGAGCCCGGCCTGCCGTGGGTGCGCCGCGACGGCGTGCGCCTCGCCGACGACCTGGCCGCGCTGCAGGCCGGCGCGACCTGGACGCCGCTCAACGTGACCGAAGCCGGCCGCTACACGACGAACATCGGCGTCTGGACCGGCATCGGCGCCGACGGAGGCGCCGCGGCCGAGCAGTGCAGCGGCTGGAGCGACGCGGCAGCCCGCGGAGGCACGCTGACGGCCAACATCGCCGGCCCGCTGTGGCTGCGCACGAGCTATGCCTACGCCTGCTCGACGCGCTACGCGCTGTATTGCCTGTCCGATGCCGACACGCTGTTCCACGCGGGCTTCGAGGCGCCACGCTGAGCCGCGCCGACCGCACGCGAACGACGGTCCGCTGCGGCGACCGTCGCCGCGATCCGCGGTGCAGCCACCGCTGCGCGCCGCCTCTTTCGCATCGGGTGAGACCCGCAATCCGCTGATGCCGCAAATAAAAATGATCCGATAACGCTGCAGGCGGTTTGCCGTCAGGCAGCGTATCGGCGCGCTGCCGACACTGCGTCCCGTCGGCGATCACCCCCGTACTCCCCGCCGGCGACGCCGACGCCGCAGGCCCCGACGCTGCGGCGTCGGCCCTCGTATCCGCCTCCTCGCCCTGCCCGGCTCCGCCGGAACGGGCCCGGTTGACGGCATTCCTTCGCTGATTCAGGAACGCTCATGCACACCACCACTGCGCCGGTCGCCTGGCTGGACCCGGCTTCGATCACACTGATCCGCGCCAACTTCGCCGCGATCGCCGGCGACGCCGACGGCTTCGCGGCGGATTTCTATACGCGCCTGTTCGCGCTCGCGCCGCAGGTGCGGCCGATGTTCGGCGCCGATCTCGCCGAACAGCGCACGAAGCTCGTGCGCATGCTGTCGATGCTGGTCGCGGGCCTCGACCGGCCGGACCAGCTCGCCGGCCCGCTCGCGAACCTGGGCCAGCGCCATGCCGGCTACGAGGTGCAGAGCCACCACTACGCCATCGTCGGCGCGGCACTGCTCGACACGCTCGCCGCGCGCCTCGGCGCAGACTTCGACGATGCGGCGCACACCGCCTGGGCCACGCTCTACGGCGGCGTCGCCGCGAACATGCAGCGCGCATTCGCCGCGGCGGCCTGAGCGCGCCGACGCGATCCCGGCGCGCCGGCCGCGACGTGCCGTGCGATCGCGCTCCGGCGGTGCGGGCGCACGCTCGCGCCGCCCGCGCGCCGTTCAGTCCGCGCGCAATCCGCGCACTTCGATCAGCCGGTAGCTGCCGCTCTTGCCGGGCAGCGCGGTCTCGTGGATCGCGCCGATCTGCGCGCGTCCGGCGAGCTGCGTCCAGGTCTGCTCGGAAACCAGCAGGCGCGTGCCGAAACGTTTGTTGGCCGCCTCGATGCGGCTCGCGAGATTGACCGCATCGCCGATCGCGGTCACGCGCTCGCGTCCGGCCGCGCCGACGTTGCCGACGACCGCGCAGCCGTAATGGATGCCGACGCCGACGTCGAAGGTCTGGCCGAACGCGGTCAGCAGGTACGGCTGCAATGCGGCGACGGCGTCGATCAGCGCAAGCGCCGCGCCGACCGCGCGCAGGCACGCGGAATCCGCCTCGCCGTGCAGCCCGAACAGGGCCATGAAGCCGTTGCCCATGTAGTTGTCGATCTGTCCGCCCTGGCGTTCGACGACTTCGCCGGCGGCCTGGAAATAGCGGTTGAGCACGTGGATCACGTCGTACGGCGGCAACCGTTCGGAAAATGCGGTGAAGCCGCGGATGTCGGCGAACAGGATCGCGAGCTCGCGTTCCTCGCCGGCGCTCGCGGTCGCCTCGGAATCGCGCTGCCGTCGGTCGACGAGCCGTGCATCGTGCGCGTCGAGCACGAGACGACGCACCGTCATCGGCCCGTCCACGACGGTCTGGCAGGCCAGGCGCAGGTGGGGCGGAAAACGCAGCTGCTCGGCGATCCGCCGCTCGGCCTCGGTCGGCGGCGCGCACCCGTCTTCGCCGTCGCGCACCTCGACCCGGCAGGTCGAACAGTGCGCATGGCCGCCGCACAGATGCAGATGCGGCACGCCGGCGCGCAGCGCCGCCGCGAGCACGGTCTCGCCCGGCACGGTGTCGATCTTCACGTCGTCGGGAAGGATGCGGATCAGGCTCATGGACATTGCTGCGCCGCGCGGATGACGCCGCGCAGCATACCCTGCCGCCGTACCGCGGCCGCCCCGGGGCCTGGCGGCCGATGAACCGTCAGGCCGGCGGACTCGCGCCGTTCTCGGCCGCGATCATCGCCTCGGCCAGATCGCCGTAGAGCGTGGCCCAGGCCTGTTCGACTTCCGGCGTGAAGGCCGGACCGAGCTGTTCGCGCAGGGCCATCAGCAGTGCGGCGCCGACGTCGTCGTAGTCCTCTTCGCTGACGCCGTAGCCGAGGTGGCGGCGGCCGAGCTCGGCGAAGTCGCGCGCGAGCTGGCTCGGCGCATCGAGCGCGCGCACGATGGACCCGAGCATGTCGATGAGCTTGCGCACCTGCTGGTCCAGGTCGGCCGGGAACAGCGCGCGCGCGTCGGGCCGCAGGCGGAACAACTGCGCATAGAAGCCCCGGCCCAGGCCGGCGCCGTCGCCGATCGCCGCATAGCTCTCGCGCACCCGCTGTATGTCCAGATCGTACATGTCATTCGCCCCTTGTCGGCCCGTGTCGCCCGGCATGGATTGCCTGCGCCCTCGCGCACCCGCGCGCCGGCGGCTCCGCAGAGCCTGGACCGGCGGCGGCGCGCCTGCCTGACGCAAGCGCTACACGCGCATTATTTCGTTGCGGATCAGCGTGCCGGCCCGTCCGCTGCCGTGCCGGCCGGCGCCGTGACCGGCGCGGCGGGGCGTCCCTGCAG
>NZ_JANFVR010000303.1 GCF_024609805.1 Tahibacter caeni | reverse complement strand
GCTGCGCATCTTCGCGGCGCGGCGCGGCGTCCGTCGCGCCGTCGGCGCGCACGAGGCCCTCGCTCCGCAGATTCGCGGCCAGTGCCGCCCAGCCGTCTTCGGGCGGCGTCGCCGACGGCAGTCCGCGCAGCGCGCGGCCGAGGGCGGCGGCGTTCAACTCGGTTGCGGATTGGCGATCAGACATGGCTTGGACTCCGGTGTGCCGTCCAGGAAACCGCGCAGTCTTGCGGTGCCGCGCGCGACCTGGGACTTGGAGAAGCTGACGCTCTTGCCGAGAGCGTCGGCGATCTCCGGATGCGAATAGCCTTCGACGTGATAGAGCCAGAGCACGCTGCGGGTCAGCGCCGGCAGCCGGCCGAGGGCCTGCTCCAGCACGAGCCCGTCGGCGTGCACCCACGGCGGCGGCGCGTCGGTTTCCACCTCGTCGACCTGCGCGTCGAACTCGATGCGGCGATCCTTGCGCAGGCGCATCAGCGCCTCGTTCAGCGCGATCTGGCGCAGCCAGCCCCAGAACGGCGCGTCGCCGCGGAACTGGTCGAGGCGCTGGAACAGCTTGAGCATGGCGTCGTGCAGGATCTCGCGCGCGGCGTCGGCGTCGTTGAGCAGGCGCAGCGCCAAGGTATAGACCGGCCGCTCGAACAGCCGGTAGATCTGCTCGAACGCGCGCAGCTCGCCGCTCTGGGCGCGGGCCAGCAGGCTGTCGGGCACATCGATGGCGAAGTTCGATCGGTCCACGTGCGGTCTGGATGCGGCATCGGGCGCAATGGTCGCAGGCCGCGCCGCGGCGCGCGCGCGGCGGCGCCGCAACCGCTGTCCGCGGCCCGTCCCCGACCCGGCGTACGGCCGTCCGTGACCGTGTCCGCGGACAGGCGTACGGCCGGATTGCGCAAGAAAAATCTTCTTAAAACAATTAGTAACGAGTTGGCACGGGTGTTGCTGAAGTGGGTCCCGGGAAGGCGCCGCCGCATGCGGACGCCGCAGAACTACCGGGAGCACGACCGATGATCCGCGACACCTCCGCCCAGGACAAAGCCATGACCCGACCGGTGGCGCCGGCGCGACGCTACTGGAAATACGCCGCGATCGGCGGCGCCGCGCTGCTGCTCGGTGCCTGGCTGCTGCCGGGCATGGTGCGGATGCTCGGCAGCGGCGCGTCGTTCAGCGCCGAGCGCCTGCGCTTCGCCGAAGTGCGCCGCGGCAATCTCACGCGCGACATCTCGGCCCAGGGCCGCGTCGTCGCCGCGGTCAGTCCGACCCTGTATGCGCCGAACGGCGGCATAGTCACCCTGACCGTGCAGGCCGGCGACAAGGTCGAGAAGAACCAGGTACTGGCCGAAGTCGTCAGCCCCGAACTCAGCAACCGCCTGCAGCAGGAGCAGGCGACCCTGCAGAGCGCCGAACTCGCGGCCGAACGTACGAGCATCGACAACCGCAAGCAGCAGCTGACCACGCAGAAGGCGGTGGACCAGGCCGAGATCGACCGCCAGACCGCCGCGCGCGAAGTCGAGCGCACGCAGAAGGCGTTCCAGCTCGGCGCACTGCCGCAGCTCGACGTCATGCGCGCCAAGGACGCGCTGCAGAAAGCCGAGATCACCTTGGAGCATGCCAAAAAGGACGTGGCGCTCGAGCGCGAAAGCCTGGAATTCGAGCTCAAGACCGCGCGCCTGACGCGTGACCGCCAGCGCCTGCTCGTGGCCGACCTGCAGCGCCAGGTCGACGAGCTCAAGCTGCGTTCGCCGGTGGCCGGCCAGGTCGGCCAGCTGCTGGTGCAGCAGAAGGCCAACGTCGCGGCCAACAGCGGCATCCTGACCGTCGTCGACCTGTCGGCCATGGAAGTCGAAGTGCCGGTGCCGGAAACCTTCGCGCGGGATCTCGCGATGGGCATGCCGGCGCAGATCCAGAACGCCGGCCAGACCCTGACCGGCGAGCTGTCCGCGGTCAGCCCCGAAGTCGTCAACGGCCAGGTCACGGCGCGCGTGCGCTTCACCGGCGAGCAGCCCGCCGGCCTGCGCCAGAACCAGCGCCTGTCGACGCGCATCCTGATCGACGAGCACCCGAACGTGCTTATGGTCGAGCGCGGTCCGTTCGTCGATTCCGGCGCCGGCCGCGTGGCCTACGTCGTCGGCAAGGACGGCATGGCCGAGCGCCGCCAGATCCAGGTCGGCGCGACCAGCCTCAATGCGGTCGAGCTCGTCTCCGGCGTCAAGGAAGGCGAGCGCCTGATCATCTCCAGCCTCGACGAATTCAAGGGCGCCGAGCGCGTCGCGCTGGCCCGCTGATCCGCGCGGCGCGCCGCGGCTCCCAGGAGCCCGGCGCGCGGCCGCTGCTGCATCCACCGTTCCGATTCTTCGCCCGCTACACGTAATGCCGACCCGGGAGTCCGCCATGCTCAAGATGAACCACCTGTCCAAGGTCTACCGCACGCACCTGATCGAGACCCACGCGCTGCGCGACTTCTCCATTCATGTGCGCGAAGGCGAATTCGTCGCGGTGACCGGGCCTTCGGGTTCGGGCAAGACGACCTTCCTCAACATTGCCGGCCTGCTCGAGGAGTTCAGCGGCGGCGAGTTCTGGATCGACGGCGTCGACGTGCGCGGCATGAACGACGACCAGCGTTCGCGCCTGCGCAACGAGAAGATCGGCTTCATCTTCCAGGGCTTCAACCTGATCCCCGATCTCAACCTGTTCGACAACGTCGACGTGCCGCTGCGCTACCGCGGCTTCGATGCGGCCGAACGTAAGCGCCGCATCGAGGAGAACCTGACCCGCGTCGGTCTCGCGTCGCGCATGAAGCACTATCCGGCGGAACTGTCCGGCGGCCAGCAGCAGCGCGTCGCGATCGCGCGCGCGCTGGCCGGCTCGCCGCGCCTGCTGCTGGCCGACGAACCGACCGGCAATCTCGACTCGCTGATGGCGCGCGGCGTCATGGAGCTGCTCGAGGAGATCAACCGCCAGGGCACGACCATCATCATGGTCACGCACGATCCGGAGCTGGCCGCGCGCGCCCAGCGCAACGTCCACGTCATCGACGGCCAGGTCACCGATTTCGAATCCGAGCCGCAGCTGCGCGCGCCGGCCCACGGCAGCGACACCGCGGCGGCGGTCGCCTGAGGAATTCCCCATGTTCGCCTACTACCTGCAACTCGGCCTGCACAGCCTCAGGCGCAATCCGCTGCTGACCGCGCTGATGGTGTTCGGCATCGCGCTGGGCATCGGCACCAGCATGACCAGCCTGACCGTGTTCTACCTCATGGGCAGCGACCCGATTCCGTGGAAGAGCGACAAGCTGCACGCCGTGCAGCTCGACAACTGGAGCGCGGAAGAACCCTATCGCGCGCCGAACGAGCCGCCCGACCAGGTCACCTACCTCGATGCGAACGCGCTGATGCAGGCCAGCAAGGCCGACCTGCAGGCCGCGATGTTCAAGGTGGTCTGGCCGCTGCAGCCCGAGAACCCGGAGATCAAGCCGTACTCGGCCATGGGCCGCGCGACCTATACCGACTTCTTCGCGATGTTCGAGCCGCCGTTCAAGTACGGCGGCCCCTGGGACCGCGCGCAGGACAAGGAGAACGCCCGCGTCGTCGTGCTGAGCCGCAACACCAACGAGAAGCTGTTCGGCGGCGAGGACAGCACCGGCAAGAAGGTGCGCCTGAACGAGATCGACTACACCGTCGTCGGCGTGCTCGACAAATGGCAGCAGCGCGTCAAGTACTACGACCTGACCAACGGCGCATTCAACGATCCCGAGGAGTACTACGTGCCGTTCACGACGGCCGTGGAGCTCAAGACGCGCGCCAGCGGCAACAACTCCTGCTGGGAGGCTTCACCCAAGCCGGGCTGGGAGGGCTATCTGGCGTCCGACTGCGTCTGGATCCAGTTCTGGGTGCAGCTGGATTCGCCGGCCCGCGTCGCCGAGTACCACAGCTTCCTCGACAACTACGTCAACGAGCAGAAGAAGCTCGGCCGCTTCCCGCGCCCGCTGAACAACCGGCTGCCGGACGTGAACGCGTGGATCGTCGACCAGCGCGTGGTGCCGAGCGACGCGAAGATCCAGGTCGGCCTGTCGTTCGCGTTCCTGATCGTCTGCCTCGTCAACACGGTCGGCCTGCTGCTCGCGAAGTTCACGCGCAAGTCCGGCGAGATCGGCCTGCGCCGCGCGCTCGGCGCGACGCGCGGCCAGCTGTTCATGCAGCACCTCGTCGAGGCCGGCGTGATCGGCGTCAGCGGCGGCCTGATCGGCCTCGTGCTGACCTGGTTCGGGCTGATGGCCGTGCGCGGACTCTACGCGGACCTCAACAACGTCGCGCATCTGGACTGGTTCATGGTGCTGACCTCCGTCGCGCTGTCGATCGCCGCCGCGGTGCTCGCCGGCCTGTTCCCGACCTGGAAGGCCTGCCAGATCACGCCGGCCACCCAGCTCAAGACCTGAGCATCATTCACCCGCGAACCCTCCGATGCCGCAGATCCGGCGGCTGCCGCCGGATCTGCACAACGCCACAGGTGCACTCATGGAAATCCGTCCCATCCTCTCCGCACTGATGCGCAGCAAGGTCGCGCTCGTGCTGATCGGCCTGCAGATCGCGCTGACCCTGGCCATCGTCTGCAACGCGCTGTTCATCATCTCGCAGCGCATGCAGCTCATGAGCCGCGACAGCGGCATCAACGAAGTCGACACCTTCACGATCGGCAGCCTCGGCTTCGGCGCCGGCTTCGACATCAACGTCTCGGTGCAGGAAGACATGGCGCTGCTGCGCGGCCTGCCCGGCGTCGCCGCGGCCGCGCCGACCAACACCACGCCGATGAGCAACGGCGGCTGGTCGACCGGCATCTCGCTGGCCAAGGGCCAGCGCACCTCGACCGCGCCGTCGGCCATGTACTTCGCCGACGAGCAGGGACTGAACGCGTTCGGCGCCAAGCTCGCCGAGGGCCGTTTCTTCACCGCCGACGAGATCACCAACCGCGATCCCGGCGCGATCGACTGGCCGCCGATCGTCGTGGTCACGCGCGAGCTCGCGAAGAAGCTGTTCCCGGACGGGTCGGCGCTCGGCAAGCAGATCTACCTGAATTCCGAGGGCGAACCGAGCACCATCATCGGCGTCGTCGAGCGCATGCAGGTGCCGTGGATCGGCTTCGCCTCGGAGTCGGGGCCGGATGCGGAGTTCTTCTCGACCTTCGTGCCGCAGCGCGTCGCGTTCGGCAATTTCGGCCGCTATATCGTGCGCGCCGAGCCGGGCCGCCGCGACGAAGTCATGAAGGCCGCCGAGGCCGCGATGCTCAAGAGCAACAGCAGCCGCATCGTGCGCGAGCCGCGCACCGTCGAGCGCATCCGCGCCGAGGGCTACCAGGAACACCGCGCGATGACCATCATCCTGATCGGCGTCATCGTCGCGCTGCTCGCGGTGACCGCGCTCGGCATCGTCGGCATGGCCAGCTTCTGGGTCACCCAGCGCACCAAGCAGATCGGCACGCGACGCGCGCTCGGCGCGACGCGCGGCTCCATCCTGCGCTATTTCATGACCGAGAACTTCCTGATCACCTCGCTGGGCCTGCTGCTCGGCATCGTGCTGACCTACGGCCTGAACTACTGGCTCATGAGCAACTACGAGGCGCAGCGCCTGCCGCTGGCCTATCTCGGCGGCGGCATAGTGGTTCTGTTGTTGCTGGGGCAGGCCGCGGTGTTCGGTCCGGCCACGCGCGCCTCGCGCGTGCCGCCGGCCGTGGCCACGCGCAGCGTCTGAGCGGCG
>NZ_JANFVR010000302.1 GCF_024609805.1 Tahibacter caeni | reverse complement strand
GCAGCGCGCACGCGGGCGCTGACGTCGCCGTCGGCCTCGCGCAGCGCGACGGCTTCGCGCAGCTGCACGATCGCGCGCGTCGCGTCGCCGTGGCGCGTTTCCCACTCGCCGGCCAGCTGCAGGGTCAGCGGGCAGCGCTCGTGATTGCCGGCGCGCTCGCAGCGCGCGAGCGCCGTGTCGAGCAGCAGCCTGGCCGCCGCGGCCTGGTCCAGGCGCAGCAGGCTGCGCGCGAGGCCGGTCTCCGTATTCGTCAGGCGGCGGTCGTCGGCGCCGAACAGCTGGCGCTGCACGGCGAGCACCTGCTCGTAGCCGGCGCGCGCGCCGGCTGCATCGCCGCGCATCAGGCGCAGCGATGCGGCATAGGCCGCGACGGCCTGCGGTTCCGGATGACGTTCGCCGCGCAGCGCGACGAACGCGGCGATCGCGTCGGCGGCGCTGCGCTGGGCGTCGTCCCAGCGTCCCTGCGCTTCGCGCACATGGGCGAGATTGTCCAGCGCATAGGCGCGCTGTTCCTGCTGCTGCGCGCCGAGCCGCGGCAGCAGTGCGAGCACGCGTTCCAGCGCCGCGGCGGCTTCGTCGGTGCGGTCCAGCCATTTCAGCGCCATCGCGCGCGTGTTCTCCAGCTCGACGCGCAGGGTCGCGTTTTCCTCGCCGGCGGCATCGAGCAGAGCCAGCGCGCGGTCGGCCGATTCGAGCGCCTCGGCGCGCTTGCCGGCACGCGAGCGGATGCTCGCGAGCAGCGCGGTGCGTTCGGCGCGCAGGCGCAGCAGGTCCGGCGTGGCGCCCGCGGTCGCGGCGATGGACGCTTCGATGAGCGGCTCGGCGCGCTCGTATTCGCTGAGCCCGCGCAGGGCTTCGGCCAAGGTCGCCTGCAGCGCGGCGCGGACCTCCGGCTGCCCCGCGAGCTCGCTGTCGATGCGCGCGGCGCCGCGGTCGAGCAGGGTGCGCGCGTCGGGCCGCTCGCCGCGGTTGTTGTTCGGATCGGCCAGACGGAATAGCGAGACCAGGAAGCCGTTGACCGCGACGGCGCGGGCCGATTCGCGCCGCGCTTCGCGCAGCGCGCTGGAGGCCTGGTCTTCGGCCGCGAGCGCGCGCCGGCGCTCGGCGTCGAGGCGCCAGACGAACAGCGCCGCGAGTACGAGCGCGGCCAGGCCCAGCGCGGCGCCGAGGCGATGCCGGCGCAGGAACTTGCGCAGCCGGTACAGCCGCGTGTCGGCGCTCGCGCGCAGTGGGCGGCCCTGGCGCCAGCGCAGCAGGTCCTCGGCGAACGCTGCGGCGCTCGCATAGCGCTGCGCCGGATCGGCGGCGGTCGCGCGAGCGATGACGCCGCGCAGCTCCGCGTCGGCCGGCGTCGCCGCGCCGTGCGCATCGGGCGCGAGCAGCAGCTCGCGCAGCAGCAGGCCCAGGGTGTAGACGTCGCTGGCCGTCGTGACCGGCTTGCCGGCGTGCTGTTCCGGGCTCGCCCAGGCCGGCGTCATCACGCGCGTGGAGGTGTCTCGCGAATCCGCGTCGTCGACGAGCTTGGCGATGCCGAAATCGAGCAGTTTCGGCTGGCCGTCGGCGCGCACGAGGATGTTGGCCGGCTTGAGGTCGCGGTGCACGACCAGGCGCTGGTGCGCGTGCTGCACGGCGGCGAGCACCTGCTCGAACAGCTGCAGGCGCTGCGCCGCCGTCGGCGTGCCGAGCGCGACCCAGCGCAGCAGCGGCGCGCCGTCCACGTATTCGAGCGCAAGCCAGGGCTGGCCCGCGGCGGTCTCGCCGCCGTCGAGCAGCCGCGCGATGCAGGCGTGGTCCAAGGTCGCGAGGATCTGCCGCTCCTGGCGCAGACGCTGCATGCCGTCGCGCGTCGGAAAACCGCGCAGCAGCTTGATCGCGACCTGCTGCGCATAGGCGCCGTCGGCGCGTTCGGCCAGGAATACCGTTCCCATGCCGCCGGCGCCGAGCTCGCGCAGCAGCCGGTAGGCGCCGATCTGCGGCGGCGGCGCCGGGTCGAAGCGGTGCATGGCCGCGTCCACGGCCGCGGCCAGCGGATCGTCCGCGTCGGCGTCGGCCTGCAGCAGCCGCTGCAGCAGCGCGGTGAAATCTTCGCCTTCGGCGGCACGCCAGCGCTGCAGCGCGTCCACGCGCGCCGCCTCGTCGAGCCGCAGCAGTTCGTCGAGCGCGGCGAGGACGCGCGCGTCCGGCTGCACTCAGGCCTCGATCGCGACTTTGAGCCAGGCGCGTGCGAGGCGCAGGTCACGGTCCACGGTGCCCTCGGACACTGCCAGGGTCGCGGCGATCTCGGCGCGCGAGAAGCCGCCGAAATAGACGAGCTCCACGGTGCGCGCGCGGCGCTGGTCGGTGCGGCCGAGTTCGGCCAGCGCCGCGTCCACGCGCAGCAGCTGCGCGTCGGCTTCGGCGCCGGCGATCTGGTCGATCGCCTCATCGATGTCGACGCGCTCGACGCCGCCGCCGCGCTTGTCGGCCTGGCGCCGGCGCGCCGCGTCGACGAGGATCTGCCGCGTCGCCTGGGCGATCACGTGGAAGAAGTGGCGCCGGTCCTGCCAGTCGGCGTCGGCGCCGAGGATGCGCAGCAAGGCCTCGTGGGCGATCTCGGTCGGCGTCAGGGTCGCACCCGGCGCGCCGCGCAGCGAATTCGCCGCGATCGCGCGGACGTGGTGGTAGACGAGATTCAGCAGCGATTCGCGCGCGTCGCCGTCGCCGGACTGCCAGGCGCGCAGGAGCTGGGTGATCTGGTGCGGAGGCGAAGCGAGCATGGGGCTGGACCTTGCAAGCCGGCGACGCCGCCGACGCGCCGCATTATCCGCGCTGGACGCGGGCCGCGTTATCGCACGCCGCCGCAGTCGCGGTGTCGATCGCGTCACATTCTGCCCGGCGGCGCGTTGCCCGTGCCGCCCGTTCGCGCGACTGAACGGTCCGGCGCCCGGCCGCGCGAGGATGAGCCCGCGGCAGCGCCGTCGCGGAGCGCCGCGCTACAGGCAGGCCGAGGTCTCGACCACGTCGCCGACGCAGAGCTGCGGCGCCTCGGCGCCGGGCGCCTGCGGCAGTCCCTGGGAAAGGTCCTCGGCATACGGCGGCGCGCCGTCGTACGGCGTGCGCAGCTGCAAATGCCAGCCGCGCGCGGCCAATGCGCGCTGCGCCGCGATCGACGCTTCGCCGCCGACGAGCACGCGCTTGTCCTCGACGCGGAACTGCGGCGCGGCGAAAAAGTCGGCCATGTCCTGCGTCCAGCTGAGCCAGTCCAGCGGCAGCGGCAGCAGCAGGCGACCGTCGGCGCCGCGCCAGGCCAGGGCCGCGCCGACGACGAACAGCTCGCCGCCGGCGGCACCGTCGCGGCGGATCAGGCGCAGCGCGTTGACGAGATAGCGCGCTTCGAGCTCGCTGCGCGTGCCGGCGCCGATCTCGACCAGATCGTTGCAGCCGCGCGCGGGCTTGAGCGCATCGAGTTCGTCGGCGAGCGCCGTGCGCAGGCTGTCGTTGAAGCCGCCGCGACGCAGGAACTGGCGCACGGCGAATTCGTCGCTGCACCACTGGCTCAGGCGGCGTTGATTGCGTTCGCGCAGGTTGTCCTCGTCGAGCTCCCAGACCAGCGAATTGAGCCGGCCGCCGACCGAGATCACCTCGGCCGCGCTGCCGCCGACCGCGTCGAGCGCGGCGCCGCCGCTGAAATCGCCGCCGACCGCGGCCCAGGCCAGGGTGTCCAGGCGCTCGCGCAGCTGCGGGTTGCTCGAGCTCGGATCGACGCCGAGGCGCTTGGCCATCTGCCGGCGCATCTTGTTGTAGTCGAGCTGGCGCTTGATCTCGCGGCCGACTTCCTTGCCGGCGCTGCCGTACCAGGGCTTGTCGGGCTTTTCCTCGGCGGCTCCGGGCAATGCTTCGCGCGCGCTGCCCATCGGCGCCTGCGCCGTGCGGAACGGATCGCCGTCGGCGCCGAACTCGCGCGCGGCGCGGTCGCTGAGCGACTGCGCGCGGCCGGTCCAGCGCTCGACCTGCTTGCGGAAGTAGCGCGCGACGCCGGCCGGCAGGCCGGTCACCGTCGCGACCGGATGCGTGACGACCTGCCATACCGACTTGCCGGTCTTGCGGAAGCGCTCGCCGAGCGCCTGCGCGAATGCGGCGCTGCGGCTGACCCGCTCCAGCGTTTCGATCGCCGGGATCTCGGCCTGGCGTATGGCCAGCAGCTCCACGCTCTCGGCCGCGACCGGACCGAACGGCGTGGCGAGATCGAAGCGCGCCATGTAGCCGTGCACGACCGCGCGCGGCGCGACGGTCGAGTTCGGCGCCGACAGCAGCGCCGGCTGCACGATGGCCGCGGCGTCGAGCAGCGGCTCGCTTTCGAACGTCTCGGTGGTCCGCATCGTCGGCGCGGCGGTTGGCGCGGCCGCGGCGTCGGATGCCGGTTCGTTCACTACCGTCTCGTCCGCGCGCGTCTCCGCGACCACCGGCGCGGCGACCGCGGCATCGGACGCCGGTTCATCGCCGGCGACGTCACCGGCGCGCGCCGCCGCCGCGACGGCGGCGATGCAGGCGATCAGCACGAAACGAAGCGGGAGCATCGACGAGGTGCCTGGAACCGGCCGGTGGCGCAGGACCGCCGGAGACCTCAGTTCCAGCTGCAGACGATCTTGCCGCAGTTGCCGGCGTCCATGAGATCGAAGCCGCGCTGGAAGTCGTCGATGTGGATCTGGTGCGTCAGCACCTTCGCGAGCGGGAAGCCGGTCAGCACCATCTGCGTCATCTTGTACCAGGTCTCGTACATGCGCCGGCCGTAGATGCCGTGCAGCACGAGGCCCTTGAAGATGACCTTGTCCCAGTCGATGCCGGCGCCCTTGGGCAGGATGCCGAGCAGCGCGATCTTGCCGCCGTGGTACATGCAGTCGAGCATGTCGGCGAACGCGCGCTGGTTGCCGCTCATCTCCAGGCCGACGTCGAAGCCTTCGATGTGCAGTTCCTTGACCACGTCCTTGATCGACTGCTTGGCCACGTTGACGACGCGCGTCGCGCCCATTTCGGCGGCGAGCTTGAGGCGGTAGTCGTTGACGTCGGTGACGACGACGTTGCGCGCGCCGACATGCTTGCAGATGCCGGCGGCGATGATGCCGATCGGGCCCGCGCCGGTGATCAGCACGTCCTCGCCGATCAGGTCGAATTCGAGCGCGCAGTGCGCGGCGTTGCCGTAGGGGTCGAAGAATGCGGCGAGCTCGGACGGGATCTGGTCCGGGATCGGCCAGAGGTTCGAGGCCGGCATCGAAATGTATTCGGCGAACGCGCCGTTGCGGTTCACGCCGATGCCGACGGTGTTCGGGCAGAGATGCTGGCGGCCGGCGCGGCAGTTGCGGCAGTGGCCGCAGACGATATGGCCTTCGGCCGAGACGCGCTGGCCGACTTGGTAGCCGCGCACGCCGGCGCCCATGTCGACGATGCGGCCGACGAATTCGTGGCCGATGACGAGGCCCTGCTTGATCGTGCGCTGGGACCATTCGTCCCACTTGTAGATGTGCAGGTCGGTGCCGCAGATCGCGGTCTTCTCGAGCTTGATCAGCACGTCGTTTGGGCCGATCTCGGGCATCGGCACTTCTTCCATCCAGATGCCCTTGGCCGCTTCGCGCTTGACCAGGGCTTTCATCGTCTTCGACATGGGGCACCTCGATTCGGGGCCGCGATTATAGGCGGCCGGGGCCCGGCCGCACCGGGCGCGGCCGTCCGCGGCCACCGCCGGGGTTCAGGTCCGCCGCGAGCCGGGCCGGGCCGCGGGCGCCGCGGCTTCCTGCACCAGCCACTGCACCTGGTGCTGGCCGAAGCGGCCCTGGGCCAGGTG
>NZ_JANFVR010000301.1 GCF_024609805.1 Tahibacter caeni | reverse complement strand
CAGCGGCACCTCGATGGCCGCGCCGATCGTCGCCGGCGTCGCCGCCTGCCTGCTGTCGCGCGACCGCGCGCTGTTCCGGGCGCCGCGCGATCGCGCGCGCGCCGACGCGCTGCAGCGGCAGCTGTTCGCGAGCTGCCGGCCGCTCGGCTTCGGCGACATCTACGAAGGCCGCGGCCAGCCGCTGGTCTGATCGGCGCGGCGGCTACGGCGCGATCAGCGCGCCGTAGCTGTCGGGCCGGCGGTCGCGGTAGAACGCCCAGACGTTGCGCACTTCGCGGATCCGCTCGAGATCGAGCTCGGCCGTGACGAGCTCGGAGCGGTCGCGCGAGCCGACCGCGAGGAACTGGCCGCGCGGATCGCAGAAATAGCTCTGGCCGTAGAACTCGCCGATGTTCCACGGCGCCTCGGTGCCGACCCGGTTGATCGCGCCGACGAAGTAGGCGTTCGCGACCGCGTGCGCCGGTTGTTCCAGTTTCCACAAGTATTCCGACAGCCCGGCGACGGTGGCCGACGGATTGAACACGATCTCGGCGCCGGCCAGGCCGAGCGCGCGGGCGCCTTCGGGAAAATGCCGGTCGTAGCAGATGTAGACGCCGATGCGTGAGTAGGCGGTGTCGAACACCGGATAACCGAGGTTGCCCGGCCGGAAGTAGAACTTCTCCCAGAAGCCCGGCGCGCAGTGCGGGATGTGGTTCTTGCGGTATTTGCCGAGATAGCGGCCGTCGGCGTCGATGACCGCGGCGGTGTTGTAGTAGACGCCGGTCGTGTCCTCCTCGTACAGCGGCACGACGATGACCATGCGATGGCGGCGCGCGAGCTCCTGCATCAGCTGCGTCGTCGGGCCGTCGGGAATGCGTTCGACTGCGTCGAACCAGCGCGGATTCTGCTCGGCGCAGAAATACGGCCCGGTGAAGATTTCCTGCATGCAGAGGATCTGCACGCCGGCCGCGGCCGCCTGTTCGACGAAGCCGACGGTCTTCGCGACATTCGCCTCGCGAATGACGGCGAGAGGCTCGCTGCTCGCGCAGGCCATGGAAGTCTGGATCAGGCCGCATTTGACGAGCCTGGGCATGACGTGCTCCGCGGTGACGGCGACCGGCTTAGGTTGCCGGTGAGCGCAGCGAACCGCAACACCGAGGTGTCGTCGCGGCGAAGAATCGCCAACGACGCGATGTGGAATCTGGCGAGGCCGTCAGCGCTCCGTTCGCGTTTCACACGGCATCAGCGCCTCGGCGTTGCGGTTCGCTGTGCTCACCGCAACCTACGCCAGCAGTCCTGCGATCGCAGTGCAATCCTGTGCTTCGAGTTCGAACGCGAGCACGTCCAGGCTCTGCCGCAGATGTGTCAGCGACGTCGTGCCGGTCAACGGCACGACGTCGTTCTGGATCAGCCAGCGGAACAGGATCTGCGCCGGCGTGCGTTCGTAGGCCGCCGCCAGGGCCAGCACGGTTGCCGAGTTCAGCAGCTGCGGGTTCGCGCTGAGGGTCCAGAAGCTCTGGTAGACGAGGCCGTTCGCGCGGCAGAACGCGCGGATCTCGCGGTCGTAGCCAGTCTGCGCGTAGAAGCGGTTCTGCACGATGGACGGCTTGATGCGCGCCTCGCGCCAGAGCTGCCGCAACTGCGCCGGCTCGTAGCAGTTGCTGATGCCGAGCAGGCCGACTTTGCCGGCGTCGGCGAGCGTCTCGAACGCCGCCCAGGCGTTGCGCTGCGCTGCGGTTTCGCGCAGCGGCGAATGCAGCAGCAGTGCGTCGAGATAGCCGCTGCGCAGGTTGCGCTGCGAGTTCGCGAAGGATGCGGCGATCTGTTCCGCAAGCGGCGCGGCCGCATCGTACGGCAGGCGCGCCGGGTCCTGTCCCGCGTACGGCGTGAACTTGGTCTGCAGATACAGCGTATCGCGCGGACGTGCCGACGCGGCGATGCCGGCGCCGACGCCGGCTTCGTCGTAGTGCCTGGGCTGGCCGGCCGTGTCGATGCCGTCGAAACCCTGGCGCAGCGCGGCCTCGACCCACTGCGCCGTCGCGGCCTTTTTCCAGGCCGTGCCGTAGACGAGGCGCGGCATGCGCACGTTGCCGACGAGACGGTGGCGGGAGAGGTCCGGCATGCGTGTCGGCTCGCTCGGCGTCTTCGCGCTATTCGAGTCCGTCGACGAAGATCGTGTCGGCGACGACGGTCGTGCGCACGCAGTCGTAGGTCTCGGCGATGCGCGCGCCGGTGTCGAGGACCTGGAAATCGCCGATCGCGACGACGCGCGCGCCCGGTGTCTGATCGAACACGCGCGAATCCAGGCCGACCTCGCTCCAGCTGTGCGTGGTGTAGCGGTCGCTCTCGGCGGTCAGCGCGACGTTGCCGCCGTCGGCCAGCACGATGCCGTAGCGCTGCATCGTGCGCAGTATCACCTGCGCCGCCGGCGAGTAGCCGGCCATCGGAAAATCCGCGCGCAGACGCAGGCGCGAACCGTAGGGCACGCTGCCGGCCGGCCCCGAAGGCGAGCCCGCATGCGTGGCCGGACGCACGTAGAGCCGGCCCAAGGTGCCGCCGAGCGATACGTCGTTGGCCATGCGCTCGTTCGGCAGGATGAAGCGCAGCGCATGGCCGACGTCGCCGCCGCTCTGCACGGCCGCATGAACCTCGTCGGCATTGAACAGCAGCGGTGCGATCGGGAAGCCGGCGCCGTCGGCGCTGCTGCAGTGCTCGCCGCGGCCCTGGCCCGGATAGACCGCGGTCAGGTGCCACTTGACCAGACACTGCGCCTCGAGCCCGGTCGCGCCGCTCGCGTTCGCGTGATAGGCCTCGTACAAGGTGGTTCCCTGCACGACGAGCAGATGGCAGTCCTCGTTCTCGTTGTCGCAGCTCAGGCCCGTGCTGGACTCGATCGCCGCGTTCGCCGGCACCGGCAGCGCCGTGCCGATTGGCTCGCAGTCGGGCGAGTAATAGTCGTCGTAGGGATAGCCCGTGATCGTGCGCGTCGGACTGCCGGCCGCGGCGCGCACGACCTGCAGGCCGAAATCGATCTGCATCCGGCCGAAGCCGAAGCCGCCGAGTCCGGCCAGGGTCGAGATCATGCCGGCCGACTGCGGATGCACGGGCGCGGCCGAGATGTCGCGGTTCCAGACCGCGCCGGGCGGAAAGCGCGGCAGCGGATCGGCGAGCGCCGGCGAGGCCAGCAGGATCAACGACAGGAAATACGGCGACGGTTTCATGGGGCATCCGGCGTAGCTGGACCGGAGGCATTCTGCACCCGCCGCGCGTGTCCGATTGTGGCGGCCGCGGCAAAAGCGCCGGGCGCACCGTCGTGCTGATCCTGTCCGCCCCGCTTTCGCGATCTGGTCAGGGCGCACCGTCGCCGCCGGCTCCGTCGCACGAGTTCTTCGGCGGCGGTTGCGCATCGACGCGAGAGCCGCCGCCGTTTTTCGTGTGCCTCAGACCGGCGTCGGATTCCGGTATGCGAACGCGGCCTGGTGCCAGTACGGATACGGCTTGGTCGTCGCGCTGGCCGCATCGAGCTTCGCGACCTGTTCCGGCGTCAGGTTCCAGCCGACGGCGCCGAGGTTCTGCCGGAGCTGTTCCTCGTTGCGCGCACCGATCACGACGGTGCTGACCGTGGGCCGCTGCAGCAGCCAGTTCAGCGCGACCTGCGCGACGCTCTTGCCGGTTTCGGCGGCGACCTCGTCGAGCGCGTCGACGACCTTGTACAGATAGTCCTCGGCCACCGGCGGGCCGTAGTCGGCCGTCGCGTGCAGGCGGCTGGTTTCCGGCAGCGCCGCGCCGCGGCGCAGCTTGCCGGTCAGGCGGCCCCAGCCCAGCGGGCTCCAGACCACCGCACCGACGCCCTGGTCGGCGGCCAGCGGCATGAGCTCCCATTCGTAGTCGCGGCCGATCAGCGAGTAGTAGGCCTGGTGCGCGACGTAGCGCGACCAGCCGTAGCGGTCGGCGACGGCCAGCGATTTCATGAGGTGCCAGCCGCTGAAATTGGACACGCCGAGATAGCGCAGCTTGCCGGCGCGCACGAGGTCGTCGAGCGTCGACAGGGTTTCCTCGACCGGCGTGCGCGCGTCGAAGCCGTGCAGCTGGAACAGGTCGATGTAGTCGGTGCCCAGGCGTGCGAGCGCGGCGTCGACGGCGCGGATCAGGTGATGGCGCGAGGAGCCGACCTCGTTCTCGCCGTCGCCGAAGCGGAACGTGGCCTTGGTCGAGATCAGGTATTGGTCGCGGGCGCGGCCCTTCAGCGCCTCGCCGAGTATCGATTCGGCCGCGCCCTTGGAATAGATGTCGGCGCTGTCGAACATCGTGAGTCCGGCGTCGAGGCAGATGTCGACGAGGCGGCGCGCCTCGACCACGTCGGTGGAGCCCCAGGCGCTGAACAGCGCGCCCTGGCCGCCGAACGTGCCGGTGCCGAAGCTCAGGGCGGGAACGCGAAAGCCGGAACGGCCGAGATAACGGTATTCCATGGGCGACTCTCCAGAAATGAAGCGGAAGGACCGGGCGAAGCGGACGGTAGCGCGGAATGCACTGCCGCGGGCGACCGAGCTGGGGCCGTCGGGACGCGAATCACTGCGACTTTGGTCGCGGGGTTGCGGCGCCGGTCGTGACGGGAAGATTGCAGCGAGGCCGGTGACGCGGACTTGCGCGGAATTGCGCAGAGGGCCGGCGAGCGGGCAGAGAACCGCAACAGCGTGCTATCGCTTGCGTGGAACGCTCGGAACGACCACGTCGCCCGCGGTCCCGGGTCTTTTCCCGGCCCTGGCCTTGCCAGGTCGGGTCGTCGTTCCGCTCGACCCGGCGTTGCGAACGACGCATGGCCGCCCGACCAGGCCCGGCCAATCATCTCCGTCCTCTTTCCCCTACTCCGCAGGACTCACCCCGTTCCACCGGCAGGGTTCGGCGCAGATGATCCGCAAGCCGCACGATCGGCGTGTCGCCCTCGATGTCGCGCCGGTCGTAACGCGTATCGGCGTACGCGACCATGCTCTCGAAGTTCGGATTGCCGGCGAGCCCGGCCAGCACGATCGGACCTTCGGCGGCCGCGAAATCGTATCCGTCGATGCGAGCGCGATCCGCATTGACCATGCGATCGAGTTCGCGCAGGTCGCCGCAGCGCTCGACCAGCGCCGGCAGCTTCTTGTCGAGGAACTTGACGAAGGCCCCGATGTGCCGGAGCGACGTGATGCCGAAAGCGGCACGGTTCTCGAGGGTCGAGATGCGCAGCGTCCATGTCGCGGAAGACGTGCTGTCCGGAATGACGCTAGCGATCAGCTGTTCGACGACGTGGTGACGCACTGAAGCGGCGGACCGGGGAGGCGCAGCGGGTCGCCGGAGACCGGCGGTGTCGCGCCGGGACGCCTCGATCGCCATCGACCGGCCTGGATGTACTCGAGGGTGCAGTTCGCCGTGCCGCGGCAACCTGCGAACGCGCGACGTTGCCGCGCCGGTTGCAGGAGAGCCACCCGCGAACCGCAACCTCATGCTCACGCCGCGTCGCGCCGGTCCGCAGCGTCGCTCGCGGCGGCGGCGTCGATCATGCGCTGCGCGCGCGACAGGCTGCCGAGGCTCAGCGCATCGACGAGCCTCGCGGCGAAGGTGTCGCGTGCGCGCCGGAAGCGCCGCAGCAGCAGCGCCATCGCGAGCACCGCGACGAGGCCGAGGCCGAGCCGGATCGCGAGTCCGAGCGTCTGCCACAGATCGACGCCGGCCAGGCCGAGGCCGAGGGTCTGCAGCAATGCGAGCGACAGCAGCGGCGCGGCGACGACGTACGACTGCAGCAGCACCGTGCGCAGGCGCAGCGCGCCCTGCAGCCGCGCGTGCCAGGCCGGCGGCGCCGCGCCCCAGGGC
>NZ_JANFVR010000300.1 GCF_024609805.1 Tahibacter caeni | reverse complement strand
TGCGGCGGGCGCCACCGCGCCGGCTGTGGCCGGGACGGGCTCGCCGCGCAGGCGCGCCGGCACGTCGGGCCACAGGCGCGTGACGATGAAGGCGATGGCGAGACCGAGGGTGGCGAATTGCAGCACGAAGGCGAGCGCGCGGAACGCGGGTTTCATGTCTTGTCCAAGGAAGGCGCGGGCGCGTTGCAACGGGCCGCAGCGGGCGGCAGGTTTGATTGTGCGCTGCCGGTTCAGTCGTTAAACTAACACGATTTTTGGGGCCAGCCGTCACGCGGGCCGGTGATCCGGCAGCAGGCTTCGTCTTCAGCGGCACGCAGCGACGGTCGGCGCGGAAACGCTTCCGCGGCCACGGCGATTGCGGCGGGCCGGTGCAGCCGGGCGCGACGACCCCGAACGTATTCCCAAGTATTGAACCGGAGACCCGGATGGCGAACGAAGGCGTCAATCATGGCCGCCGTCGGTTCCTCACGGCCACGACTGCAGTCGTCGGCGGTGCAGGTGCCCTCGCAGCGGCAGTGCCATTCATCAAGACCTGGTTGCCGAGTGCGAAGGCGAAGTCCGCCGGCGCGCCCGTGCAGCAGGACATCAGCAAGATCGAAGTCGGCCAGATGGTCATCGCCGAATGGCGCGGCCAGCCGATCTGGATCGTGCGCCGTTCGCCCGAGCAGGTCGCGGCGCTGGCCTCGCTGAATTCGCGTCTGCGTGATCCGGAGTCCAAGAACACGGACCAGCAGCCGAAGTACGCGCAGAACCTGTACCGCTCGATCAAGGAAGAGTGGCTGGTCATGATCGGCGTCTGCACCCATCTGGGCTGCTCGCCGAAGTTCCACGGTGAGATCAAGCCCGAGCCGTTCGACGCGGAGTGGAAGGGCGGCTTCTTCTGCCCCTGCCACAAGTCGCGTTTCGACATGGCCGGCCGCGTGTTCCAGGGCGTGCCCGCGCCGACCAACCTCAAGGTGCCGGACTACCACTTCGCCGACGACAAGACGCTGGTCATCGGCGTCAAGCCGGAAGGAGCCGCGTAATGGCCACGTCCCGCATCCAACGCGCCGTCTCCGGCCTGCAGGAGTGGTTCAACTACCGCGCCGCGGCGTTCGGTCCCATGTACCGCAAGCACATGTCGGAATACTGGGCGCCGAAGAACTTCAACCTCTGGTACTACTTCGGTTCGCTCGCGCTGCTCGTCCTGGTCAACCAGATCGTCACGGGCATCTTCCTGACCATGCACTTCAAGCCCAGCGCGGCCGATTTCGCGCCGGGCATCTCGCAGGCGTTCGCGTCGGTCGAGCTGACCATCATGCGCGACGTGGAGTGGGGCTGGCTGATCCGCTACATGCATTCCACCGGCGCGTCGGCGTTCTTCATCGTCGTCTACCTGCACATGTTCCGCGGCCTGCTGTACGGCTCGGCGCAGAAGCCGCGCGAGCTCGTCTGGCTGCTCGGCATGCTGATCTACCTCGTGCTGATGGCCGAAGCCTTCATGGGCTACGTGCTGCCCTGGGGCCAGATGTCGTTCTGGGGCGCCAAGGTCATCATCTCGCTGTTCGGCGCGATCCCGATGGTCGGCGACTCGCTCGTCGAATGGATCATGGGCGACTACCTGCCGGCCGACGCGACCCTGAACCGCTTCTTCGCGCTGCACGTCGTCGCGCTGCCGCTCGTGCTGCTGCTGCTGGTCGTGCTGCACCTGGCTGCGTTGCACGAAGTCGGGTCCAACAATCCCGAAGGCATCGACATCAAGAAGAAAAAAGATGCGAACGGCAAGCCGCTCGACGGCATCGCGTTCCATCCGTACTACACGGTCAAGGACCTGTTCGGCGTCGGCTTCTTCCTGACGATCTGCGCGTTCGTGATCTTCTTCGAGCCGACCGTCAACGGCTGGTTCCTCGAGCACGACAACTTCATCGCGGCCGACAGGCTCGTGACGCCGGCGCACATCAAGCCGGTGTGGTACTACACGCCGTACTACGCGATGTTGCGCGTGGTTCCCGACAAGCTGTTCGGCGTGCTGACCATGTTCGCGGCGATCGCGATCCTGTTCCTCGTGCCGTGGCTGGACCGCAGCCCGGTCAAGTCCTACCGCTACCGCGGCTGGATCTCCAAGGTCGCGCTGGCCCTGTTCGCGTTCTCGTTCATCTGGCTCGGCAAGATCGGCGCCGGTCCGGGCACCGACCCGGTCGAGACCATCGTCGGCCGCGTGCTGACCTTCATCTACTTCGCGTTCTTCATCACCATGCCGCTATGGACGAAGAGCGATTCCACCAAGCCTGTTCCGGAGCGGGTGCCCGCGCATGATTAAGAACGCCATGACCAAGCTGGGTCTTTCGCTGGCCGTCGCGTTGACCTCGATCGCGCCGGCCGCCCTGGCCAACAGCGGCGGCGGGATGCCGCCGGCCAACACGCGTCCCGACAACATCGCGCAGGTGCAGCGCGGCGCCAAGCTGTTCTTCAACTACTGCGTCGGCTGCCATTCGCTGCAGTTCGTGCGCTATTCGCGCCTGGCCGACGACCTCGGCCTCAGCGAGGATCAGGTCATGCAGAACCTGAACTTCACGGGCGCGAAGTTCGGCGACACGGTCGTCTCGTCGATGCCGGCGGCCGATGCGGCCGTGTGGTTCGGCAAGGCGCCGCCGGACCTGTCGCTGGAAGGCCGCTCCAAGGGGCCGGACTGGGTCTACAACTACCTGAAGTCGTTCTACGTCGACCACTCGCGCCCGCTGGGCTGGAACAATGTCGTGTTCCCGGGCGCCTCGATGCCGAACGTGCTCTGGGAGATGCAGGGCAGCCAGCACGCGACGTTCGAACCCAAGCAGAAGAAGCAGGAAAAGTGCTCCGGCACGCCGGCCGAGGGTTGCAACAACGGCGTGCGCGAAGTCGAGGTCTGCGCCGAAGGCAAGACCGAGATCGACGGCAAGTGCCTCGTGCATCTCGAAGTCGCGGCCGCCGGCACGCAGAACGCGCAGCAGTTCGACGAGACGGTGCGCGACCTGACGGCGTTCCTGCAGTACGCCGCCGAGCCCGCCGCACTGCAGCGCCAGAAGCTCGGCGCCTGGGTCGTGCTCTACCTCGCGTTCTTCACGTTCCTGGCCTGGCTCCTGAAGAAGGAGTACTGGAAGGACGTGCACTGAGGTCGTGCCCGGCGCGGCGGCAGGCTGCCGCGCCGGGCTTTCTCCGCGCGCTTCCCGGCATTGCCGGCGACTACCGCCCTCGGCGGGCCTGAAGCCCGCCGGTCGGTGCCCTCGCCGCGGCGGTCGTCTACCGGCATCCGCCGGTTTGCCGGCAGTCGGCCGGTCCGGTTTTCTCCGGCTAGGCGAACGCCTGGGCGCGTAGTAGATTCGGCGCAGGCGACCGGGGACGGTCGCCGCACCGTGTCAGGGGAGAGGCATGGCCTTGAGCACCCGTTCGCGCACGATCCTCACGCTGTATTCGGCCCGCGATTGCGTTCACTGCCATCGCATACGCCTGATCCTCGCTGCCAAGGGCGTCAGCTACGATCTGGTGACGGTCGATCCGGCCAAGCCGCCCGAGGATCTGATCGATCTGAACCCGACGCAGAGCCTGCCGACGCTGGTCGATCGCGAACTCGTGCTCTACAACACGACCGTCGTCGCCGAATACCTCGACGAGCGCTACCCGCATCCGCCGCTGATGCCGATCGATCCGCTGTCGCGGGCGCGCCTGCGACTGGCCATCGTGCGCATGGAACAGGACTGGCTGCCGCTCGTGGAGCAGTGCGCGGGCAGCGGCAAGAGCTCGGAGGCCGCGCGCAAGCGTCTGCGTGAGGCGTTGATCGCTGCGCTGCCGCTGTTCAAGGCGGCGAAGTTCTTCCTGAATCCCGAACTGAGCCTCGCCGACTGCGCTTTGGCGCCGTTGATCTGGCGCCTGCAGAGCCTCGGCGTCAGCCTGCCGCGCGAGGCGCAGGCCATACACGACTACGGCGAACGCATCTTCCGCAATCCCGGCTTCACCCGCAGCCTGACCCCAGACGAGAAATTGTTGCGTGACTGACAACGACGCCGGCGCGACCGGCATGAGCTCGAACCGGCCCTATCTCGTACGCGCGATCCACGAATGGATCAGCGACAACAACCTCACGCCGTATCTGCTCGTCGATGCGGCCTGGCCCGGCGTGGTGGTTCCGCCCCAGGCGGCCAAGGACGGTCGCGTCGTGCTGAACATCGCGCCGCGCGCGGTCGCCGGCCTCGAGCTCGGCAAGGACTGGATCCGCTTCAACGCGCGCTTCGGCGGCGTGAGCCATCGCGTCGAGGTGCCGGTCGGCGCCGTGCTCGCGATCTACGCCCAGGAAAACGGCCAGGGCATGATGTTCCCGGCCGAAGATGCGCCGCCATCGCCGCCGCCGACCACGGCCGGCAGCGACAGCGAGGCACCGGCCAAGAAAGGCGGCCACCTGCGCGTCATCAAGTGAGCGGCGGCGTGTTCCGGCGCAAGGATTCGGGGATTGCGACGAGGGTCAGTGCAGCCGGGCGAGCTCGGCCAGCGCCGGATCGTCGGCGCGCAGCGGCAGGCTGAAATTCTCGAGCCGGTCGCCGTCGAACTGCAGGCTGCCCGGATGGCGGTTAGAGCCGTCGGTGCTGACTTCGAAGCTGTAATGACGACGTACGGCGAGCCGGCCCGAGCCCGACCGCACGAGAGCGAGCCGGCGCAGGCTGACGGACTGGTCCAGCAGCTGCACGCCGGCCTGGGCACAGAGCCGGCGGCTGGCGTGGACGGCGCGGTCGCGGGCACGCAGCGCCGACTGCCAGAGCAAGGCGGAACCGCCGACGAGGACGAGTAGCAGCATGGCTTCGATCATCGCGCCAGTGTGGAGCCGGGTCCGGGGAATCTCAACACGCGGATGTCGCCCGGATCGCCATCGCGATGCGCAGCAGGACACGTCCACGCGGGGGTGACAGTCCTTACAATGGCGCCTCGACTGGATTCGCCACGTACAGGGGAGTGCGAAGACCCGTGATCGAAATACCCGGCTATCAGATCAAGCGCGAGATCGGCCAGGGCGGCATGGCCAGCGTCCATCTCGCCGTGCAGACCTCGCTGGAGCGCCAGGTCGCGCTCAAAGTCATGTCGCCGGCGCTGGCGGCCGACCCGACCTTCACGCGGCGCTTCCTGCAGGAAGCACGCACCCTGGCCTCGCTGGCCCATGCCAACATCGTGCAGGTGTTCGATGTCGGCGTGACGCCGAACCAGCTGCATTATTTCTCGATGCAGTACCTGCCCGGCGGCGACTTCGTGGCGCGCGTGCAGCGCGGCCTCGACGAAAGCGAGCTCAAGCGCGTGCTGACCGGCGTGGCCCGGGCGCTGGCCTACGCCCACGAGCGCGGCTACGTGCATCGGGACGTGGCGCCCGGCAATATCCTGTTCGACTCGGCCGACAATCCGGTGCTGACCGATTTCGGCATCGCGCTCGCGGCCAGCCAGGCGACGCGCATCACGAGCACCGGCTTCTCGGTCGGCACCAGCCATTACATGAGCCCGGAACAGGCGCGCGGCGGCGACATCGACGCGCGGTCGGACCTCTACAGCCTCGGCGTGCTCGCCTGGTACGGCCTGACCGGCAAGCCGCCCTACGACGGCGCCGACGGTTTCGCCGTCGCCTATGCCCATGTATTCGAGGCGATTCCGCGCCTGCCTGCCGCGCAGGCCCACTGGCAGGAACTCATCGACCGCTGCCTGGCCAAGGATCCCAAGGACCGCTACGTCGACGCGGCCCAGGTGCTCACGGCCATCGAGGCCGTGCCGGTGTCGCTGCGCCGGAACGGCGATGCGACCGAACCGGTCGCCGCCGCCAAGCCCGCGGCCGCGACCGTCGCGATCGCGCGGCCCGAAGCGGCCAAGCCGGAGATCGGAAGAG